>NZ_CALLXM010000326.1 GCF_937875265.1 uncultured Acetobacter sp. | reverse complement strand
TGGCGGCGAAATTTTTGTCTCCTATGGAGGGGGTGTATCTGACATAACTGTTAATAACGGTGCGGAAATCTTTGTCTCTAATGGCGGAATTTTATCTGGAGCGACCGTAAACAGTGGTGGCATTCTAGACGTCAGTGGTAGCGCAACCGATACTGTGGTCAGTAACGGAGGCAGAATTACCCTTGAAAATGATGCCACTCTGGATGGCACCCTCACACTCAAAGGTGGGGCGGTTGCAAATATCTGGGCAAATGTTAGTGGAGCCATTGTTATGGATGGCGATAACAATGTTGACTTGACCGTTTCAGGATTGTCTTCCGGCGGTACACTGACAACAGTCATAAGTGGATTTGAGGGAACATCCGGCGATCAGTCTGACAGTATAGAAATAGCTGGCCTCAACACAGATGACGTCACATCAGTAACATATTCTGATACCGACCACGTCATATTGCACCTTAATGGTGGGGCGGACATCACGCTTAATATTCTCGGTGTTGCCAGCCATGGCTTTGCGCTGGACTCAGCACCAGATGGCAGTCTGCTTTATGAAGTCTGTTTCCTGACAGACAGTATGGTTTCCACTCCGTCCGGCAACCGGGCAATACAGGACATTCGTCAAGGCGATGAGGTGATCACCTTCGTCAACGGACGCTCTGAAAATCGCCGTGTGACCTGGGCGGGCCAGTCACACTGTAATATTCGACCCAACCTGCCGGATGATGAGGCTGGATACCCTGTGCGCATTCTAAAAAATGCTATTACAGCTGGTGTGCCCTTCAAAGATATGTTGATTACAGCCGAACATGCTCTGTTCTTTGGCGGAATATTTATCCCTGCCCGGATGCTTGTGAACGGTCTTTCGATCTTCTACGATAAGTCGTTTATTTCCTATGACTACTATCACATAGAAACTGAAGAGCATTCCATCATAATGGCTGATGGCATGCTCACGGAAAGCTACCTCGATACAGGCAACCGTGGCGCCTTCCAGCAAAAAGGTAATGTGGTATCTTTCACGCGATCCCGTAACCTTACATGGAATGATGCAACTGCGCCTCTGGGTGTGTCACGTGAGCATGTTGAACCAGTGTTTCGTCGTATCGAAGCGCGCGCAAACAAAACAGGTTATCGACCACAGACGGAAGCACCTGCATTCTCCGACGAACCCGATCTACACCTTGTGACTGAAAAAGGCACAATCATCCACCAAATCCGCGAACATAATGGTCGGGTCATGTTCATAATCCCGACAGGAGTGCAGACCTTACGTCTTGTCTCCCGTGCGAGCCGCCCTTGTGATGTCATAGGTCCGTTTGTAGATGACCGCCGTTATTTTGGAGTGGCGGTCGGTGAGATAACAATGCTCGAAAACGGTAAGACCCATACCATCACGGCTCATCTATCTGAAAAAAACCTCGATGGCTGGAACGGGCTGGAATGCAAAGACATTCGCTGGACAGCAGGAAATGCCCTACTTCCTTTGGGTGAACGCAAAGCCTGCGGCTTTACCCTTCTGGCCGTCCAGATCAAAGCTTGCAGCCGCTACACGCATACGCAAGCTATAGGAAAAGCGGATGTTTATGGCAGTCTGACTGACGCATCTTGTTTGACGAAATATCAGAGGTGGTCTGCTGATAAACGGCCTCATTGCCCAG
Organism: uncultured Acetobacter sp.; assembly: GCF_937875265.1. Lineage (GTDB taxonomy): Bacteria > Pseudomonadota > Alphaproteobacteria > Acetobacterales > Acetobacteraceae > Acetobacter. The sequence continues at coordinate 56,330 of NZ_CALLXM010000326.1, read as the reverse complement.
CCTGATTCAGCAGGCTACCTTAATTTTAGTCGGCCTGTAATCTTCCCATTACTGTATCCGTCCTCCCGGGTCGGGTTGTTTCAACCCGACCGGAAAAGTGATACAGAAATTCAGCCTCGTCTCTGGTAGATACTGTAATATCATACCACATGGCATGTGCAGCGAGATCAAATGCTATAGCCTGTGTCTGCCCGGCAACGAGGTGCACGGTCCGCGTGAGAGAGTCGCCTTTTAAGATACAGATAAGCTCGACAGTCTTCTTCCCGTGATTAGCCACATGCAAAACGATGTCTTTCTTCTGGCCAGCCAGATAACTGCAGGATGCCTCTATCCTAAGGCCATGCTGTTGCCCCTTGTAGCGACGATAAAAACCGTTCGGTGCATGCACCTCTAAATCATACTGACCTTGTGAAAAAGCAGACATCTCAAATGCGGCATTCAACGTATCGCCTGCGGCAACAGCATACGTGCCGGACTGCATGCTGTTACTTGCCGGATTGGTGTAACAGTAGACGTTAAAAGGCAAACCGGCAGCATGCCGACCGTATAACGCTGTGCCGGCTTCTAAGCGCAGCATAATACTTTGGCCATCCGCACTGACACCACCATCACAATAGGGTTCATAGGGTAGCGCACAGGCCGGACGAACACCTGGCTCCTGCCGAATAGTCTCATACATTTTTTCTGGATTAATACGTAGTTCCGCAATTTCATCGACTTCAAGCGCACGGAAGCCGCTGGGCATGGGCCGATCTTTCGCATCCTCAATCATATGCAAATATGTGTTACGCTTCAGATACGGCAAGACTGGTATCGATCCATCATGGGTACGAAAGCATGATGTCAGATCACCACTGATGGCACGCCGCCATGGTGAAATGTTTGTTTCGGTAATATTTTTCCCAAATTTTTCCTGAACAAATTTTTCTAGAAAACGCAACGTAGAAGTATGCTCAAACAACTGTGAGTTAACCCACCCTCCCCTGCTCCAGGGAGAAGCGACGATCATAGGCACACGAAAACCAAGTCCAATTGGGCCGCTACGGGCCAGATGCTCAGGTACCCCTCTGGCAATTTCATCTTGCGCAGTCGTGTATTCAAGCCCCTCCCCTCCAATGCTGCTGGACGAAAGCCCAGTTTCGGGGCGTGTGGGGTCTGGCGCCACATAAGAGCAACAGTGGTCAAAATATCCATCATTTTCATCATAAGTAATAATGAAAATCGTCTTTTTCCAAACTTCAGGATTTTCTGTAAGAATATCCATCACCTCTGAGACATACCATGCCCCATACCATGGTGAAGTTGGATGATCTGAGAAATGCCCGGGCGCTGAAAGCCATGATACGGTGGGAAGCTTACTTTCTTTTACATCCTGACGAAATTGATACAGGATGTCACCTTTCGGTGCTTTCATGCTGATGGATTTTGCTCCATCCTGAAAAGTGAGTTTTTCCAGTTCGCGATAATTTTTATCACCTTTGTTGATAACAAAGGCTTTCTCAAATAGAGCTCGCTCATCAGATGTCAGCTTCCCGCGTGTCTTAGCGGCCTGCTCCTTTCGTTGCATCAGGACGTCCAGCAGCAGACGTGCTTCGGACAGTTTTTCCGCCTGTGTTTCTGATATCAGCATTTCCCGGCTATTCAGGCGCTCCAGATGGTTCTGGCAATCACTGATACGTGCATCAAGCCAGTCATCAAATCCCGGATTGGCAGAGACAACATACTGGTCAAAACATTCCAGTACGTTGGTTCCAAAATTACCCAGCCAGCCGCGCTCTTCGTCACTCATGCCACCTGTCTGGGTCAGTTCATTCTGATAATACCTCCATGATATACCAGCCTTTTCAAGCCTTTCAGGAAAGGTGCTCCACGTCATCCCCCCTTCGAGAATCTCCCCGTTGCGCATATAGACACTGGACGATGTCTCCTGGCGATCGCGCACCGTTCCCGTCATAAACAACAGACGATTGGGCGTCGTGCTGGTCATGGCACCGCAATAATTCTGGTCACAAACAGTAAATGCATCTGCAAGCGCATAATAGAAAGGCAGATCTTCGCGCGTGTAATACCCCATCGTCAAAGGATAACGGTCATATCCTTTATGATGTGATTTTTTAGCGTCAATCCACTGGTCATGCCCGCCATTGTGCCAGGCATCCACCTGACTATCGCGAGAATGTGGGATAGAGCCCATCCACGTTACCCGGGTATCCCGAATATTCAGCCGCCAAGGCATATAGGTTTCACCAGACTGGCTGGACTGCACAAAGACCGGATTGCCGTTTGGCTGGCGCATGCCGCGCGGATCATTAAAACCACGAACGCCTTGCAGTGTTCCAAAGACATGATCGAACGATCTGTTTTCCTGCATAAGGATCACAACATGCTCCGCATCTTTCCATGTCGACCCCGCATCTGGCGCAATAGCAAATGCACGGCGGATAGATTCCGGTAATACCGCACTGGAACTCGCTGCAGCCCCGGACATGAGCGCATATTTCAGGAAATCTCTACGTGTTGCCATGATCTGCGTATCGTCCAATTCATGTTACAAAACAGGCCATCCACCCAATTTTTGATAAGTCCGATGGAGGAGCCGCGACAGTGTGCTTTAAAATTATGCCCCTATCGACGTTAACTTCATGATGCGCCGACAGGGAAAAGACAGCTTGCAGTGTATTGTCTAAGAAACCGTCACTCTTAAAAATCAGCAGAAAATGTTGCCATCACCACAAAAGGAGATGCAATCACATAAGTCGGCTGCGATCCCGAAAAACTTTTGCCTGTCACAACACCATGCTGCGTTTGTGCGTTGGTCGTGTATCCATACATAGAAGACAGATAATGATTATCTCCCAAATTGACGAGATTGATCCTGATTTTTGGCTGAACGTGACCAATCTTCGGCAGTTGCCGTCCAACAGCCAGGTTAGCGCTAACATAACTGGGGATGCTCTGATCGTTCATCAATGTAGAGTACTGGGAATCTGTATATTGCAGCGTAAAATTACCAAACCATAAGCCATCATTATATGTTAGTCCCAGTGAACCGGAGAATTTAGGCGCTCCAACTTCCTGCTTGCCTTTTGTGGCAAGATAATCGCCTTCGTAAGCAATATTATTCCCATTTTTAGTGTGCATATACTGGCCGGAGGCATAGAAACTCACATGGTGCCAGGGGTGCGTTGCCAGTTCGGCTTGAATCCCATACGCTTCCATTCCCCCTGCATTGATCAACTGAGAAATGGTAGAGGTTGATCCAGGCTCGTAACTCTCAGCCGAGACTTGATGGTTTGTAACATTGTAATGGAAACCAGCGACATTGGCCGACAAAAATCCATTATACCGATAACCAATCTCTTCGGTAATCATGTATTCCGGCTTGTAATCCGACATGGGGAGCGAAGTGGGCTTTCCTGTTGAATAGCTATAAGACGCCAACTGTGAACTTAGTGATGCAGGAAGATGGTAACCTGTTGTACCATTTACATAAATCTGATGCTGAGAATTAAAATTATAGTTGATAAGAACCTGTGGGGCAGGTACGAAAACATTCTTAATCGACTTATAATTGCTCCCGACAACACCCGGCAGATCCTGCGTATACTGGCGGTTAGCCATCGCCATTCTAATCCCGCCGTCAATCGTCAGATGACCATGCAGGAAGCTCATTTTGTCATCAACAGAAAAACTATTAAGCTGTTGTAAACCATTTTCGTTATCTTCACTAATTAGCTGACCGCCGTTAGCGGTTAACGGCGCACCATGGGCGTTCCACCCTCCCTTGCTATTCACAGGATAAAAATTCTGGCTCGCCGCTTCCTGTGCATAGGAATACCAGTATGTCAGGCTTAACGTATTAAATTTATGCTTCCAACGCCCTGTAAGAGTGAGGCCGGAAGATAATGTGTACCAATCTGAAACCTCAACAGAGGTCAATTTACTGACCGCGGGATCATACCCAGGAAGATTTTGATAGTTATCGAGATGTTTATATTTTTCTGCTCCGGCATAACCGTTTGAAACAGGCACAGTTTCCCCATACGTGTAGGGGCCGTGAAATTCTACGGAATAGGCTTCCGCATCAAGACTTAAACCGTGGCCGAATGAAAAATGATTTTTTAACGCACCATAAATAGCACCAGTATTTTTTCCATTTAGACCTGAATAATGAGTATCCCCATTATAGTACTGGTTATTAAGGCCGTAGTTCACCCCATATGTTTTCCAGTTTGCCAGAGACGGATAGAGCCACTCCCCCTGCTGCGCCTTGGTAAAACCAAAAACCACTTCGGAATTACTATTGGCTGCCCAGCTTTTTGTCAGTGCGGCATCAACGTGCCATTTTTGGATATTACCATCACCACGCCACATGTCACTGCGCGCATAAGAGCCTGATGCAAATGCCCTTACCCCAGAATGCCCGATTTCTCCTGTATCGTATCGGATGAAGTCTTTATTGGTGCCGTATGAACCGCCTGACCCAGCTATATGGATATTCTGATGATCCGTCGGACGGCGGATTGACGCTGAAATTTCAGCACCGGTTGCATTATAGGTAGGCGAGTTGATATCAACCGCCCCTTGCATCACATTGACCTGGCCTATGTTCTCACTGTCCACCAGTGAGGGCGTGTAAGTGCTGTATGTAAAGGGATTAGCCGCAGGCATTCCCTCCAGAGTGACGCCTATTTCCGGCTGCGACATGCCGCGAATGTGGATGGTTGAAAAAGACGTTGTCAGCGGGCCTTCACTGGCAGAAACCACACCTGGCAGTGTTTGAATAAGAGACTCAATGGTCGAAGTCGGAGACTGCATCTCGATATAGGAGTGAGACAGAGAACTGACAGTTCTCGGCGTGGTGTGCTTTACCATCATACCGCCACCGGCTGATTTGCGACGCTCTACAACGTCCACATTTTCGCCACTAGCTTTTGCTTCAAACGGTAATTTTCGTTCTACAATAACAAAATGAGAACCTTGGTTCTGTCTGCTGACCTTTAGAGATGTTCCAGAAAGCAGCTTTTGCAATGCTGTCTGGTCATCCATTAGTCCATGAACAGACGATACTCTAACGTTATGAAAGTCTTTCGCTTTTGCGATAACACCAGAGCCTGACTGCTTCTGAAAAATAGAAAGAGCTTCTGGAACTGTTCCTGCTGGAATATTGAACATGTGCGTAGCCCCAAACGCCATGTTGCATGTGACGGCAGAGGACAGCAATGTCAGTGTGCTGATTGTCTTGACTGAACGCATGAGGGAAACATTACCTTCGGAGGACTGTGCAAAATTCACCCTCTAAGATGAACAACCATCATGGTTTCCCCCCTCAAAAGGGTCAGAAGTTGTGTTAAGGTTTTGTGACAGAAGAGTTTTTTTCGTATTGGACGGTGCTAAATTCTTTTTGGAACAGCATGTTACAACAAGAATTTATCCTCCCTCAATCGGGCTTGCTTCATGTAGCGCGTGCAGTGTAAGTCACTGTCACGCCCGGCCCTTTCCTGATGGTAAAACACTCTCATGCCCATGGATGCACCTCTCAATAACGGTACAGACATGCAGAACACAGGATATTCCCCACAACCAGAAAGTGACGAAACACCCTGTTTGCCGGATGCAGAGCGCATGGCATGGATCACTCAGGACGTCATGCCGCATGAACCTGCAATACGCCGATGGCTTAATCGGACTACACTTTCAGGCATTGCTGCTGATGACATTATTCAGGAATGTTACGCACGATTTTGTTCAGTTCCCTATCGGGATATCCAAAATGGGCGCGCTTATTTTTTTTCCTGCGCACGAAATCTTGTGATCGAATATGCCAGACGGTCAAAAATTATTTACATTAATGCAAACCTGGGTCTGGAAGCACACAATGTCGCTGATAGCAGGCCGGACCCGGAGCAGAATTTTTTAGCTCGCCAGCAGCTTGACTGGCTAAAAGAGCAGATGATGACACTCCCCAGTCCATGCAAGGATGTTTTTATTCTTCGAAAAATATATAATTATAGTCATGCATCTATAGCTCAACAGCTTGGGCTTTCACTTCGGACAGTTGAGAGGCACATTAGCCGTGGATTACAGACACTGATAGAATCTGGCCAAAACGTCGGGTAGAATCCCGGAAAAAGCCATACCCTTACTATTGTGTCATGTTTGGATAGCTGTTATTTTGTGCTCTGATTTTAAATTTTCTAACAAAACGAGATTTACTTGCTGTACTCTTCTCCCGTAGCAGACGGCAAGAAACGTCAGGACGAAGCGACGCACTGGGTTGCTCTAGGTGATGCCCGCGAACTCTCTCAGAGTGAGCAACAGGCGCTGACTATGTGGCTGAACACCGACCCCCGCAATCTTGGGGCCTATGTACAGGCAAAAAGCATTTACCAATCATTAAATTATAGAAAAACATCTTGCCATGAGGTGCCAACGGTAACGTCCTCCCTTCCTCAGCCAAGCCGTCGACGATTTATGGTGACAGCTTTTGCTGCCGGATTTGCTGGGTTATGCTTACCTCAAAAAGCACATGATCAATTTGTCATGCGGTCTAGAGGACGTCAGGCCCCACAACACTATATCTGGAACGGCAATGGCGTGACGGTAGATGCACGCTCTGGTGCCTACTTCTCCTCTTATAATTCAAAAAATATTATGCAGGTTTCTGAGGGACGTATTGGTCTGCAACTCTCCCTACAACCAACCTGGATTTCGGCTGGCGCATTGAAGCTTAGAGGTAAAGAAGCAGATTTTGATATTAAACTTCATGATCAGACAATCATTCTATCCCTATATGCTGGAAGTGTTCACTGGCTGAGAGGTAAGCTTCCACAAACCATAGAGTCACCTCAAATCTTTTATTTTTCCAACAGAGAAAATGCACGAACTGAACTTATTGCAAGTAGCCCTCTTACGGGAGACGCCTCTCTTATGCAGAAAGCATGGCGTAATGGGCAGATTATTTTGAATAACTCTACTCTTCAAGCTGCTGTGGAAGAGTTTAATCAGTATTCTGATACACAGTGTTTGATTTCCAGCAGCACCCTTAACCAAAGAAAAATTTCAGGAAGTTTCGATTTGCTCAAGATTAATGATTTTGCTCAAGCGGTTTCTTTTTTACTCGGCTGTAAAGCAAAATATGAAAAAAAGAAAATTTTATTCTATGTTTAATCACCAGCACCTTTAAATAAATATAATTATTTTGTTAACAAAATATACAATGTATCTAGAAATTTAATAGATTTTTTCTTATAGTCCTCTCTATAATATTTTTTAAAACACCTATGTATTTATAAATTCTACTATTAAGTTCGCTTATAGCATCAGAATAACCCTCGAATAGAATTTATGGGAAGTGACAGGAAATTTTTTCTTTTAATTGTATCGTTATCAGAATAATATCCTCTCCTCAATTATCTCGTGTAAGAGCGTCAATAGACAAAAGGCTTTTATCACGATTTGTCTATCAAGTTTTCTTGGATGTTTTTATGCAATTACAACGGCGCGCTCTTATTGCCGCAATGTCTGGCTATGCCATAGACGGCTTCGACATCATCATGCTGAGCTTCATGCTTCCCCAGATTATGCAAACCCTGCACCTCACGTCTGGTCAGGCTGGCGCACTCATGACCTGGACGCTTATTGGTGGTGCCATAGGCGGTATCTTGTTCGGTATAGCTGGAGATTATATTGGGCGGGCATGCACACTTAGTCTTGCCATTATTATTTTCTCTTTTTTCACGTTCCTTTGTGCATTTTCTCAGGGCTTTTCAGACCTGCTGATCTGGCGGGTGTGTGCTGGCATTGGTCTGGGGTGTGAATTCGGTATTGGCATGGCATTAGTGACCGAATATTACCCACCTGCCTTGCGTGGACGCGTTACATCATGGGTCGGTATGAGCTGGCAGTTTGGCGTGCTCGCAGCAGCGCTGTTAACGCCTTTCCTTCTACCGTATGTTGGATGGCGCGGCATGTTTGTTATCGGTGGCACTCCAGCCATTATGGTATGGTTTGTTCGCCACTCACTCCCAGAACCGGAAGCTTTTAAAAAAACGCAGCTTCTAAAAAGGAAGTCGTTTCCTTTATGGGACTTATTCCGTAACAAAAACATGTGTAGAAAAAGCTTTGCGATTTTAAGCCTAAGCACTATCCAAAATTTTGGCTATTATGGACTGATGGTCTGGCTGCCATCTTACCTAGTGACACACTTCCATCTTTCTCTATCTCTTTCTGGTGTTTGGACCGCATTTTCTGTTTGCGGGATGATAAGTGGTGTTTTTATATTTGGCCAATTGGCTGATCGAATTGGACTAAAAAAAAGTTTTTTGATTTATCAATGCTTTGCTATGCTTGCGGTAGGATTTTATGCTCTCATGACCTCAGCGCAGACACTTCTGCTGGCTGGGTTCGTGGCAGGCTTTTTTGTAAATGGAATGATGGGCGGCTATGGCGCGCTGATAACCAGTCTATATCCCGCCACAATACGAAGCACGGCCCAAAACGTGCTCTGGAGTGTTGGCCGTGCATTAGGTGGGTTTGGCCCTGCTGTATTTGGCTTAATTCTAGCCAGAACCTCTTACAAAGAAGCTCTTATAATACTTTCTTCTATTTATATTATGGATTTTTGTATCACGCTTTTTTTAGTCCCTTATCCAAACTCTGACACTCTATAAAAATGAAAAAGGCTTTCAGATTTGCTGCTGTTCTAACTGATCTGGAAGCTCACTTACCACCTCTTTAACCCGATCAAGGAAAAACTGAGCAAGACGTGAAAGTGATCGATTTTCCGACCAAATGGCATACGCAGCAATTGGAATTGCAGGCTCAAAAGGACGCACGGCTATGTCAAATCGTCCAGAATAAGCCGTCAGAGGGTCAATAATTGCTATCCCAGCTCCGGCTTCAGCTAAAGCGCAGGCTGTATTGCCATACCGGACTTCTGCTGAGAAGTTGAAGTCTTCCCCTTCCTGCTCAAATACCGCTCTTGTTGCTTCTCCAAGACGGGTTTCTCGTTCCAGAGCAATGAAATGGTGATTCCGCAAATCTTTCGGAACAATATGCGTTTTCTTACTCAATGGGTGGCCTGTAGGCATAACGCAAACCATTTTGCATTCATACAACACTTCTGATTGCAAGCCAGGTTTTCCACCGTAGGCCAGAATAAAACCTAATTCTGCGTTATGACTTTCAACGCCATTTACAACACCTTCAAATCGTCTCACATCAAAATAAGTGCGTATTCTAGGCCGTAAGATTTGTGTTTTCTGAATAGATTTCGTTAATATTCCGTAACCAATTGGAGGAGTAGCAACAAGCCGCAACTGCCCTGCCCTACTGTCACGCAGGTCGCGAATGCGCCGCTCCAATTTATCGTGCAGATCAAACAGAGCTTCTGCATCTTCTGCTATCTGTGTGGCTTCTGCCGTTGGATATATTCTGTTGTTGACCCTTTGAAACAAGGCAAAACCGGTTTGTTCCTCCATCGCTTTGAGCGCATTACTGATCGCTGGCTGCGAGAGGCCAAGCACACGAGCCGCGGCAACGGTCGTATTATGCCGGATGATGGCGCGTAGAATCTCTATCTGTCTAAGGTTCATGTATAACCAACGTGAATAAGGAGACCATATATCTGATCGTCATTATAATTGAAGAATTTGGAACAAGATGGCAATGATTTTCAACACGCCACGTGATAAACTGGCAGCCACCCCGGACAAGGTTACAGTACGTAATGAGCCGAATTATCCGCATTGCTGCAGCCCAGATGGGGCCTACACAACGCTCTGATGACCGTGAACAGACGCTGTCACGCATGATAAAGCTGATGGAAAGCGCTGCGGCGCAAGGTGCAACGCTTGTTGTCTATCCAGAGTTAGCTTTTACAACCTTTTTTCCACGCTGGTTGCTTCAGCAGAATGACCTTATCAGTCAGTTTGAAACAGCAATGCCTAATCCTAATGTTCAGGCTCTTTTTGACCGTGCCAAGGAACTGGGCGTTGGGTTTTATGTGGGTTATGCAGAACTGACCCCAGAAGGCCAGCAGTTTAATACCAGCATTATTGTCGCACCGGATGGAACAGTTCTGGGTAAATATCGCAAGGTGCATTTGCCAGGTTCCGTTGAGCCACGCGACGGCGCAAAATACCAGCAACTTGAAAAGCGCTATTTTGACTATGGTGATCTTGGTTTCCCTGTTTTTCGCAGCGGGCCGGACTGGGCCAATACTCTCATGGGTATGCTGATCTGTAATGACCGCCGCTGGCCTGAGGGCTGGAGAAGTCTTGCTCTACAAGGGATGGAGCTACTGTGCGTTGGTTATAATTCAGCCGCCTATGACCCTAACGGCGGAGACACGGAAAGTGCTGAGCTCCGTACATTTCACGCTCAGCTTGTCGTGCAGGCTAACGCTTACATGAATGCATGTTGGGCTGTTGCCGTTGCCAAAGCTGGTAATGAAGACGGATCAGGTCTGATCGGCGGGACCTGCATTGTAGACCCCAATGGCATTATTGTTGCCCAAACCCAGACACTGGCTGATGAGGTTGTTGTTGCCGCATGTGACATGGATATGTGCGCGCAAGGTAAAAGCAAAATGTTCAATTTTGAGGCGCACCGTCGCCCGATGCATTATGAACGCATTTCAAAACAAACTGGTGTTATTCTTCCGGAAAATGAAACGACGACATGAAGTCGGCGATACGAACCACCCTCTGTTGCCTGGCTCTTCTATCTGGAGTCAGTCTTCCAATGGCCCATGCGGCAGGAGTGCTTCGTATTTCCGTGAACCCTATCTATCCGCCGCTCGAATTTCGTGACCCTGTCACCGACGCTCTGACAGGGTTTGATATCGATTTTGGTAACCTCCTTGCCGCCAGAATGGGTATGACCGTACAATGGATCGAAACGTCTTTTCCCCAGATGACTGCGTCCGTGCAAAGTGGTCGTACGGACATGATTCTGAGCGGCTTTTCAGACCTCCCCCAGCGACATACTTTGCTTGATTTTGTTCCGTATCTACAATCTGGCGCTCAGGTTCTTGTCAGGACTGATGACTACATATCAGACCCAGCCGAGCTCTGTGGGAAAGACATAGCCGCCAGCAGAGCAACGTCTTTCCCCTCTTTCATTCAGGAGTGGAGCAGAAAGAACTGCATTGCAGCCGGACGCCCAGCCATGAAATTCTACCCGTCTGAAAGTGGTGCAGATGCCCGCATACAACTTCTTCAAGGCCGGGTAGCTGCCATGGTACAGGGACGTGAGACAGTGGGCTACTTTATCCAGATAACCCACAATGCCTTTCGCAGACTTGGCTCCCCCTTGTCCCACATGACACTGGCAATGGCTTTTCCTAAAAACTCTTCCGCGCTCAAGGAAAATATTCAGAGCGCGTTTAACCAGATAAAAAATGATGGGACCTACACGAAGCTTCTTGAAAAATGGTCTCTTTTAAATGATTCCATTGAGGCTATAGAGGGAGTAACACCATGAGTATACCTGCCTCTTTCATAACAAAGAATGATGCATCGCATTATCTCGCACTCCCTGCCGGTCGTCGTGTGGCGTGGGGACATCTGACATCCGGCATTTTTCTTTTACTTCTCCTGGCATGGATTATTCATGCTTTCGCAGTCGGGCAGATCGCGTGGTCGTATGTCGGACAATTTTTGTTTGTGCCTGCTATACTCAGAGGGGTAAGCGCCACTTTACTCATGGCGGTTTGTGCTATGGGTTTAGGCATGTTTGCCGGGCTTTTTCTGGCTCTGGGACGCCTGTCTTCATCCTGGTTGCCTCGTGTGGTGTCAGGGATCTATGTCTGGCTGTTCCGGGGGGTGCCGGTTATTCTGCAATTGCTGATCTGGTTTAATCTGGCGCTTATTTTTCCTCACATCATGATACCTGGCGTTGGCACTATGCGCACCGTTGATCTTATGACGCCTTTTCTCTCAGCTCTTTTAGGTCTTGGGTTAAATCAGGCAGCATATATTGCAGAGATTTTTCGAGCAGGCTTTCAAAGCGTAGATATCGGGCAGTACGAAGCGGCATCAGCAATAGGTATGACTCGTTTCAAAGCGATGAAACGCATTATTCTGCCACAGGCTTTCCGAACGGTTATCCCGCCTCTTGGCAACGAATTTATTAACATGATCAAGCTGACATCTCTTGCCAGTATTATCCAATACCCAGAGGTATTGCATAATGCCGAGAATATTTATTACGCCAATACGCGTGTTATCGAACTGCTGATTGTTGCGGGATTCTGGTATCTTCTTGCTGTGACCGTCATGTCGCCGCTTCAGCACCTCCTCGAGCGCCATTTTGCCAAGGGAAAACGCTGATGACTGAACCTGCTGTCTGGTTGCGGGATCTGCATAAATCATTTGGTAGCACCCATATCCTCAAAGGAATTTCTCTTGATATTCCAGCAGGCCAAGTCGTCTGCATTCTTGGAGGTTCTGGATCTGGCAAAACAACTTTGCTTCGCTGCATTGCACAGCTTGAGACGGCTGAGCGTGGCCTGATTGTTATGAATGGCGAAATTTTAGGCCAGCAGGAACATAAAGGCCGGATGGTGCGCCGAAATGCTCATGATATTGCACGCCAAAGACGTAAAGCAGGCATGGTATTCCAGCGTTTCAATCTGTTTCCCCATATGACAGCTCTGCAAAATATTATGGAGGGTCCGGTTCAGGTCCAAAAGCGCCTAGCCACTGACGTGAAGCAGGAAGCTTTGGCATTGCTTGATCGGGTAGGACTGGCGCATCGGGCTGATCACTACCCTGCGCAGCTTTCTGGAGGCCAGCAACAGCGCGTTGCCATCGCGCGAGCATTGGCTCTTAAACCTTCTGTTATGTTGTTTGATGAGCCGACCAGCGCACTTGACCCAGAATCTGTGGGGGATGTGCTGGCCGTCATGCAAGACGTTGCTGCCAGTGGCGTCACGATGCTTGTTGTCACCCACGAACTGGCTTTTGCCCGGCAGGTGGCTGACCGTATCCTCTTTATGGATAACGGCATCATTCTGGAAGATGCTCCGACTACAGATTTTTTCACTACTCCAAGAGAAGACCGTACCAAAGCTTTTCTCTCTGCTGTGCTGGGTCACCGACCACAGCAGGAAACCTGCAAGGAAATCACGCCATGATCCGCACCTATGACGATGTTCCCATTCGCCCTTCCAACATGGCTGCCCCGGCGCCAGAGTTTCCATGGCCAGATGGCAAGCGCGCCGCCATGATGCTGTCTTTTGATATTGACGCTGAAACAGCGATGACATCAAAAGATCCAGCGCATGCAGAAAAGCTCGTCTACATGTCTTATGGTGGATATGAAGCACGGGTGGGACTTCCCAAAGTGTTGGAACTCCTGCGAGACCTCAATCTAAAAGCCACTTTTTTCACAACAGGGTGGGTTGCGGATGCCTACCCGGCTATGGTTGAGGCCGTCATGAAAGATGGTCACGAAATTGGTCATCATGGGTATCACCACCTTATTCCGGACCCTGGCTCTCCGCATATTGAAAGCGAACTCGCCAAAGGATTTGAAGCATTGGCACGGCATGGTGTGCGTCCTGTTGGGTACCGTGCTCCCTACGGAGAAAGCTGTAACGAACTTCGCATCGCTTTAAAGCGTGAAGGCATGCTTTATTCCAGCAGTTGGCGAGATGATGTTCGTCCTTATCGTCAGGTGTTGCCAGACGGGACTGCTGGCGTTGTGGAGCTTCCTCCCACAGCGGGTTACGATGACTGGACACTGGGCCTTAGCACCCGTTTTGGGCCACGTCCCGTTTTCCCAAAAGAACATATCCTTTCCATGTGGAAAGACGACCTTGATGAAACACGGGCATGGGGTGCCATGGTGGCAACGGTTTTGCATCCTCTGGTAAGTGGTCGCCCTATGCGCCTCCGTCTGCTGCGGGAGTTCCTGCTTTACACGCTGGAATGCCGTGATGTCTGGATTGCGACAGGAGAGCAGATTGCCCGACATTTTGAAGCCCATGAGTCCGCGGCACAAGGGGGAGCGGCATGATGCAGGCTCCCTATCGTATAAGCCGACTAAAACAGGCCATTTTGTGGGATAAGCTTACAAATAGTCACTGTTATGTGCCTGATGCCGACATTGTTATGCAGGCCGGGAAAGTGCTGTATGCCGGCCCAGGGCATGAATTACCTGCCGACTATGCAACTCTTCCCATTTCTGTTGACGGGCGCAACCTCTTGGCTATGCCGGGGTTAGTAGACGTTCATTCCCACCCGGCAACAGAGCCTATGAGTCGTGGCATGTTTGACGAACTAGGGTCTCCCGGTTTGTTCTATTCGTCTCTTTACGAATACATGCCTGTTTTCCGTTCAGACGCCGCCAGCAAGCCGGACTGCGCACGCGTTGCATACAGTGAAATGCTCCTTTCAGGTGTAACAACCGCCGTGGACCTTTCCACTCCCTGGGCTGGCTGGCTGGATGTCGCACAGCAAAGCGGACTACGTGTATGCTTGGGGCCAATGTTCCGCTCAGCGTCATGGAAAACAACCAACGGATATACTGTAGATTACGCATGGTCTGAAGATGGTGGTCGCCGGTCCATGCAGGAGGCACTCGCTATTGTTGATGCCGCCAGTGCGCATAACTCTGGCCGTTTATCCGGTATGGTTGTTCCGGCACAGGTCGATACCTGTTCGGCTGAAATTCTCAAAGCGTCTTTCAAAGAGGCGGAATCTCGTAATATTCCGTGGCAGACACATGCCGCACAATCCATTGTTGAATTTCAGGAAATAACACGCCGCCATGGGCTGACCCCAATTCAGTGGCTGGATAGCCTGGGTGTGCTGGCACAGCGCAGCATTATTGGTCACGGTATTTTTCTGGATGATCACCCCTCGACGCCATGGCACACCAAGACAGATCTGGCCATTCTGGCACAACGTGATGTTGCTATTGCACACTGCCCGACTGTTTTTGCGCGCCGCGGCTATGTGCTGCGTGATTTTGGACGTTATAAACGTGCTGGCCTGCGCTTAGGTATTGGAACAGACACCTATCCTCACACAATTCTTGATGATGTCAGGCTGGCTGCTTATCTGGGCCGTATTCAGGAGCAAACACCAGAGGCTGTCTCCACAAAAGATGTCTTTGATGCGGTTACGCATGTTGGAGCTTCACTTCTTGGTCGTTCAGACATTGGCCGTATTGAGCCAGGAAGTTGCGCAGACCTCGTTCTTGTCGATATGGATCATCCAATGATGCGCCCATCGCTTGATCCTATCCGTTCATTGATTTTTTCATGCGATGACCGCGCCATTCATTCAGTTTATGTGGATGGAAAAAAAGTTGTCGAAAAAGGTCGTGTTCTTACTATGGATTACGAGAAAGCAACGGCTAATTTAGTGCAGGAACAGGCGCGAATTTCTGGTTCCGTTTCTCAGCGGGATCGACTTGGCCGCTCGGTTGAAGAGCTTATTCCTCCAACATACCCCACACACGGCTGATGCGCAGATGCACGAAAAAAGGGTATGGTTCACGCTGGCTTGCAGCCCTATGCCTCGTGACATTGCTCCATGCAAACGGACACGCTGAAAACCACCCTGTATCTATTGGCATGTACCCCAGCTACCCGCCTCTGGACATGCGTAATACTCAGACCAATACGCTGGAGGGTTTTGATGTTGACCTCAGCCACGCACTCCTTGAGCGTGCTGGGCGTTCATTTGAAATTATTGAAACATCATTCGCACAGCTGATTCCCTCACTTCTAACTGATCGTATCCAGATGTTTTTTAATGGCATGATGGATACGCCTGTACGACGCAAAAGCATTGGGTTTGTTGATTACCTGCAATCCGGCTTACAATTTATAACGCTGTCAGATGACAGTTTTGCACCACACACCTTGCCAGAGCTCTGTGGAAGGATGATTGCCACAAGCCGTATTACCTCTGAACCCGCAAGCCTTATTGCCTGGAGCAACCAGCATTGTGTGGCAGAGCACAAACCACCAGTAGAGTTGTTCGCGGCTGAAAACTCGGCGGATGCACGTCTGCAATTGCGCGAAGGACGCGTAGCCGCAGTTTTGCAAGATAGCCTTACGGCCCCGTGGACGCTGACTATAAACCCTGGGCAGTTCCGCCTACTGGGAGACTCTTTTGAACTTACCCCGCTAGGCATTGGCCTTCCAAAAAACGATACACACCTGCAATGCCTGATAACGGCGGCATTAGCAGCGTTGCAGGCTGATGGCACCTATCTGGCCCTGATCCGCAAATGGCACTTACCGGAAAGTAGTGCCATTGCCTTCTCAGGACCTCAACCAGACTGTTCTACTCATGAGCTCTGAGCGTATTCTTGTTATCAATCCTAATTCGTCTGTGCGTGTGACAGACGCCATTGATACGGCTCTTTCCCCCCTGCGGCTCCGTAGCCCCTTTGCAATAGAGGTAATTGGCTTACCAACGGCTCCCGCTGGCGTCTCTTTACAAAGTGATGCTGACGTGACAGCGCCTTTGGTTCAGGCAGCTATGCTGGCCAATCAAGCCGCGGCATACGCAATCGCGTGCTTCAGTGATCCCGGCGTACTGGGGGCCAGAGAAAATTCTCCTACAACGCCCATACGAGGCATTGGAGAAAGCGCCATTCTGCGTGCCCTGACACAGGCGGATCAGTTTGGTATTATTGCGCTCTCCCACAAATCTGTTCTCAGGCAACGCCGGCTTGTCCGGACAATGGGCATTTGCGAGCGCTATGCAGGGAGCTACCCTATTGAAACCTCTGCTGAAGGTGCGACCGATGGTAGCCTGCTTAGCCGCATGATAGACGCTGCCCATCAGTTACGCATTATGGGTGCAGACACCATAATTATGGGCTGTGCCGGCATGGCTCATTTCCAGAGCTCCTTGGAAAAACACTGTGGCCGCCCTGTTATTGAACCCACCAAGGCGGCCGTTGCTCTCCTCATCGGTGATCTGCTCTTAGCGGAATGACACCAGTTCACCGCCTGGTGTGTTCAATACTGTATCTTCCCGCATAACCACAGTGCCACGAATAACAGTCATGACCGGCCACCCGGTGCAGTGATAGCCAGCAAAAGGCGTCCAGCCACAGGGAGATGTAATCCAGCTTTCTTCGATTGATCTCTCTTTGTTCATATCAACAATAGTGAAGCTGGCATCGTAACCCGGCGCAATGTGCCCCTTGCCCACAGCACCGTATACGCGAGCGGGTCCGGAAGACATAAGCTGCGCCATACGCTCAAGTGACAGACGCCCCGCGTTAACATGATCAAGCATAATAGGAACCAGTGTTTGCACACCAGTCAGCCCACCAGGCGTGAGCGGCCAGGGTCGCTCTTTAGCTTCACGCGAATGCGGAGCGTGGTCAGACCCAATACAGTCTACGTCTCCAGCGTTCACAGCCGCCCATGATGCATCATAATGGCGTTGATCACGTATGGGAGGATTCATAACGGCGTAGCCTCCCAGACGATCATAGGCCTCCGGGCCAGTTTGCGTCAGATAATTGACCAGAACTTCTACCGTCCCCAACCCTTTGAATCCCCGCATATAATTTAACTCTTCAGCGGTTGAGACGTGCAGGATATGCGCTTTACGACCTGTTTTTTGCGCCAATGCCATGAGACGACGGGTACCCAGAAACGCGCATTCTACGTCCCGCCACTCCATATGGTTACGATAAGGTTGCCCCTCTGAAAAAAGTTTACGGCGCTCCTGCAAGCGGTTCTGATCTTCTGAATGATAGCATACCGTACGGGTACCATTACGCATCAAGGCTTCCAGATTGATATCATCCTCAATCAGATAATCACTGGGAGCTGAACCTGCGAAAACCTTGATAGCACAGACGTTCTCTTCTGCCTCAAGCACATCTAATTCAGGAATATTGTTTTTGGTCCCTCCCACATATAGCCCCATATCGCACCACGATTTTTGAGGAATCAGGGCTCGTTTACGGGCGATTGCCTCCTTCGATACCACGGGGTCCCGTGTATTTGGCATGTCAAACAAGGCCGTTACACCGCCAAGAACTGCACCTTTTGTTCCGTCGTAAATCGTCTCGACCGTTGCGTCTCCGGGTTCACGCAAATGCACATGTGGATCAATAATGCCAGGCAGAACATGAAGACCACGGCACTCCACCACTTCATTAGCGGTTGCAGTGCGCAGATCACCTAAAGCAACAATCCTACCGTTCTGACAGCCTATATCTGTTACCTCGGTTTTTTGCGCAAGAACTGTCCCCCCCCTCAAAATGGTATCGAAATGTTGCATAGCCGTATCCTCTCATGCTGCTGAAGAGTGGTCTGATTGGTCAATCTTTACACTCTAGCAACATTCAGCCTGCCATGTCGTATTGGAATACACCCCAGAGTATCATTTTAATGAATAGGTTAGCCGGATATACAATGTGCAAAAGGCAGGCTTTGTTTTTATGCTTAATGCGCAAACAAGAATGATGCCCGGCATCAAATTTACCGGAGTTAACATGACGACAGAAGAAACACGCGTTGGTTATATACGCGGAGCATTTACCCCGTTAGCCGATGCGACCATTCCCGTTATGGACAGAGGTTTCCTTTTTGGT
Organism: uncultured Acetobacter sp.; assembly: GCF_937875265.1. Lineage (GTDB taxonomy): Bacteria > Pseudomonadota > Alphaproteobacteria > Acetobacterales > Acetobacteraceae > Acetobacter. The sequence goes on along the minus strand of NZ_CALLXM010000326.1, from coordinate 37,745 downwards.
GACGGCGTATACGAAGTAACCGCCGTTATTGAAGGACGGTTGGTAGATGACGGACCGCACCTAACACGGCTGGCTCGGTCTTTGAACGAAATTGGTATCACCAATCCCTACCCCGCTGAAAAATGGACCCAGCTTGAAGAAGAAATCGTACGCCGCAATAAGCTACAAAATGGCTTGATCTATATTCAGGTCACCCGCGGAGTAGCTGAGCGTGCTTTCAAATACGCTGACAAACTTGAACCCACAGTCGTCATTTTTCCACAATTCTCTCCAGTGCAATATAGTCCACTGACCAAAACTGGCGCGAGTATCATAACTCTACCAGATCTTAGATGGGCACGGTGCGATATCAAGTCGACATCTCTTCTGGCGCAGGTTTTGGCAAAACACGCAGCCTCCCAGGCAGGTGTTGCGGAAGCATGGATGACGCGCGGAGAGACGATTACAGAGGGCGCATCATCTACAGCATACATTGTTACTCAAGCGGGAGATTTGGTTACCAGAGCTCTCTCGCACGAGACCTTGCCGGGGATCACACGGCAGACCATTCTACAAATTGCCCATCAACGCGCATTGAATGTGATTGAACGCCCCTTTACTCGCAAGGAAGTTTTTGACGCTGCTGAAGTTTTTTATACCAGCGCCTCGACCATTGCTATTCCCGTTGTGGAAATGGATGGCACGCCAGTTGGTAGCGGAAAACCCGGTCCTGTTTTTGATGCTCTTTATGACGCCTACATGCAGGCAGTTATGACTCTTCCCGTAATTATTTTTTGAAATTTTATTGTCGAGAAGGAATATAAGGTGACTATTACTCGCTTAGATCCTCATGAACGTCTTAGTGGTGCTGTTATATATAACGGCCTTGTTTATCTCGCCGGACAAGTGACAACCGACACAAACCTCAGCACGGAAGAACAGACGTCCAATGTGCTGACGCAGATTGATTTACATTTGGCACGCGCTGGCAGCAGTAAATCCAATATTCTTTCTGTCCAGATATTCTTATCTGATACTACGGATATTGAGGCCATGAACAAAGCATGGGATGCATGGCTGGACAAAGAAAATAAACCAGCCCGTGCTACTGTAGAAGCAAAACTGGCCAATCCGGAATGGAAGGTCGAAATAACGCTCGTGGCTAAAGCTACTTAAATTCCAAGGTAATGTCCTGCCTCCGCCAGCCTTCCCCACGGAGCCTGAAAGCACCCTATGCGCATACTCTCTGCCAGTGAGACCCGTCAGGTTCTGCCTTTCCGCCCATTGATAGAAACCCTTCGTTCAGTCACCAAAGAATTTGATCAAGGTCATATTGTGTGCCCTGAACGGCTGGTTGTACCGACACTTGGAAAAAAGGGGGTTATCCTTTCCATGGTGGCGTGTAGCACTAATATCATGGCACACAAGCTCCTCACCATATTTGCGAGCAATAAAGAAAAACCTACTTTACAGGGGCAAGTCACTTGCCTGGATGCCGCAGACGGGTCTTTTTTATTCGCTTTGGATGGTATTACCGTAACAGAACGTAGAACAGCTGCGATATCCCTCCTAGCGCTTGAAATTTTTCAGCCACAAAATCTAAAGAGCGTTCTTCTTATTGGAACGGGCGCACAAGCCAAAGTGCATCTTGAAGCCTTGAATGAATTATACTCAGGCCTGACGGTTTTCATTCGTGGTCGCAACGCAGAGCGGGTCAAAGCCATTGTTGAAGGGCCATATCCGAACCTGACTTTGATTGCTGAACAAAACAAGGAACAGCACTACGATCTTGTAATTACCCTCACCAGCAGCAAAGAGGTGCTCTACGACCAAATCCCTTCACCTGATACCCTTGTGATTGGGGTTGGCGCATACCGGCCAGACATGATTGAAATAGGCCATCAGGTTGTAAACCAAAGCTTGTGTGTTGTGGATGATCTTGTCGGCGCCCCGGAAGAGGCAGGTGACATTATTCAAGCTCAAAAAGAGTGGAAAGACGTTAGAAAGCTTTCAGATTTTCTTGAGAACACACAACCAATCTCACAGCCAATTTTTTTCAAAAGTGTTGGTTGTGCTGCGTGGGATCTTGCTGCTTGTCGTTTGGCTCTTAAAAAAATAGACCTTACTATACAATAAGTTATTCTGCCTGCTGCCCTATTACAGGAAAGCAGGCAGAGCCGCCCAAGCTAATTAAAAAGTGACGTTAGCCCGTGCGTAGTAGAACCCTCCATTAAATCCCATTTGCCCATTACGTATAGAATACCAATAAGAGCCGACATAACTATTTTCAGCTGGTAGTTTGCTGGGTTTGATATTGGTCACATTGCGTGCGCCCACCGCTACACGTAAATAGGTAAGAGGCTTATATCCCAGCTCAATATCAGTATTCCAACGTGGTGCATTAATAAAATGCTGAAAGACTGACGTAGAGTATTGATTAGGACCAGTAGCATAAAATGTTAGATTTTCTGCCAGACTTCCAAATCGGGTTTCACGGAGCATCACATCAAATTTTCCATACGTCCAATTCATACCTAATATGATCTTACTTCTGGGCGTAGCATTGGTCAGATAGGTCGCTAACTGCGCGTTGAGTTGTGGCCCACCGGAGGCATTAAGCGCCATGTGGTGAATGGTCGTACGGTTAAGATTAAGCGCCAGGTTAAACTGGAACGTACCGTACTTCTGGGTTCTCCAAGTGTAATCGGAAGTAATATCAAGACCCTGCGTGCGAGTACTGGCACCATTAGTCAAGTAATTAGCCGAAACATCGCTGGGTGTAGCCGCCTGAAGCGGTATACCATTTGTCTCGATTGCATCAATGGCCTGCTGTCCATTAACTCGGCCGCCACCAACAATACGGTCGCGAATATTGATCTGATAGACATCTGCGGCAATATGCCAATGGTCAACTGGTTCCAGAACAATTCCACCGCTAATATTGGTTGAACGTTCCGGTTTAAGTTTGCTGGCACCGATCTGACGAGCACCAGCTGACCCAGTTGCGAGAAGACCACTTGCTCCGCCGGTTGCATCAGTCACAATATTGCTGAAATATTCTTCTGCAAGAGTAGGTGCCCGAAATCCACTGCTAATAGCAGCCCGAAAAGCTACGCGACGCGACAGGTCATATCGTGCGGCAATTTTTCCAGTCTGTGTATCACCAACATCTGTATAATGTTCGGTACGTCCTGCCAGATCAATATCCAGCTTTTTGATGGGGTGAATATCAATATCGATATACCCCGCAGTCACATTGCGACTATGACCTCCTGCGATGGCGGGGATAATTCCCCCCAACCCCTGAGAGCCACTTTTGTAATAAGATGAGGGGCTTCCAGATGAAATATCATATTTTTCGTAACGATATTCAGCCCCGCCTGCAAAAACTATTGGCAATGCCAGACCTACATCCACTGAACGCCGCAAATCAAAATTGTTAGTCCACTGCGTGCTACGATATCCTGCAATATCAAAATTTGTTGGCGTAGAACCATAATCTGCATAATACGCAAGATTTGCCGTATCCTTATTGCTGATATCAGCAATATCCTCGCCCCATGTTGAAGAAAGTTTCCAGTCAAACCCAAGCAGCTTAGTGCCTTTAAACCCAATGGTTACTGAATAATCATTCTCGTTATCTGTCTGAATGGGAGTATAGCCGTTAGGATAAACTGTTGGTAACGAGGTTGGAAGACGGTAATTCTGGTAGCTTTCACCATGTTTATGCGCATATGTAGCATTCCCGAAAAATACTAAATGATCATCAACAATATTTTTTCCAAAAGTTGCACCGAAAGAATGCCGAGTTAATTCTGGTTGGCCGAGAACCTTATTATCATAGGCACCAGTTCTATTGTCAGGACCACTTCTAACTGTGTGGTCCTGATGCTTATAGTCGTAACTGATGTGGACAAACCCATCATTCCCCCAAGTAAATCCCTTATCGAACCCAGCCGTGACGGCAAAACCGTCGCCCTGCTCAGTCTGCCCGATCTGACTATAAGCATTTCCTTTATGCGCATCTTTTTTAAGAATAATGTTCACAACGCCTGCAATGGCATCAGACCCATATTGTGCTGCGGCACCATCTCGTAAAACTTCAATATGATCAATCATACCGGCAGGAATAGTATCGATATCCGTCGGAGTGGCACCCTGCTCGGGCCCCGTATCATAACTCATCAGACTTGTCTGGTGCCTTCTCTGTCCATCCACCAGAATAAGTACCTCATTTGGATTAAGGCCACGCATGCGGATGGTGGAATTAAATGCTGAAGTATCATTCCCATAAGAACTCATGGAAATTGAGGGCATTAACCGTGTAAGAGCACGAGACGGATCTGTCTCTCCCGTTTGCTGTAGCTGCTTTGCCGTCACGACATCAATAGGAGCAATGCTATTTCTTGCTTTCCTGTTACTTTCTCGTGTTCCCGTAACAATAACGACTTCGTCATCACCGTTTGCCCGCGCTTTCTTGAGCTTCCTGGCTAGAGGTTTCGCAGCAATTTCATGTTTTGATGCAGGAGAGGCTTTATTATGTGTGTCTGAAGCTATTGGTCCTGCATAAGCCAGACCTCCCCATGAAACGGTAAGGGCAGTTGAAACTAACAAGAAATTTATTCGGCTACCAAACATACTGCGTCCGATCCGGTCATTATCTGGTGGATATTGCCAAGACACTAACGCGATATCGTTTCGAGGACAGAATTTTATGAACTCTTTAGTATCATAAAAATACCAAACCTATCACTTGAAGATATATCCTTTAAAAATTACAAAATTAAACTATTGACGCATTCACTCTGTTTCTGCTGAGAAACTATTTGGGCACATGATTTATGTCGTAATTAGGCATGATACAGCGGGACCACATGACAAATATCTCATTCCTCACTCAACTCACTTCTCTTCTTGGTTCGGCACATGTGCTTTATGGTCCTGATACCGAAAAATGGCAGACAGACTGGACGGGCCAATATCGCAACATACCCCTGGCGGTTGTGCGACCGGGCAGCACGCAAGAGATTTCAGCTGTTCTTGCCCTTGCTTACGCATCAGGCATCCCTGTTGTGCCGATATCAGGCAATACAGGACTGACAGGCGGGTCTCACGCTGTAAATTCTCTTATTATTTCGCTTGATCGTATGAACCGCGTAAGACAAATCTCTACGGAAGCACGTATTGCTGTTGTTGAAGCCGGCGTCGTAGTCGATACTCTTAACAAGGCCGCAATGGAGAATGATCTTATTTTTCCCTTGTCCTTTGGTGCAACAGGATCTGCTCAGATTGGTGGCGTGTTATCCACAAACGCTGGAGGGTCGAATGTTATACGCTACGGCAATACGAGAGAATTATGCCTTGGTTTGGAAGTGGTTATGCCTGATGGGCGCATTCTTGACCTTATGCAGGCTTTACCTAAAAATAATTCAGGTTTGGATTTAAAAGATCTCTTTATTGGAGCGGAAGGGCAGATTGGTATTATTACTGCTGCCATTGTGAAATTATATCCACGCCCCACGTGTTACGCTACGGCCATGGTAACAGTTAATACCCTCGAGCTAGTACCCTTGCTCTTCAATAAGCTGCAAGATGCATCTAATGGGTCGCTTCTTGCTTACGAATTTATGTCAGCTAATTTTTTAAGTTGCTATTATGATCTTCATCCTAATGAAAATGAAATTTTTTGTTCACCTTATCCTTCTTGTATTCTAATAGAGTTAGAAACATCCTTTTCTCAAAAAGATATTTCTGAAATATTGCAGGATGTACTGTCTGATGCCTTAGAAGAAGAAATAGTGCAGGATGCAGTTATTGCGCAAAATGATACACAAAGACAAAATTTATGGAAAATAAGAGAAGCTGCTGCTGAAGTTGCTTTCTGCAAACACCCAGTGGTAGATACAGATATCGCAGTTCCTCTAGATAAAATTTCAGTTTATCTAGATCTAATCCCACTCCGCATGAAAGCCATTGACCCTGATTATACAGATATTGCAGTAGCACATTTAGGTGATGGAAATATTCATTATACCGTCTGGCCATCCAAGACTGATGAAGCACTCTGTAGCGCAATACGTACTGCCATTGATGATCTTGCCGTGGAGTTAGGAGGTACTTTTTCTGCAGAGCATGGCGTCGGTCTTTGTAAACTAGATTCAATGCAAAAACATAAAAACCCTGTCGCTCTAGAAGTAATGCGTTCTATTAAAAGTGCTCTTGATCCAAAAAACCTTCTTAATCCTGGAAAAACTATACCCTAATTCATTTCTCTTTCTATAAAAATAAAACTCGTTATTTTATTGATTTACGAGAGTAAAAGTCATCTTACCCAGCTAGACCCCGTAGCATTTTCAGCCGCTTGCGCAAAAAATGCTACGGATTTGTCGTAGACAAACACTATGCGTCAACAAGCTACGCAAGCAAGCATCACCACCGTATCCCCAGTAGAACAAGTATGTGGATAGGCAGATCCATTTGGGCTGTTACAGCGATAATCTGTCGGCCTTGCTCGCGCCTTCCAACTCCACAGCATTGCATCACGAAGGCTCCCATTAAATCAAATTTCAGAATGGACCAAGAGACCTTCTGATAATTGGCTTCACCTTCTTGCCTTAAATAAAAACAAATTAATATAACTTTTTATCTATAACGTGCGGTAAATGATACCACATATAAATAATAGACATTATTATACCGTAACGAAAAAAAATATGGAATGATCTTCGGAGGCGATAGTCCCCATCCATCATAGGAAAATATCATGGCACACCTGCGAACACGCCTCTCACTTAAAAAAATTCTTTGTGCCAGTGTAACAGGGTTTTCTTTTTTTACATATTTAGATAAAGCGCATGCGCAAAACCTTGTGAGTCCACTTCAAAGTCAGGAATTGGTCACGGTAACTGCCGGCGGCTTGAAAACGGCAAACGGTGTAAGGGGCAAAACTCCCGGTGGAGGGCTTATGCCTCCCCAGACAGCGGCTAAGGCAATCAGTGGGGTCACTCAGGACTTCATCGCCAAACAAGCTCCCACAGCCAATGCTTTGACGCTTCTTAAGGCTATGCCAGGTGTTGTTGTATCCAGCGCTGATTCTCTGGGCACCTCTGACCGCATGAATGTTTCCATTCGCGGGTTGAACCAGACGGAACTTGGAACAACGTTTGAGGGTATGCCTGTTGGTGATAGAATTTATTACAGCCCCTTTACCTCTGAATGGGCTGACACAGAAAATCTTGGCTTTGTGAATGTTGCGCAGGGTTCAGCGGACATTAGCGCCCCTGTTTATAACTCTGTAGGCGGCCAGATTAATGCTGGCCTTAGAAACCCTTCTGACCATCTTGGTGGCTTCCTTAATTTGGCTGGTGGCACCAAATCTATGAACAAAGAGTTCGGGCGTATTGATACTGGATACTTAGGGAATTCTGGAATCAAAAACTACACGTCTTTCTCACACGAATCTAATAATAACTGGCGTGGCACAGGGGGGCAGAACCGATATCACGTCGATACACGTTTCTTAAAAGAATGGGGGCATGGCAACAAAATCGCTCCTTTCTTATCATGGAATCAGGTTAAGGCGGACCTTTTCACTAACCCGACCATGGCCCAGTGGAAGCAAAGCGGGATTTCCTATAACTATGATGGAAAATATACCTTTGGAGATTCAATGTACCAGGGGTTCCATTTCTATCAGCGTCAAACTGTCATGATGGCGGCCCCTACGAATCTCCATATTACGAAAGGATTAACTTTTTCAGTCACACCATATTTTAATTATGGGCATGGTATTATCAACGGTGGCTCAACGCTCAGTCAGAATAACTCCTATTTGGGAAATACACCAGCTGGTCAACTTAACTTACAAAATGTTGTTAATGGCAAAGCTACGGTTGAGAACGTTGACCCCTACACCCAGTTTGGTTCAGGCATAAATGCCTACCTGACATGGAAAAAGGGCATTAACACTTTACAGTTTGGTGCATGGTACGACTACTTCGACCATAATGAAGCGACATCGTTTGCCGAAGCCGATGCCAACGGAAATGTCGGAAACTCTTTCGGACACACACCTGTTCTCACCCAAGATGGACAAATATTACGGTCTTTTAGCGGGCATATTATTCAACAGGCTAATGGTCTTTTTATAAGTGATACTCTGCACCTTCTGCATGATAAGCTTTTACTTAATGCTGGCTTCAAAGAAGTCATGATAGCAAGGAACGCCAGTAGCCAGTTGCCTGGCACAACAGCGCACGTTAATGCATATACAGCTCAACCGCTCCCACAGGTTTCAGCAAGCTATAAAATTACGCCGCATGACCAAATATATATTAATGGAACAACAGCCTTCCGAGAACCTGCCTCCATTAACTCTTATATTGATATTTACAGTGTTTCGACCGGAAAAATGTCTAGTACACATAACACAAATTTAAGCCCGGAATTCTCCATTTCTGAGGAATTGGGTTATCGTCATACAGGTCTTGTCAATGTTTCCGTTGCTTTCTTTAACTACAACTTCACAAATAGGCAGCTTTCTACAAGTGCACTTGTCAACGGAACGCCTGAAACATTCTCCATTAATGCTGGGGGACAAACAACACGAGGCGTACAGGGTGAACTAGGCTTGAGACCTTGGCATCATTTTAGCCCATATGTTTCCGCACAATACCTCCATGGTACTATTGATAACAACATACTTCAGGGCACAGACTATCTTCCAACTAAAGGCAAAAAGCCGACTATGATGCCTACCTTTACCGGCTCCATAGGATTGTCTTATGATGATGGAACATATTTTGGAAATTTTGCTCTAACATATGTTGGGGATCAGTATACATCGCTCATGAACGACGAAAAAATGCCATCTTATGAAACAGCGAATGTAACAATTGGCTATCGTTATAAAGATATTGGGCCAGCCAAGCACCCACAGATTCAACTTAACTTGATGAATATTGGAAATGAACATTATTTATCAGGCGCATATGGCATAAAAACTAATGCCCGCTCCACGATTGGAGTCAATGGCACGACAATTGCAGCATCAGGTTCTCCAACTTATTATGTTGGTGGTGGGTTTGCCGCAGTTGCATCTGTTAGTACAGGATTTTAATAGTCTTATTTTTTATTCGAAAATAATTTATGCTGTAGACTTGAAAAAAGAAGTCTACAGCATTTTTCGTCTTATCGCTGCTTTCATAGTCTTTCTTGGTCAGGCCGATAAACCTGCTCAGCGTTGGATTACACCTCGCCTTTCTTCATGAACCGTTTATTTGGTTGGCCTACATATTATTTTATTCAGACGGCCTTTCGTAAAATATTAAGTAACAATTGAAAAATAATCTCTATTATTATGCAGAATTCAAATATAATTTTATTTATATTTTGAGGACTTTATTTTTGGGCATATATGCCCCTCCCTGATGAGATGCCTCAGCTCCTTGTCACTTTCCATTAAACTTGCCCCGTAAGAATTTAGATCAAATCGCTCTAAACTTTGTCCTCCACCATAAAATACGGAACCATCCCTCTTTCCCGACGTTAAGGGGATAGAGCCTGATACCTGCCTCCATCTCAATATTAGGTTGCGGCTCGAGATTATTCTTATAAATACAAAAGCCTAGTTTAAATTCCTTTGTGACGCTTGGTGATCGAGAAGAGCCCTGTACGCCTCCTGAAAGCTTTATCCATAATTTCTTAATTTGTGGCTGTAATATCATTTTTTTCTTATGAAATACTCATACATCGACCTTAAAGGCTGATGGGGACTATTTTTAGAATAAAAATCAAAACATTTTTCTCTTTAAACACTCAAAGCGGAGCAGCAGCATGGATGGCTCTACAAATATTCAACAGCATGCATACCCCAACACCACACGCCCATCCTTATGGAAGCGTCTGTTCAGGGTTGGCACGCCTTTTTGCTGGCAGGATGATGAAGCCCTGGTAAGAAGTGAAATTTTCGGTATCGAGCGGCTCGAAGAACATGCACGTAGTCTTGCTGTTGCTCAAACGATTATCACACATAAGGCCAATACAAACAGCTACTCCTTGAAGCATCGCCTGGCCGAAAATGGGGTCTTTCTTCGCAAGGCAGACGTGGCTATTACCGAGGCCCTGCAGATGGGGAAACAGCTAACGCCAGCCGCGCAATGGCTGACCGACAATTACGCTCTGATTGATATGCAAATCCGGGAAACAAGCCTTGATCTGTCTCCAAGCTACTATGCCCGCCTGCCTAAACTAGCAAATGGACCATTTCAGGAATTGCCTCGGATATTTGGAGTTATCTGGGCCCTTATTGCTCATACTGACAGCCACCTACAGGTTGACGTACTGTGTCGCTACCTGTCGGCCTATCAAAGCGTTGTTCCTCTGACAATTGGAGAACTCTGGGCTGTTCCCATTACATTACGCATTGTCCTTATAGAAAATCTGCGTCGCACTGCTTTTGCTATCATAGAGAATAACGCCAGCCGTCGTGCAGCAGATATTCTTGCCGACAAACTTGAAAATACCCGTAAAGATAAAATTTCTTCTATCCAGAAAATTCTTTCTCTTGTTGAATCTGAATCCCTTACCCCGGCCTTTGTCGCGCGCCTGGTTCACCGCTCCAGAGGTCTGGATCTGGAAAAGGATCCTGCTTTTGTCTGGTTGGAGCAACGTCTTGCAGATAAAAAAAGCAATATAGATGATGCTATTAGGAAGGATTTACAGGCTCAGGGAGCATTCAATGCAACCACCCGCAATATTATCACGAGCCTCAGGCTGATCGCAGGGCTGGACTGGACAGAAGTTTTTGAACAGATATGCCTGATTGATAAAGCTTTTGTAGATTATCCCGGCTTTACAGAAGCGGATTTTCCTAGCCGGGATCTATACCGCAAGGCGGTGGAAGAGCTTGCGCTTGGAAGTAATTTTTCAGAACTCGATATTGTCCATCGGGCAATATCACTCGCACAAAACCCACCTTCAAGCGTGCCATATGATCCACGCAGAAGTGACCCAGGCTACTATCTTTTTCAGGAAGGCCGCCTTGAGTTCGAAGCCACACTGGAATTTCGTCCTCCATTTTCCAGAAAATTTGTCCGAAACTGTTGTCGTCAAGGCATTACAGGATATAGTCTGTCCATATGCTTTCTTGTGTTTTTTTTCCTCAGTATTCCTATATGGATTTCAGAAAAAGAATACTCTCCTACCTTATGGCTTGCCGTTATTGTTGCCTGTGCCTGCGTTCCTACATCTGAAGCTGCTATAGCCTGCATAAATCGACTTGCTCTTCGCGCCCTGAATGTCACCGTCCTTCCGGGACTTGAACTGTTACATGGCATTCCAAGCCATCTGCGGACTATCGTAGTTATTCCCGCTCTTCTGACGAACGAAAAAACAGTCAAAGAACTGCTCACCAGAATAGAAATTCATTATCTGGCGACACATGATAGCAGCGTTTACTTCGCACTTCTTACCGATTGGAAAGATGGTGAGAACGAGCACGCAGCAGATGACGAAATGCTTTTACAACAGGCCTACGAAGGCATCACCCGCCTCAACCAGCGCTTTGGCCTGACTTCGGATGGAGAACGCTTCCTGCTTCTCCATCGTCATCGCATCTGGAGCGAAAGCGAAGGCGTCTGGATGGGCTGGGAACGTAAACGTGGAAAGCTGCATGAACTGAACCGACTTCTCCGTGGCGCGAAAGATACAACATTTCTCGAGGGTTTCTACCATAACCTTCCGCAGAATGTACGTTATGTCGTTACACTGGATGCGGATACGCGCCTTCCTTTAGAAACAGTCCGCAGGCTGGTCGGTAAGCTTGCTCACCCTCTCAACGCCCCACAGTTTAACCATGAGACAGGCCGTGTGGAGAAAGGTTATGCCATTCTGCAACCTCGTGTAACTCCTTCACTGCCAGTTGGGCATCAAAGCACTTTATTCCAGAGGATCTATTCAACATCCAGCGGTATTGATGCCTATTCGGCTGCTATATCGGACCTTTATCAGGATATGTTTGGAGAGGGGTCCTACGCAGGGAAAGGCATTTATGATATTGATGCTTTTGAATCTGCTCTTACAGGACGTGTTCCAGAAGCCTGTTTATTGAGCCATGATCTGTTTGAAGGAGTTTTTGCACGAGCGGGCCTCGTTTCAGACATAGAAGTTGTTGAAGAGTTTCCCACAGACTATATGATTTCTGCACAGCGACAGCACCGCTGGACACGGGGAGACTGGCAACTTCTCCCTTGGATTATTTCTGGAGCAACCAGAACGCCACGACCGCATGACCGCCTGTCCGGCATCGCACGCTGGAAAATGGTTGATAATCTACGTCGGACATTATGTGCTCCTTTCACAATACTCACTTTACTGGTCTGCTGGCTATTTACGCCTGAAAATGCGGCCATCTGGACGCTCTTTGTTCTTGTAATGATTGCTCTCCCAGCATTCCTCCCTGTCGTGCCAGATGTTTTTCCTCGCCGGGAGTGGATCACGTTACGAAGTTATTTCAAGGTCATTGCGTCTCACCTCATGACCGCAGCAATCATGACGGCTCTTAACCTCACCTTTATGGCGCATCAAGCTTTTCTCATGGCTGATGCCATAAGCCGTACGCTTTTTCGCGTAATCATTACACGGCGTTTGCTATTACAATGGGTTCCGGCAGCTCAGACGGTAAACCTGCTTCAATCCGGTATGAAAGAGTATTACCTCAAGATGCTGCCTGCTCCAGTTTTTGCAGGCATTCTGACTGCTTATATTGTTTGGTCTGACCCTGAAACCCTGCTTTTATCCGGGCCACTTTCAATTCTCTGGGCACTATCACCGGCGCTTGCTTTATGGACTAGCCGATCCCCTGTCCTACCCTCTCAGTCACGCCCTTCCAGAACCGATATCAGAACATTGCGCATGACAGCACGCCGGACGTGGCGGTTTTTTGAGACATTTGTGACTACTGCTGACAACATGCTCCCACCTGACAATTTTCAGGAAGACCCAAGCCCTGTATTGGCACGACGCACCTCACCCACAAATATCGGCCTCTATCTTCTCTGCGCAATCAATGCTCGAGATTTTGGGTGGTGCGGTTTATATGACACAGTGGAACGGCTGGAAGCCACTCTGAAAACAGTCGAAAAAATGGAGAAGTATCGGGGGCATTTATATAACTGGTATAGTACGGAAACCCTAGCTCCCCTCAATCCCCTTTATGTTTCCACGGTTGATAGTGGCAATCTTGCCGGTCATCTTGTAACCGTTGCCAGCACTTGTCGTGAATGGTTGACGCAAGAGACAAAATATTGTGGCTGGCGAACCGGGCTTGCTGACGCCATCACAATTGCCATTCTGGAAATAACATTCCAGAATGGAATTCGCCTTCAGCTTACCAAGCAACAGCGTGCTCTTGTCCGGTCTCTCGGCAGGTTGAAAACTGCGGTTCTGTCTGCAACAGAGGATACAACCAGCAGCGCACTAACAGACCTTTTCAAGCAGGCTGAAGTCATTTCCAGGCACGCCTCGCATCTGTTCCCCCAAACCAAAAGTATATCTGATACGTCATTGCCAGATCCCTTCTTCTGGGCGACTGCTCCGCTCAGCACACTGCAAAGTCACCTGCGTGATTTTGACCTGTCGGAGCAAGCTGATCTTTTTGGTCGACTACAAGCACTGGAACATCAGGCCCGACGGCTCGCTGATGAGATGGATTTTAGCTTCCTACGAGATTCTTCTCGCAAACTTCTTTCCATTGGCTTTCTTGTTTCGGAAGATACGGCCGATAGCAATTGTTATGATCTTCTAGCCTCTGAAGCCCGGCTTGGCGTCTACTTCGCCATCGCTAAGGGCGACATACCAGTTCGAGACTGGTTTCGTCTTGGCCGCACCATCACCCCATCCGGCAGTGGCGCGGCACTTGTTTCCTGGTCCGGATCCATGTTCGAATATCTCATGCCGTCACTTGTCATGCGCGCACCGGTAGGAAGCCTGCTGCAAGAGACCAATGCTCTGATTGTGCAGCGCCAGATTACGTATGGACAAACCAGAAATATTCCGTGGGGCATTTCTGAAGCTGCTTATAACGTACGAGACCTTGACTATACCTATCAGTATTCAAACTTTGGCATACCCGGACTAGGCCTCAAGCGTGGCCTTGCGCAGGATATGGTTGTAGCACCCTATGCCACAATGCTGGCCTCCATGGTCGACCCGCAAAAGGCTGTTGCCAACCTTTCCGTTCTGGAAAAAGCTGGCGCGCAAGGTCGTTACGGATTTTATGAATCTCTGGATTATACGCCCGAGCGCATCCCTGAAAACCAGTCTTTTGCCATTATACGCGCTTACATGGCGCATCATCAGGGAATGTCCATTCTGGCTGTCAGCGATACAATCCTGAATGGTATCATGAGATCACGCTTTCATGCGGATCCGGTCATGGCCTCCGCCGAGCTGCTCCTGCAGGAACGCGCCCCAGTTAAAGGCGCTGTGGCCCGGCCTTTGCCGACTGAACAAGCTCTGCCAACACATGTGTCTGACACAACCACCCGTGCGGGGCGTTTTTATGACACCGCTTATACGCAGGAACCTGTCACACATCTGCTTTCAAACGGCCGATATACCGTTATGCTTACCTCTGCAGGTTCTGGTTACAGCTGTTGGCAAGGGCACATGCTGACACGGTGGCGGGAAGACCCAACGCTCGATCATTACGGCTCCTTTCTTTATCTGAAAAACGTCAGAACAGGATACGTCTGGTCCGCAGGTATTCAGCCTTGCGCCACAGTGCCGGATGACTATCTTGTCGCATTTCATGAGGATCGCGCAGAAATTACCCGCCGTGACGGTCCAGTCACAACCACGCTGGACATCATGGTTTCGGCTGAAGATGATGCTGAAGTCAGGCACCTTACCCTGCTTAATGCAGGCCATGAAACGCTGGAACTTGATGTTACATCCTATGCAGAGCTGGCTCTTCTGGCTCAGGATGCAGACCTTGCTCATCCGGCATTTACTAAACTGTTCGTTCAAACAGAATATTTACCTGAAGCCAAAGCTCTTGTAGCAACACGCCGACGCCGAACTCCTGATGAGCCTGAAATCTGGGTTGCGCATCTTGCTGTCTCCCCTCTTGCTGTCACTGTTGAAACAGACCGTGCTGCCTTTATAGGCCGGGGCCATACGGTGCGTTCACCCGCCGCCATTGCCGGGAATTCCGCTTTGTCCGGGCGTACAGGTACGGTTCTTGATCCGTCTTTTTCCCTACGCATCCGTGCAACTCTTAAACCAGGCACCACAACGAGAATTTCGTTCTGGACCATGGCAGCCTCATCCCGTGAAAAACTATTGGATCTGATTGATACTCATAAAGATGCCGCAGCCCTTGACCGCGTTCGCACGCTGGCCTGGACACAAGCACAAATTCAGTTGCGTCATCTTGATATCCACCCCAGTGAAGCGGATCTGTTCCAGCGCCTTGCAGGACACATTCTTTTTTCTGGTTCCTCTCTGCGTGCCGCATCTGACACCATCAGGCTTGGTGCTGGCCCTCAGAAAGCCTTATGGGAACATGGCATTTCAGGGGATCTTCCGATTATTGTTCTGACTGTTAAGGAAAATTCTAATACGGACATCGTACGTCAGGTTTTGCTGGCTCATGAGTATTTCCGCCTGAAACAGCTCGCAGTTGATCTCGTTATCCTGAACGACCATCCGTCGTCTTATCTGCAAGACCTCCAGATCTCTTTGGAAAATCTGGTCCGCTCTATTCCTAAAGCAGCAACTGGTGGTGAATCTATTCGTATTTTACGGACGGACCTCCTCTCATCTAAAGCCCTAGCCCTCCTGCTTTCTGTTGCGCGCGTTGTTCTGGGTGCCAAGGGTAGCCTTACTGAACAACTTGATCATGCTGAAGCCCAGCCAGCGCAGACGCCGCCCACTGCCCTGCCACTTGTTTTCTCGAACCCGGAAAACTTTAATGTTCCAGTTACTCCTCCATTGGAGTTTTTTAATGGTTACGGCGGTTTTGCAGATAATGGTGAAACTTATGTTGTCGTGCTTCCTCCTGGTATCACTACGCCTGCACCGTGGATCAATGTTATAGCCAACGAGGTTTTTGGCTTTCTGGCCTCGGCTGAAGGAAGTGGACACACATGGGCTCTTAATAGCCGCGAACATCAGCTTACCCCCTGGTCTAATGATCCTGTGAGCAATCCTCCCGGAGAAATTTTCTACCTTCGGGATGAAGAAACGCAGGCTCTCTGGTGCCTGACCGCCTCAACCAGAAGAGATGCTGCTGCAACCTATGTCGCATACCATGGGCGTGGATACACACGCTATGAACGGATAGCTCACGGCATTGCCAGCAGTCTTCTACAGTATGTTCCCACTACGGATCCGGTTAAGCTTTCACGTATTCAGCTTCACAACCTTTCAGGACAGCCTCGCACCCTGTCTCTTACAGCCTATGTTGAATGGGTTCTGGGCGTTTCTCGTACCAAGACAGCCCCTTTCATAGCAACTGAAACGGACCCAAAAACCGGAGCACTTTTTGCAAGAAACTGCTGGGATAGCACTTACGGCTCCCGCGTAGCATTTGCTGACCTTGGCAGTTACGTCACAATCACTTCCGGCGACCGCAAGAGTTTTATCGGCCGCAACGGCTCTCTGGACGACCCCGCAGCCTTTAACCACCCAGATGCAACACAAAACCTGACAGGCTCCGGACTGGATCCATGCGGTATTTTACAAACCCTTGTTACGTTGCCAACAAATGGCCGTGTCGAAATCCTTTTTCTGCTGGGCGAAGCCGCGGACGAGGATGAAGCAAGGCGTCTGATTATCCGATATCGCACTACAAACCTTGATACTGCTCTGCAAGCCGTTACCGAAAAATGGAACGCCCTCTGCCATGCCATTCAGGTAAAAACCCCTGACAGAAGCATGGATATCATGCTCAATGGCTGGCTTTTGTATCAGACTCTTTCCAGCCGTGTTCTGGCTCGATCAGGATTTTATCAGGCCAGTGGCGCTTTTGGCTTCCGGGACCAGCTTCAGGATGGCATGGCGCTTGCGACATCCTCTCCCGAGCGCGTTCGGGAACATATTTTACGAGCAGCCTCGCGACAGTTTCCTGAAGGTGATGTGCAACACTGGTGGCTTCCTCAAACCGGAGCAGGCGTTCGTACCCATATTTCTGATGACTGCACATGGCTTGCTTACACAGTTGCACACTACGTCATAACCACAGGAGATGCCGCAGTTCTGGAAGAAACGGTCAGCTTCCTTGACGCCCCACTACTCGCACTGAATGAGCATGATCACTTTTCTGTGCCAACACTATCTTCTGAAACTGCCGCTCTTTTCGAACATTGCGCACGGGCCTTGGACCGTCGCCTCGCCTTAGGCACTCACGGGTTGCCTCTGATGGGAACAGGAGACTGGAATGACGGTATGAACCGGGTGGGAGAGCATGGCCGAGGGGAAAGCGTCTGGCTTGGCTGGTTCCTGTATAAAACCCTTAAAGCCTTTATCCCGCTGGCTTTAGAGCGTCATGACGTCAAACGTGCCACACATTGGCAAAACCATATGGAAAAACTTGCCTGCACTCTGGAGCAGACATGGGATGGAGACTGGTATCTCCGTGCCTATTTTGATGATGGCACACCTCTTGGCTCGCATAAGAACACAGAGTGTCAGATTGACGCTATTTCACAGTCATGGGCAGTTTTGTCCGGTGCAGCATCTCCAGAGCGGGCTCACCATGCCCTTCATTCGGCCATTCAGCATCTTGTACAACAGGAGAACGGGTTAATTCTTGTTCTCACGCCACCGTTTGATAAATCCGAGCCTGATCCAGGCTATATACGGGGTTATCCGCCTGGTGTGAGAGAAAATGGTGGCCAGTATACACATGCCGCCCTCTGGACAGTTATGGCCGTTGGCATACTGGGGGATGGCAACCAGGCACATGCTCTGTTCAGTATGCTTAACCCAATACAACATAGTCTGACATCGGGTCATGCAGACCGGTATAAACTGGAGCCTTATGTTGTTGCTGCGGACATTTACTCGGAAGCACCACACACCGGACGAGGCGGCTGGTCATGGTATACAGGCTCTGCGGGATGGATGCAGCGTACAGGCATTGAATCAATTCTTGGCATTCGCATCCAGGGTGAAATACTTATAATAGCCCCCTGTATTCCTCAGGAATGGTCTGAATTTGAAGTCGTGCTCCACTGGCGCAGTGCTCGATATCAGTGCGTCATAAAGAACCCCAATCAGGTCAGTCGAAGCACATCACCTTCCTTGACTGTCGATGATATTCCTCTTGGTAAAACGGACAGACTTCCACTTAAAGATGACGGAAAACTCCATACAGTCATATGTTTTCTCTAGAGCGTAGAGTCAGTTAGTTTTGATGATGGCTACAACAATTTACAGCACTATAATGAGTAAAGCTTTAATTGTGTCGATAGGTATTTTCTGTAGAAAAGTTAAAAACCTAAGGTGATATGGTACTCTCTCTGTAAGGACATTATCAGCGGCGATACTGTTCGTCGCTGACATGTTCCATCCAGTCCGAAGACTTACCCATCCTTTGCTTCCGTGATGGCGATATGCGTCATCGCACACTCAGGGGACGCACCATGCCAGTGCTTCTCATCAGGCTCGAACCAAACAATATCACCCGGGCGCACGTTTTCAATTGGGGCCCCTTCTCTCTGAACCCACCCAAAGCCGTCAGTAATCAGAAGGGTCTGCCCAAGGGGATGCGTATGCCATGCCGTGCGCGCGCCGGGCTCAAACGTGACGGTTGCGCAAGCGAGCGCGCCACTGCCAGCAAATGGGGCATCGACCCGGACAGCGCCGGTGAACCATTCAGATGGACCTTTGACAGATGGCTTGAAACCAGGGCGGCGAATATCCATACCTCTTCTCCTATAAAACTCCCTGACGGATAAAATGTTGTCCGGCAGGTCCAGCGGGCATCAAAGCATGAGGTCATTTCCATGATTAGATGCTATAATAAGCTTGATCTTATATTTGGAGTTCATGAATGCGTCGTGAGGAACTGGTCGATCTCAATGCCTTTATGGTCGTCGCGGAAGAACAGAGTTTCACGCGTGCCGCAGCCAAACTCGGCACGTCCCAGTCCACGTTAAGTCATACCATCCGTCGGCTGGAAGCTCGCCTGAACGTAAGGCTGCTCATGCGCACAACCCGTCGGGTTGCACCTACGGCGGCGGGCGAACGCCTGTTAACAACACTTGTTCCGGCACTTGATACGATCAGCAGTGAAATCGCCGCACTTAGCGAACTTTCCGAGAAACCATCAGGGACTGTACGTATCACCACATCAGAACATGCGGCTCAAACTATTCTATGGCCTGCTTTACGTAAACTGCTTTCCACTTATCCCGACCTACATGTTGAACTGGCGGTAGATGCCAGCTTGACGGATATCGTAGCTGAACGTTTTGATGCTGGAGTAAGACTGGAAGAAACCATCGCCCGGGACATGATTGTCGTCCCCATTGGACCTCCACTTCGTATGGCGGTTGTTGGGGCACCGTCCTATTTTTCCACTCATCCCGCTCCACGCAAGCCGCAGGATTTGTCCCAACATGCCTGTATTAACCTGCGTCTTCCCACTTCAGGCGGTGTTTATGCATGGGAGCTGGAAAAAGGACACCGGGCTCTACGAGTACGCGTCGAGGGACAACTGACATTCAACAATGTGCCTATGATCCGTCAGGCAGCACTGGATGGCTTCGGTTTGGCGTGCGTCATGGAAGACCAGATTGCATCATATCTGGAAGATGGTCGTCTGGTCCGTGTTCTGGAAGACTGGTGCCCGCCCTTTCCCGGTTATCACCTTTATTATCCGAGCCGACGCCAGTCTTCTGCTGCCTTCCGTTTGGTTGTGGAGGCATTACGTTACAAAAATTAGAAACTATTATTTTACGAAGAGATTTTTTCCACTTTGTATTTTATCCATAAAACACCGTTATCACGCTTTTCAACATGCAGGAGACTTAAAGCCTGCCCACATGCAGGTTCATCATTTTTTTCACAAACCCAATCAAACATACTGGCAATCCCTGATACGCCATCAATCCCAGGATAAACCATTAAACTAATCTCGTTAATAACGCCGGCTTGCAGGAAGGCACCATTGATCAAGCCTCCCCCTTCAAGCAGAAGTTTACGACGTCCAAATGCACTCCCTAAAATCGCAACAGCTTTTTGGATGTCATGACCACCCGGTCCGGCAAAGCAATAAGACACACCATTATCACGCAGCATTTGCAGATAATCATCAGCAACATTTTCTGCAAGAACAGTAACTATCGCGTCCCCTTCGATATCCGAGCGCTCATATTGCAATTTTCCTTGTGGATCCATCAATATTGCCAAGCGTGCTGTGAGGGGGTGAGCCACATAAGGTTCTCGCGGGAACCTGTTGGTGGAGCCCATCCAAGGTTCTGCAGCCTTCACGAAATGCTCTGAGGCTGTTGAACGCCCTATAATCCAGCCATCTGCATCATATAGCTTCTCAATGTCGAAATACTGGTTAATCAGCGTATCACGATCCAAACCATCGACGGGAACGGTCCAGCGGTCGGTCACAATACGCCCATCAATTGAACTGATCATGTGACATATAATATAAGGATGCATACTATTAGTATTCTTGCCGTGTCGGACGGAACAGGATTTCGTTAATATCGACATCTTCAGGCTGACTCATAGCAAAGACCACAGCCCGAGCAAAAGAGTCTGCTGAGATTGCATATTTTACATAGAAATTCCTGATAGCTTTTGCTGTATCAACATCGGTTACACTCTCTGGCAGTTCTGTCTGGACCGCGCCGGGAGAAATAACCGTCGTGCGAATGTTGTAGGGTTTGACCTCCTGACGCAGCCCTTCGGAAATGACCCGAACGGCTGTCTTGGTTGCAGAGTAAACAGCGCTTCCCGGCCCGACTTTATGACCAGCAACTGATGAGACATTGATAATCTGACCACTCTTCTGCGCCTTCATGTATGGTAAAGCCGCCGCAATTCCGTAGAGTGTGCCCTTGAGGTTGACGTCGATGGTCCTGTTCCAGTCTTCAACCTGGATTTTTTCCAGTGGAGCCTGCGGCATCACACCAGCATTGTTGATCATCACATCAATCCGACCGTGTAGCTTCACCGCATGATCTACCAGCGCCTGAAGCTGATCAAACTGGGTGACATCCGTTTTGACCGCCACCTCTCTTCCAAGAGACAACGCACTGGCCAGAGCCTCCAGTTTATCCAGACGGCGTGCTCCGATAACGATTTTAGCTCCTTCCGCAGCCAGGCGACGCACAGCTGCCTCACCAAGACCACTGCTGGCACCTGTAACAACCACAACCTTACCCTGAATATTCTGTTCCATAACCTTAGTCTTTCTGTTGGTCAAAAACACCACGCGCAATAGTCAGCGCCGTCGAAGCTGTCGGCCACCCTGAATAGAAGGCAAGACGCATAATAATTTCGATGATTTCTGCTTCACTGATACCGGTAGTGAGCGCTTTAAGAATACGAAACTCCAGTTCGTTTGGTACGGTAGAGCGATATCAGACTGCTGACCATGGCGATGCAGCGTTCCCGTGGAGTAAGGCCGGGACGTTCCCAGACATCACAGTGACGGCGTGGGCAATCAATCCTTCAGAAGTCAGACTTGCAGCCTCTGCCCGAACGGCATCAGGATTAACATCCGCCAGCATCACAGATGCTCCTGCGTAAGCGAACGTTTTGCCACGGCCAGCCCTATTCCTGCTCCGGCCCCCGTAACAAATACGACTTTTCCCGAATATATCTGCGTCATAGCAGCCCACTCTCCATGTAAGTCGTTTTTTGGAGAGTTTATGATCCGCCCGGCTTCAATGATTAGATAATATATTACGCATGACGCTATCTTTTGATTTCATAGATGAAATTTTAAAATGATCATTGAACTTTAATTTATTAAAAAATTATATATCTCAATAATATTTTTTTTAAAAGATTTATAAATAACTCCAATTCTATCGTGCACTGAATTCCACTGACTCGAGCAAGGAAGGAAACGCATGAATGCCATCGTTGTGACGGCACTGAAGCGACCTTACACATTTATTGTCCTGTCGCTTCTTATTATCGCTTTTGGTGTGCTGTCCCTTTTCAATGCCCCGACCGATGTGTTTCCAAATATCCGAATTCCCGTTGTTTCTGTGGTATGGACATACGGCGGCATGCTGCCTGAGGAATTTGCTGGCCGCATTACCTATAATTACGAACTGGCCGTAACTTCCACGGTTGAGGGTATCGAACATATGGAAAGCAGCTCCTATTACGGCAGGAGCATTGTTAACATCTATTTTCAACCTGGCACGGATATTGGGGAAGCTGAGGCTGAAGTCACAGCAATTTCTCAAACTGTTATCAAACAGTTACCCGACAACATCCCTGCTCCCATGGTCATGCGGCTGGAAGCATCATCCGTTCCGGTTCTGGCCCTTCAGATCACGTCTGAAAAACAGACGCCCTCTGATCTGTATAAAATCGCTATGACGCGTATTCGACCCATTCTGGTAACAGTTCCGGGCGCGGTTCTGCCTCATCCTTATGGTGGCATGGACAGCTTTATCATGGTTGCCTTGAACCAGAAGCAATTACAGGCACACCATCTCTCGGCAATGGATGTGCAGAATGCCCTACGCAAACAGAACATTGTGCTTCCGGCTGGCGATCAGAAAATAGCAACAACAGACTGGATGGTTCAGACTAACGCCACCCCTCGCTCCATGAAGGAACTGGGCGACATTCCGGTCAAACGTGTTGGGAATGCCGTTATCTACGTGCACGACGTAGCGCAGGTGTACCGTGGCGGCCACCCACAGACTAACCTTGTGCTGGTTCAGGGCCGCCAGGGAGTGGAAGTTGTCGTGATGAAAAGTGGTAACGCCTCAACA
This sequence comes from uncultured Acetobacter sp., assembly GCF_937875265.1. Classification (GTDB taxonomy): domain Bacteria; phylum Pseudomonadota; class Alphaproteobacteria; order Acetobacterales; family Acetobacteraceae; genus Acetobacter. The sequence goes on along the minus strand of NZ_CALLXM010000326.1, from coordinate 14,781 downwards.
CTGGATGTGGTGGCACGTACCAAGGAGCTTCTCCCCCGCCTCCAGAAACTTGTTCCGCCTGACGTACATATTTCTCTCCTGAGTGATGCATCAGTTTTTGTAAAAAATGCCATTAAGGACGTCGTACGTGAAATGGTGACCGCCGCCATTCTGACCGGGCTGGTCGTTCTGCTATTTCTGGGTTCATGGCGCTCCACCCTTATTATCGCCACATCCATTCCTCTGGCCATTCTCACGGCTATTATCTGTCTTCTGCTATCAGGACAGACCATCAATGTCATGACACTTGGCGGCTTGGCTCTGGCTGTCGGCATTCTGGTGGATGACGCCACCGTCATGATTGAAAATATTGATACCCACCTTGAAGAAGGTAAGGAGCTGGAACCAGCAATTATTGACGCCGCCAACCAGATTGTGGTGCCTACTCTGGTATCAACATTGTGTATCTGCATAGTGTGGACACCGCTTTTTCGGTTAAGCGGCGTTGCAGGCTGGCTGTTCATGCCCATGGCAGAAGCCATTGTCTATGCCATGCTGGCATCTTTCATTCTGTCACGCACATTAGTGCCGACAATGGCCAAATATCTTCTGGCCGGGCAGGTTCATCCGGGACTGCACAGTGATGAGCACCTTGCTCTGCCCAAAGGTTTTCTCGGGCGTTTCCAGAACCGGTTTGAACACGCATTTCATAATTTTCGGGCCAGTTATGGTCGACTGCTAGAACGTATCATTGCGCGACGCGGTCTTTTTGCCATGGGTTTTCTGGGGCTATCTGTCCTTTCACTAGGATTGTTCCTGATATCCGGCCAGGATTTTTTCCCGGAAGTGAAATCGGGCACAATGCAGATGCACATGCGTACGCCGTTGGGAATGCGTATTGAAACAACAGGACGCATCGTCTCTCTGGTTGATGATAGAATCCAGCAGCTTCTTCCTGGAAAAGTCTCCGGTATCATCAATAATTGTGGTTTGCCCGAAGGGCCACATAATCAGGCTTTCATCCCAACCCCCTCTATAGGCACGCAGGATTGTGACCTGACAATTTCGCTCACGGATGAGGAATCTCCAGTTTGGACTTATCGTAAACTGCTACGTCACGATCTGTCTGCCAAATTCCCCGGAAGCGTCTTTACCTTTCAGCCAGCTGATCTGACAGAAAAAATACTCAACTTTGGGTCACCAGCACCCATTGATATTCAGGTGTCCGGTCCGGATATTCGTGACAATTACCAGTATGCCCGCCTCTTGGTGAACAAGCTGCGCGCCATTCCCGGCACGGCAGATGTGGTGATCCAGCAAACCATGAAAACACCGACCCTGTTTGTGCAAGGCAATCGTACATTCGGTCAGGCTACAGGCATGACGGAAGCGGATATTGCCAATAACGAGCTTATGACTCTTTCTGGAAGTCAGACGGTGGACCCGCAATATTGGCTTGACCCAAAAACAGGCATCACGTTTCCACTGAACGTCTACGTGTCACAAGATCAGCTGACTCATTATAATGATTTGCTGACCATCCCTGTTGATAAAGGCGATAATGACCCTAAAGGCACAGATATGCAGCTTCTGGGCAGCATCAGCACCGTGACGCCGACAGGGACACCAGGACAGGTATCCCACTACAATTCCATGCCGGAAATTGATGTGTATGTTTCAACTGAAGGTACTGATTTGGGATCTGTGCTGGCAAAAGTCAAACAAGTCGTTGCCAACACGCAAAAAGACCTCCCACAAACTGCTGCAGTCGATATTCGTGGGCAGGCAGTCACTATGCATGGGGCGTATGTAGAGCTCATTTCCGGTCTGATTATCTCTATTATGCTGATCTACATGCTGATTGTTATAAACTTCCAGTCATGGGTTGATCCTTTCATTATTATTTCCGCGCTGCCAGGAGCACTTGCCGGAATTGCCTGGAGCCTATTCCTAACCCACACACGTCTTTCCGTTCCGGCGTTGACGGGCGCCATCATGTGCATGGGAACGGCTACGGCAAATTCTATTTTGGTCGTCTCTTTTGCGAAGGAACGTTTCACCCTGCACGGCAATGCTCTTGTTGCAGCAGTAGAAGCCGGGTTTGGACGTATTCGACCAGTTATCATGACAGCCTCTGCCATGGTGATTGGCATGGTGCCCATGGCGACCAGTAATTCGCAAAATGCACCATTAGGTAAGGCAGTTATCGGCGGCCTTATTGTGGCGACCATTTCAACACTGCTGTTTGTACCGTGTGTATACACAATTTTTCACAATACCTCTCATACAAAAAACCGCAGTCCGTCTGAAACGGACCATGACAATGGGCAGGAGGCCGTCTGATGTCCACAATTACAAAAAACCGTCTGTTTGTCGGCTCCCTGCTGTGTGTGCTTGTGGGATATGTGGTGTATCTGGAATTACAGCATCTCCGTAATCAGGTGACGCTACAGGCTGACGCAATCCACGCCAGTATCCCCGACGTTGCAGTCGTACAGCCCAAGCCAGCGCCGTCTACACTTGCCATGACCCTGCCTGGAAATATCAACGCCTGGTATGAAGCGCCCATTTATGCGCAGGTCTCCGGTTATGTGAAAATGTGGAACAAGGATTATGGTGCTCTTGTAAAAAAGGGGGATACCCTTGCAGAAATCAACGCCCCGGGGCTGGATGCGCAATATGCACAGACCAAGGCTGACCTTCAGGTGACACAGGCCAAATACGGACTTGCCACTATTACGGCTGATCGCTGGCGTTCGATGGGAAAATCACAGGCTGTATCAGGGCAGTCCGTGTCTGTTCAAAACGCGAATGAACAGTCTGCCCGTGCAGCTTTGGAGGCAGCACAGCACAATGTGGACCATTATGATGCTCTGGAACGCTTCAAAACCATTGTTGCTCCATTTGACGGCGTTGTAACGGCCCGAAATATCAGTGTAGGAGATTATGTTGGCGCAGGCGGTGGCAATCTGAACGCCAATGGAACTGCTGGTGAACTGTTTACCGTAGCAGACACCCATGAGATGCGTCTATTTGTCTCCGTGCCCGAGGTGTTGTCCTATGTTCTGAAACCAGGACTGAAAGCCCGCGTAACGGTTCCGCAATATCCCAATCAGGTTTTTACAGCTAATTTTCTGACCATTGCTAAGGGCTATGACCCCAATACGCGCACGGCCATTACAGAATTTACGATTGATAATGCGGACCAGAAATTGTGGCCAGGAACATTTGCCACCGTTTCCCTTTCTGCGCCGGCAGAAGGTGGGGTTTATACAATTCCAACTGGCGCATTGGTATTTCAGGAAAAAGGTATGCAGGTCGTAACTGTCGATACCCAAAACAAGGCACACTACAAAAACATAACCGTAGGCCGCATGTCAGATGCATATACGGAAGTGGATGCGGGGCTAACCCCGACCGACCAGATTATTAATAACCCTCCGGCAGACCTCCTCGAAGGGCAGACCGTACGCCTGAGTGTGCCAGAAAAAGGATACCTGACTTCGGCCAGCAATAATGATGAGGAGGATGACGAATGAGCATTCTCCTTACACGCCCCCAGACATCCCCCCGAAAAAATATGCTTGTGACTTCCGTAAACAAGTCTCTTCTCGGAAAAACCTTTTATCAGAATCATATTTTTAAAGGTGCGGCACTTGCCACGCTCATTGTGCTTAGCGCGTGTGATTTAGCCCCAGCCTATCAGGCTCCCCACTTCATTGTTCCTGCATCATGGCACGGGGAAGGTTTGTTCCGTGAGGCACAGCCACAGGATACTGTCATACGATCTGATTGGTGGACACTGTTTAACGACCCAACACTGAGTACTCTTGAAGCAAAGGCCATGGAAGGCAATGCCGATCTGCAAGCCGCAGCTGAGCGCTTTATTCAGGCACGATCCATTGTAATGGAAGCACGGTCTGACTTGCTGCCGCACTTTGCTCTGGCATTTGGGTCAAGCAACAACAAAAGCTCTTCAGATCGGCTATTCCGCTACAAAGGACCGATTACTGCGACTGATGAATTTTATGGGGGCATGGCTAGTTGGGAACCTGACATATGGTCTTCTGTTCGCAATCGTGTACGGGCGCAAAAATATTATGCACAGGCACAGGCCGCACAATATGCGTCTGCCCGGCTTAGTCTTCAGGCCGAACTGGCAACCGATTTTTTTGCCCTCCGAGGACTTGATGCACAGAACGCCATCTATGAGCAATCTATCAGCTATTACCAGCAGGCGCTCCGTGTCACCCAGACACGGCTTGATAATCAGGATGCAACCGGCATTGATGTAGCGCGTGCAAAAAACCAGCTTTATATGACCCAGGCACGCCAGCTGGATGTACAGGCACAGCGGGAAGTGCTGGAACATGCTCTGGCTGTTCTAGTCAATGCATCGCCCTCATCTTTTCATATTCCTGAAATCGCTCATCAGGATGCTGCCGAGCCTGTTTTTCCGCTGGGCATGCCGTCCGAACTATTGCAACGGCGTCCGGATATTGCCGTAGCCGAGCGCGAAATGGCACAGGCCAACCGGGCCATTGGCATTGCGCGGGCAGCATTCTACCCGCATGTATCTTTCAACGCGAATGGTGGCTTTGACGCCAACGGGTTTGATCTGGCCAATCTGGCAAACAGCATGTGGTCTTACGGCGCCTCCGTCACCATGCCTCTGTTTGAAGGCGGACTGCGCAGAGCCCAGCTTCAACGCACATGGTCAAATTATCGCGAAACCCGCGACCATTATCGCATGGCAGTTTTGTCTGCCTTCAAGGATGTTGAAAACGGCCTGTCGATGACAGCACGCCTGCGTGCAGAAAACAGTCGCCTGAAACAGGCCGTTGACGCCGCCATGCAATCACAGACATTGACCATGACGCTTTATAAAGGCGGCGCTGACGGTTATCTGGATGCGTTAATCGCACAGGTCAACACGCTTGATGCCCGTATTGAGCAGGCGCAGGTACAAGCCCGTGCACTTCAGGCCACAGTCGGCATGGTGCGAGCTTTGGGCGGTGGCTGGAATGACCAACTCCTCCCTTCACCAGACCAGACCATGACGTTCACGGGCTTTCAATATGAAGGATTGCATCACCCCACTCCGACTGGCGGCATTGATGTCCCCCCTAACCCGGCATATTATGAGAACCTGATGACCGCAGCCCCTTCGCGTCCAATTGCTGGCACAGAAACCGGAAAGTCAGATCCTTTTAAAAACTGACGGTAAAAATATAATAAAGTGAAATCAATCTTTATAGCGGCGGCCCCAATCGTCTCCGCTATCATTGGGATTAACCAACCACACGTCCTAGAATAAAAACGTCCTTACAAATCTGGGAAACTTCACATGAGCAGACCTGTTCTCTTTACGCCGATAGACATTCAGGGCTTAACTCTGTCCAACCGTATCGTCGTGGCACCTATGTGCCAGTATTCGGCCGTAAATGGCCAAATGACAGACTGGCATCTGAGTCACCTTGGCTCCATGGCGCTTTCTGGCGCAGGATTGTTAACGATCGAAGCAACAGCCGTAACACCCGATGGGCGCATCACGTATGCCGATGTCGGCCTGTGGGATGAGCGGACTGAAGGTGCCATGCGCCGTGTTCTGGACGTTATCCGGGCAACTTCAGACGTTAAGATCGCCATTCAGCTTGCCCATGCCGGGCGTAAAGCATCGTGCGAGGTACCGTGGAAAGGTAGGCCACAAATCGCACCCGACATGGCAAACGGGTGGCAAACGGTCGCTCCCTCTGATCTACGTTTTCAGCCAACAGATCATGCACCGATGAGACTAGACCGTGATGGCATGCTCAGGATACGGGATGCCTTCGTCGCATCCGCCCGTCGAGCCGCAACAATGGAGATCGATGCCGTGCAATTGCATGCTGCGCACGGTTACCTTTTGCACCAATTCCTTTCACCCCTTTCAAACCAAAGGGACGATTCCTATGGAGGAGCGCTCGAGAACCGGATGCGCTTTCCGTTGGAGGTGTTCGACGCCGTGCGCACAGCATTGCCCGACCGCCCCATCTCTGTTCGGGTCTCTGGAACTGACTGGGTGGAAGGTGGCTGGGACATTGAGCAGACCATCACCTTCTCGAATGCTCTCGAAGCGCGCGGCTGCGATGCTATCCACGTTTCCAGTGGCGGATTGAGCCCCCATCAGAACATTCCGGTTGCTCCAGGATACCAGGTTCCACTAGCCCGCGTGGTTAAGCAGGAAACGTCCATCCCCGTGGTAGCCGTTGGCCTGATTACGGGCTTCGAACAGGCCGAAGCTATCGTGGCTACGGGTGATGCCGACATGATCGCCATTGCGCGTACGATCCTTTACAATCCGCGCTGGCCTTGGCACGCAGCCGCGCATCTGGGAGGGCATGTCAAAGCGCCCAACCAGTATCTCCGGTGTCAGCCACACACCCACAAAGACCTCTTCACGGTCTGATCGCCATCCACTGATAAGATATCCGGGCCAGAACAACCGCTTCTGGTCCGGATCGTATAAAGGATTATCACACGATCAGTAGGGATTGAAAAACCGTTGTTTGACGTCATTGTGTCATGATTTCAGACTTATATATAATTTAACAAGATTTTTAAAATTGCAGCTTCTGGCCAATTCCAAGCTTGGCTGCCTTGTTCAACAGGGCCGCGCCCAATGCAATATCGGTAATGCTTAACCCTCGGTGCCAGAACAGTATCGTCTCGTCATCACTCTCCCTGCCTGGCAATTTTCCTCCAACAATATCACACAACTCTGCGTAAAGAGTCTCGCGCGTGATCTTCCCCTGATCTACGTGCTGACGCAGAGCACCGTATGGGCGGCCTGGACCACATTGCCCCCAGTCATCCACCACCACTTTATCAATCACATCTGTTAAACTGAGCTCCAGAGCGCTCATAGTGCCATATGGAATAATCAATGCGCCCTTGCGAACCCACTCGGTTTTCAGGAGTGGCGTGGGTTCTGGTAACCGACTGGCCTCCACCAGAATATCTGCCCCGTCCAGACAGGCTTCCCATGTTGTTGTAACAATCACCTTTTTACCCAAGTCCTGCTCCAACCGCCGTGCAAAGGACTGTCGGCTTTCTTCCCTGCGGGAATGCACGCGTATTTCCTCAAAATCAAAGAGGTGATCAAGAAGTCTTATATTCCAATATGCTGTTCCACGCGTGCCAATATGCCCAAGTATGCGACTATTCCGAGGAGCCAGAAAACGCGCACCCAGTGCGGTCATCGCTCCAGTGCGCATATCTGTAATCCGCGTGGCATCAATAATGGCTTTTGGCATGCCGGTCACAGGGTCAAACAGATTGAGAACAGCCATTTCGGACGGCAGATTCTGTTTATAATTATCGACAAAATCACCAACAATTTTAACACCAGCAAGACCCAGAGGCTGAATGACACCTCGCAGGACGTTGAAATGACCTTTATCCGAACTCTCGGGCACAAGATGCACACGTGGTTCAACCACAGTCTGCCCATGTGACTGCGCTGCAAGAGCGCCTGACACAGCCTCCATGATCTCGCTGTCCGTTAGGGAAAGACGGGCGACATCAGCACCATTAAGGTAGTTGATCTGGACATCGGTCATGTTTTTCTTTTCCTGAAAAATTTTTGCAAACCTACATAAACAGGAAGCAATATTACCTATTCGCCATCAGCCAAAATACCGAAGGACGCTAAAAAATCGGGGTGTTCTATAGCCTGAGTAAGAAGGGCAATATTATCTGCCACTGGGTGTTCCAACGGCAGTTGAGGGCATAAGGAACCAAGTCTGTCCAGCAACGCCTGAGTTCCCGCCCCCAGACAAACAGGCGGGCGCAGAACAATAGCCCGCACGGCCACCATGATTTCTATGGCACTTAGTTCATACATCCGCGAAATCAGGCGTTTTCCGTGACATAAGGCAGGAAAAAGCAGAGACGCGTAATCTTCTACACGCTCGGCAACCGGAATAACCACGGGGGGCAGTGGGGTCGCGTCATGCACAATCTCCGCCACCAGTGCAGCAACCGTTTTTTGCACGGGCGCAAAGCCTGTACCATCTCCTCCCGGTTCAGCCAGAAAGCGCGGCAAACCAGACAATGAGGGAGACATCATTTTCATAATTCGCTCCCCGGTTGCAGCCGCCACCCTTGCCAGGGCCAGATGCAGGGCATCAACCGCAACGGCCACATGCGTCGGGTCAAAGTTTCCGTTCGGGATAATACTGTTTGTTTCCGCCACGATTGCCGGGTTATCGTCACTGGAAGACAATTCAAGCTCAACAGCACGCTGCGCCTGTTGCAGGCTTTCCAACGCTCCTCCAGCAATGGAGGCTGCGCTCCGAAAACTGATCGGGTCCTGCAACCGGCGAGCAGACCCTTCATGGTTCAAAGTGCCGCCATCCAGTAACCCAAGGAGCGCATAACTAACCTCCATCTGTCCTGACGCGGGCCGTAAATGCACGCTCCCAGGCTGAAATGGAGAGAGATTTGCGCAAAACCCCTCGCATGACAAAGCCAGCGCAGCAATATGGGCACGCATGAGCCTGTGGATACTGCCAAGATTAAGGCATGCGAGCCCGATGGACGCGGAATTAGTGGAAATAAGCGTAAGACCATCTTTTGGCCCCAAAGCAGGCAACGGTATCCCTATCTGTGCAAACGCCTCAGCCCCCGATACCCTGCCCTTCCCTGCTACGCTGGCATGTCCCTTACCTGTAAGAATACTGGCAATGTGGGCCATTGGTGCCAGATCTCCCTCGCTCAAAGCACCGACAAGCGGGACAACCGGCGTAATATTATTATTGAGCATAGTGGCCAGCGCCGTTGCAACGGCAGGAGAAATACCCGAACGACCCAGTGTCAGCCGTGCCAGCCTCACGGCCATCATGGCACGGACCTGTGCATTGGTAGCGGATGGTCCGGCGCCACTGGCGCGAGCCCAGATTATACTGTGCTGCTGTGCACTTGCTGTGCTTGGCTGGCGCGGTGTGTCCACGTTAGCTCCGAGCCCGGTATTCACGCCATAAATTGTTGCCCCTGCGGCAATGTGATGCAACAGACAGGCATGCCCTGCCTCAATATTCGCCGATGCCTGAGCTGATAGCAGAACCTTATGCCCGGTAAGAGCAATACGCTCGATATCGGCAATACCTGTTTGACCAGGCGCCAGCAGAACACTCTGGCTGTCAGAATGATCTGTCATCAGAACGCTGTGCCGATTGTACCAAAAAACTGCCTGGGCGCGCCCATAAGGAAATAATTGTAGCCAGTATTGACAAAATTATTTCCCAGTTCATTGGTTGTGGCAACATACGTCTTGTTGGTCAGATTATATATATTGAAACTTGCATTAATACCTTTAAACGGCCCGGCATCACCAAAATTATACCGTGCACCAAAATTCATCAAAAAATATCCTGGCACACGCAAGTCATTTGTATAAGTCAGCTCTCGCCGAGAAATATAGGACCCGTCCACATGCAGGTTAAGATCACCTAACTGATAGGCAATATTGGCTTTATACATAAACTGCGGATAATTAGGTACTAACTTGCCACGAATGGCCTGCAGGCTATTGGACGTAACAACGTTCTGGTCATATGTTGAATGAGCATACGAAAACGAATTATAGATTGATAGTCCGTGCACAGGTCGCACTGTAATACTAGCCTCTGCCCCGTTGGTTGTAACGCCACCAACATTCTGCACGGCAGTCACCGGATTAATACCAGCCGAGTTAGTAATCAACTGTAAGCGGTTGGAAAAATTGATCCGATAAAGAGAAGCTAGCGCACTGATATACTGCGAACTGAAACGATAGCCGCCCTCATAAACCCAGTCCGTTTCCGGCCGCAGAGTTTTCTTTGTTTCCTGAAAAGAAGCCTGGGAGGCTGTCCACGGGCTTGCCGAAATATTGGTACCAAACCCGTCCTCAGGAAAAGCACGCATATTGTGCGACACATCAAAAAACAGTTCATGATGAGGCAGAAAACGCCAGTTGGCCGAAATCTGGGGTAAGAAGGCATTGGATGCCTCAAGGTGGCCTTGCGCGATAGGTTTGCCGTTAATCGTCTCGTCCTGCGCAAGAACGCTGTTGCCAGCGTTCACAATCATGGATTTGAAACCGGCATTGATTTTGAGTGTATCTGTCACATGGTATGTATCCTGCATGTGAAACACAAATGTGTTGGACGAAAACGCTTCATGCCATGCCGTTGCAAATATCTTGTCTGCTGGAAAACCGTTTGTTGGGTTACCAAGTGTACCCTGCCCCAGAAGAGGCGCCTGCGAAAAATAACGACCGGTTTCAAAGTTCCCGTATTCGTACCAGACGCCAGCGTTAAACGTATTGCGCGCGACTTTCCATGTTACCGCGCTTTCAAACCCACCACGCGCAACCTGTGGCTGCTGCACCCGCTGAGATAATGGCGCTCCGTTGGGCGAGGCTTTATAGGGCGTCGTCCATGTGCTGTATCCTGTATCCGCATGACCATAAAGGGTGGTTTTCCAGTTCAGGTTTGACGTCAGGTTTTCATCCAGCGTAATCCCCCCCAGATAATCCACTCTATTGGCGGTTCCAGCATAATAGGCCGCATCTTTGGGGTCATTTGTCTTGCTGATCTGCGCAGGATAGGTTCCCTGAGCCGCCTGATAGGCCGCAGTATAATCGGGATAATAATTGGACAAATTCGCTCCTGCGGTCGAGAGCCAGTTCTTGGTCATATCCTGATAATCAAACTGCTGGGTCGAGCTCCAGTCAAAGAAGACCTTGAGCGATGAGTCCCGCGCGAGAGGCTGAACAAACTTGGCATTAACCTGATCAGAATGATCGTAACCCTGCCCTTTCCACAAATTACCGTTCAGACGGGCGTAGGAAACGGAAAAACGTGTTCCAGATTGGTTGAGGTCTCCACTATCCAGTCGCGCAAAGGTTCGAAAAGTCGAATTACTTCCAAACGTTTGGGATACAGCACCACCACGCTTGTGTGACGGATCCATCGAGTGAATTTCTATCGCGCCACCCAGATTGCTCGTTGAGGCAACATCAATGCCCCCGGCCCCCTGCGAGACATTCACACTTCCAATATTATCGGAAATAATAGCGCGTGTAACACCAAGGCCATTGTAATTATTGAACTGCTGGTCCCCCAAGGGAACATCATCCAGCGTAAACCCAAGCTGGGACTGGCTGAAACCGCGCATAAATATCTGACTGGAATATTCATACACACCAAAAGGATCAGCAGACTGATATAAAACGCCCGGCAGTTCGTTCAGCACCTTGAGCGCTGATGTTCCTGGAGCACTCTGCTGCATACTGGCACGACCTATGGACATCGTCTGGCGGGTCGACCCGTGCCCAAAAACGGCAATGGATTCTATATTATCTGCGACATTTTTCTTTTTATCGTCCTTTTTCACAGCTTTTTTCCCCGGGTCACTTTTAATGACCGCTGGTGCAGCATCACTTTGGGCATAAGCGAACAATGGATAACCGATACCGCTCAAAAGAGTTGATACCGTTAAAAAAATACGTGTCTTTACCATATTATTTTTCTTTCGAAGACATTACTGAGTTCCGGAATTCAAGGAAGGCATATACTCTTAACAACATCGCGAACCCGAGCGGACTTCCTGTAATGCCGATGCCAGGCGGCCAATCACATCCTTATTGCTATAATCGCGCCGCCATAACAGGCGGATTGTACGCGAAAATCTTCGAGGCAGTTGTTTGGAAAAAACATTATGGTCTTCAAAAGATCCTGCCGGTAAAATGGCACAGCAGATATTGTCCTCCACAAGCCGGAGCATAAGGGACATGGACTGTGTTTCCAGTACAGCGCGTGGGCGCACGGCTGCACTCTCCAGATAGGCATCCGTAAGATGTCGCATGCCGGTCCCAAAGCTTGGAAGAGCCATGGTGCTCACAGCTATAATATTTTCCGGGTCATTATATAAGGACAGTTTCTGATCCGTTTTTCCAAAAACTAGAAAAATCGGTGATGTTTCAAAATCCAGAAAATCTAATGTTGGTGGTACGTCAATAACATCGACCAACCCAACATCGTAGGTTTTATCAAGAAGACCTGCAACAATGGCTGGCACTACAATTGTTGCGATACTCAGGGGCGGCTGATAAGCACGATTATGCCAGAGAGGAATAAGCCCGGCCAGCAAAGAAGCCAGAGCACTTTTACTACTGGATGGAATCATTGCCGCAAATTTAAGGTCTTTCACCGCGCGGGAATATCCAAGGCTAATACTCCGCCTCAGACGTTCAAAAAGAAGCGCTGTAGTCTCGCATATGGCCTTGATTGGCTGCGCAGCAGCGGTCAGTTGCATGCCTGTGTGTGTTCTTTCAAAAATATGGAAACCCAGAACAGTTTCAAACTTACTAATCTGACGCGATAATGTCGGTTGGGTCACTGCCAGCCCTTTTGCGGCAGCGGAAATACTGCCTGCATCACAAACATGCAGAAAATAAGAGATCATTCTAAAGGTTATGCCTGACTGCCTTATTTTATGAAGCTCCTGTTCGCTTAACTGCGTAATCAACTCTTCCTCCCTGCCAGCAGGAGAGATGAGCCGCAGGCAGGACTGAAGAAAAAGAACAGCGGTACGATGAAAACTTTCGCCATATGCTGTTGTTATAGGAACAGATTTGCGGCCATGCGCATTCCGCAGCAACAAGGGAACTCCAGCACTCAGCTCAAGCGCGTATACGGCATGATTGATAGTCGTAGGGCTGACGTTCAACTCCATAGCCGCATCATTTACAGAATGATTGCGAACGAGGCTTACAAAATAAATCAGGGTCGATACTTCCATACCTGCCTCAGTTCCAACAACGTACTTGCATATGGGAGATGGCGTTGTGGCGTATGCGCCATATATGCCAAAAATCACTATTTTATTCGCTGTTTACCTTACGACACTCAGTGTTGCGTTATTAAAGCAAATTACGATTTTCTTTGATAATAAAATATTAAAGAAAGCATATCGCATGCCTCATAAAGCATGCCCTGCATACCACGGCATGAGGCCCGCAGGCGCTAAACATAATAATCATATCGGATAGTGGGCATGATCGTCTGTGCTACCTTAGCAACCGTTCGGCGCAGTGCACTACGGATGTGCCGTGAACAAACAAATGGCAAGCCTATAGATGGCGTTGTCCAGCCTATGACTCGCAGACGATCGGCCGCTATTGGGTCCGCCCGACGGAGCATGGCCCAGGTTCGACAATCAATTGCGGCAATATCAGCGCTTCCATTGACAATGTGCATCATGGAGGCCAGATGGCTCCCTGTCATGGTTGTGCCGGAACAAACCTCCAGAGAAGCACCTTGCCTCTGCAAATCACGGACAACAGACAGATAACCGGATTGCGATACGTGATCGTTAAACATAAAGTGCCGACCGGTCATGGCCTGCACAATATTGACATGAGACGTGGGCGAAGCATCGCATGCATTATAATTCCCACGCGCCACCAAAAGCGCACTGCGATAAAAAATACCCTGCCCTCCTGTCAGCCCCTCGTAGCTGTTCTGCTCGACAACATGCACAAAATCACCCAGCCCATGCTGCAAAGGTCCCCAACACGTTTCTCCAAACAACAGGGCCGGGTGCCGCCACACAACCGAAAGGTCCAGTTCATCCGGCGGTAAAGATGCTGGGTCTGGCGCAACAAGACGTCCCACGGCATCCCGTATCCCACCCGGTACCGGCGGAAGATCAGCATTGCGACGGACAAGCGCGTCTGGTGCAGGCACACCGTTCTGGCGCAAAGCATCACGCACCTGAATCCATGTTGCATCAAGTGTACCCCGTTCCTGAGGTTGGTCATACATTGGCATGCTGGCTATGAATTTCATGCCCATTTCTTTTTCTCAGATTTTTGTTGTGCAGGGTGCAGCAGTGGTTCCTTGGCATGCAACAGATACTGCCAGAGAATTGCACGATACCCTTTAAAAACGTAACCGTGGTTGAGAGCCTGCCATGCCGTCCGGTCTGCATAGTAGAGCTGGCGCAACCGAAACCACGGTTGGCCAGGATAATGATGATGAACACTATGCAGGTTGTTAAAGAGGAATAAAAAAGAAAGTAGTGACCCCTCTACAATAATGGTTCTTCCGCCTGTTGCATCATGCCACCGATGCTCACAATAGGAGCGCATGCCAATAAGAGATGTACCAATATAGGCTGGGCCAAGAGCATACAGCCAGAATGATATATGGAAGCCAAACGTAACAATTGCCGCAACGATCAGAACTGAAACACCATGAATAGCCCATGCCAACCCGACCTTCTGGTTGCCTGCAGCAATAACGCGCATATCTGCGATAAAAAATCGTAAACTCCCAAATAGTGGACCAAGCAGCAGACGCCCCAAAAGGGTCTGGTTTACGCCGAGCAGAAACCGATAGACACGCCCCAGCTTTGCCCACTCATTGCTATCCCAATAATAACTTTCGGGGTCAGCATAAGGGTCAGTCAGGTTCTCATCATCATGATGCTGCAAATGGGTCTCACGGTAACGTCGGTAAGGGTATGCCAGCCCAAGCGGCAACCCCAGCAGCAGTTCGTTGCACAGTGTAGATGGTGTTGGATGAGCATGAATGGCCTCATGCTGCAAAGAAGAATGGAATGCGACAACTATCGCCAACCCTGCCAATGCAGCCCATGGTGCTACTGGATAAAGCCAATACCCCAGAGACCACCAACCACCGTAACAGAACACAATAGCAAGCCATGTTGGCCATTCAGACAAGGATGCATGGACAAAATCCCGCCACCCAAAAT
>NZ_CALLXM010000325.1 GCF_937875265.1 uncultured Acetobacter sp. | reverse complement strand
CCCAGCATGACCTCACCAGAGTATCCGGTATCCGCCCACTGAATGAAGCGCTTGTTGCCAATATTATCAATGCGCCCATACACCGTAATATGTTTATACGCATGCCAGCCTGCAAACACATTGACCAGCGCGTAATCTTTCAGGGAAAGCGTATTGGCATAATCCCCTTTGCGGGCTGACACGTACCGCATCCCTGCCCCCAGATCGAGCGGGAGGTCCCCCACGCGGGACCAGATTGCCCACAGGTTAGCCGTCACGGCCGGCACGTTTGGCACCTGATTGCCAGAAGCATCCACCGAGGCACTGGGGTGAAACGCCCCATAACGGGAATAGGTATAGGCCACGTTACCCGACAGGCTCCAATGGCGGTTAAGGGCAAGATCCCCCTGCCATTCCACGCCGCGTGACTTCTGCACGCCTGCAGTCGCCACGGTATCCGGCCCGGTTGAAACCAGCATGCGCGTCCGGCGGATATCATACAGCGCAAGCGTGGTGGTAAAGCGCCCATCCAGCAGGCTGGCCTTCACACCAATTTCGCCCTGACGGGAGTGGCTCAGCCGGGTAAACTGCCCGCGGTTGACCAGAAACAGGTTGGAACCCGGCGGGTCTTCTCCCGTGGTGTAAACGCCATAAACGCTCACGTTTTTTGTAATGTCGAACACAGGGCCAATCCGGAAATTGTCCGGGTTATAATGGCCCTTGAAACTTGTGGCCGCGTTAAACTGCCCGGTCTGCCCGTAGTTCTGCCGGTCAAGCGAAAGCCAGTCATACCGGAAGCCACCCACTAGCCGCAGATTATCCCGAATGGTCAGAACATCCTCCATAAAGACCCCCGCCTGCACCATGGTAGTGGGGGACTTCATGAAGGGATATTCCCCGGCAAAGGACCCAAGAGGCGTAGCCTCCGGGCTGGCCAGAGAAACACTGTCTGCATAGTCAGCAGAGGGGAAGCCACGGTTGCGGATAAAGCGCAGATAATACGCATCCCCGCCCAGCACAAAACGGTTCTTCATGCCGAATATGGAAAAATCAAACTGCCCGTGCAGAGTATCCCCAACCTGATGCTGGTTTTGATACACGTAAAACCGGTCCCGCCCGACCTGGCCCTGCGCAATGGCATTGCCTGCGGCATCCATATTGCCGGGGCTGCTCATGTAGCTCAGGCTTTCCGCATTGTTCCAGCGACGTTTGGAATAAATAAAGTAGCTGCTGTTATGGAACAGAACATGGCTGTTTACGCGCCAGTCCAGATGCAGGGTGGGCGTTGCGTTAACGGACCCGGCCTTACCATCCCGCACATTATAATACCGCCAGAGGGAAGACCGCGTGATGCCCAGCCCTTTACTGGAACTGAGCAACCCGCCCACACGCCCGCCTGTCTGGGATAAATCCACCAAAGGCGTGCCGTAATAGGTTGAAAGCCGGTCTGTCAGATAATCAACACTGAGCCGGGCTGTGAATTTCTGCGTGGGTTTCCATAATAGGGTTGTGGTAAAGTCATCTGAATGGGGGTCAGCCCCTTTTACAAATCCGTCGGAGGATGTGCGGCTGAAATCCGTACGCAAAGCCAGCGTCTGGCTAATGGGCACGGAACCACCGACACCTGCATTCCATGTATTGAAACTGCCATAGGAAATAAGCGCATTTGCGTGCGGGCCATCAAAAGTCGGGGTTCGGGAACGCATATCTACCG
>NZ_CALLXM010000324.1 GCF_937875265.1 uncultured Acetobacter sp. | reverse complement strand
GTGCATCGCATGGATTTCCGGCTCGCTGACCTGCAAACCGGCCTGCTCGCGGCTACCGCCAGCACCGGGCAGCAAAAAACACTCCTGATGGGCGTGGTGCTGGCTCATGCCAAACTGGTGGAAGACTATCGCGGCACGCCACCTGTTCTGCTGCTGGATGAACCACTGGTGCATCTGGACCGTTCACGGCGCGGTTCTTTGCTGGAAATCATCAAAGACTTCCGCACAACGGTGATCCTGACCGGAACTGACGAAGAACCTTTTGAGGATTTACAGGCGCGAGCCCGGTTTGTCGCACTAAAACATGGCGAATTTCTCGGATAAATCGAGAAACAACTCCATAAAAGAGACCTTCCAATCTGGTCGGACTGCGCTGGCCGGAGTATAAGACTATATCAGGTTCTATTCTTCTTTTCCGGAGTACCGTTCCCATATGACAGACCTTTCTCAGCCCACGCCATCTACCGGAATGGAAGAGTATGACGCCGCGTCGATCTCTGTGCTGAAAGGACTGGATGCCGTTCGTAAGCGGCCAGGGATGTATATCGGCGATACCGATGACGGATCTGGCCTGCACCACATGGCGTTTGAAATTATTGATAACGCTGTTGATGAAGCACAGGCTGGTTATGCAACCCGCTGTATTCTGACCCTGAACGCTGATGGCAGCGTGACAGTGCGGGATAACGGACGTGGCATTCCAACCGATATGCATGTGGAAGAAGGCATCAGCGCTGCGGAAGTGGTGCTGACGCGCCTGCATGCCGGCGGCAAGTTCAATCAGAATTCCTATAAGGTTTCCGGCGGCCTGCACGGTGTGGGTGCCGCTGTGGTGAACGCTCTTTCTGAGCGTATGGAAGTGCAAATCTGGCGTAACGGCGTGGAGCACGTCATCCGCTTCCGTCATGGTGAGCGGGACGGCCCTCTGGAAGTTGTCGGGCCGTCTGATGAAGAACGGGGCACACAGGTTACCTTCAAACCGAGCAGTGCAACCTTCCCCAGAACAGTGTTTGACTTCGCTATTCTGGAACGCCGTCTGCGTGAGCTGGCCTTCCTGAATTCCGGGATGGAAATTGTTCTGCGTGACGCCCGCACGGAAGAAAAGCGGGAAGAAGTCTTTTATTATGAAGGCGGTCTGGAAGCTTTTGTAGAGTGGCTGGACCGCTCTCGCACTGCTATCGTGACGCCGCCCATTACGGGAAGCCTGGAAAATCCGGATAACGGGATTAAGGTTGAGTTCGCACTCAGCTGGAATGACAGCTTTCACGAAACCATGCTGTGCTTCACCAACAATATTCCGCAGCGCGACGGGGGGGCCCATCTGGCAGGCTTCCGGCAGGCGCTAACCCGTATTGTTGGCAAATATGCAGAAAGCATTGCCAAGAAAGACGCGCATTCTCTGGTCGGTGAAGATATGCGGGAAGGCCTAACGGCAGTTCTGTCCGTTAAAGTGCCAGACCCCAAATTTTCTTCCCAGACCAAAGACAAGCTGGTGTCTTCTGAAGTGCAGCCTGTCGTGCATGCGGCTGCAGCCGACATGATTGGCCACTGGTTTGAAACGCACCCCAAAGAAGCCAAGGTTGTCGTTGCTAAAGTGCTTGATGCCGCCTCTGCGCGTGAGGCTGCTCGTAAAGCACGTGAGCTAACCCGCCGTAAGGGCGTGCTGGACATCTCTTCTCTGCCCGGCAAGCTGGCTGACTGCCAGGAACGTGATCCGTCCAAAGCTGAAATCTTCATCGTCGAGGGTGACTCCGCAGGCGGGACTGCCAAGCAGGGACGGGACCGCCGTTTTCAGGCTATCCTTCCGCTCAAAGGTAAGATCCTGAATGTGGAACGCGCCCGGTTTGACCGGATGCTCGGTTCCGCTGAAATCGGCACACTGATTACCGCACTCGGCACCGGCATCGGGCGTGGCGAGGCGGATCAGGGCGGCTTCTCTATCGCCAAGCTACGTTATCACCGCATCGTCATCATGACTGATGCTGACGTGGACGGCTCTCATATTCGCACGCTGCTGCTCACCTTCTTCTTCCGTCAGATGCCGGAGCTGATTGAACGCGGCTACCTCTATATCGCTCAGCCGCCGCTTTACCGTGCCAAGCGTGGTAATGAAGAACGCTACCTGAAAGACGATGCCGCTCTGGAGCAGTATCTTCTGGATAAGGCTTTGAACAACGCGTCCTTCGTCTATTCAGATAGCAAAGTGGTTTCAGGGGCCGATCTGGAAGCGGATCTGCCGTTTATTCGTCAGGCCACACAAGCCATCTCCCGCCTTTCCAACCGGATACCGAGCTGGATTATTGAGCAGGC
>NZ_CALLXM010000323.1 GCF_937875265.1 uncultured Acetobacter sp. | reverse complement strand
CCACCACTGAGCACTGCCAGCAGACTGACAGCCTCCCCCCGCATGCGGGACAAAGCAGAGGCTGCCTGTGTTCCGGCCTGACGGGTGCTGGCTGTGCTTTGCCCGGCTGTAAGGCGAAGTTTGTCCAGAAGCTGCGTAGTCTGCCGGGCTTCTGTTTGCAGGGAGGACGTATCCAGCCCCAGCCGGATGACCAGTTCATCAATCAGCATTTCCGACATGCGTGGTGTTCCTCAGCCGCCCGGTATGGGGAGCGTGTGTTCCTGAAAAGCCGTTCTGGCAGCAATGGTGTTCCAGTTTTGTACGGACAGGATTTCCAGAAGATCATACAGATCCTCACTGTCATAAAGCGTTTTCAGTTCGTGCAATGTGGCAAGATCAGCCGTGATAACCGCCGCCAGAGCGGAGGAGACGTTTACGCAGCAGATGGGCTGGGGGCCTCCTGCGCGGCCTCTCCCAGCAAGGCCGCCACCACGGGGAAGAGCTGGTGTGCGGCGGCCAGTAAAAAACCCACATGCAACCGGAAGGCTTCTGCCCGGACAAGACCGAGTGTATCGGGTTCTTCAAAATCCGTGGCAATGACGGCGCGGGTGGTCTCCGGGTGGGCAGCGTCCGGGCGGAGAGCAATGCACTGCATGAGGCGGTCCAGCGCACGGTCCAGCTCATTTTCTTCCATAAAGCCGAAAATTTCGATACCTAGCCCAGCCAGACCGGCAACACCCGCTTCCGCCAGGTCTGCCCCAACCCGTGCCCCGCCACGAATAGCGGCCTGAAGGATATGGCGTGCCCATTTATCTGCGGCAAAAGCGTCCATGCGGGTAAGAACAAAGCGTTTACCATGATCGGCTCCGGCTTTGCTGTGCGTATAGTCCACTGTTTTCATGCAGGATTTCCTGAACCGGGGGATGCGCTGAAAGGGGGCCACGCATGACATTTTGTGGACAAAACGTCATAAAGCTTGACCGCACAGCATCCAGAATTATAGACAATAATGGTTGTAATTTTTATAGGAACACAACCATGCGTACAATTTCTTCCAATGAACTCGCTCTGGTTTCCGGCGGGCTTTTTTTCCCCACACAGATTCAGGCATCTCTTGATCTGGTTAACATTTTTGCAAGTGTTGGCTCTCTGATCAAACAGGATGTGACCGCTGTTCAGGGCCAGATTAAGGCCCTCGTTAGCGGACAGGTTGCTTCAACGACAATTCATACAACTATTGCAGGTGATTTGCAGGCTAGCATCACACAGGTCCAGTCCGTTATGGCTCTTGGCCCGCGCATTGGGGCCGACCTGAAAAGCGTATTCGCCTAAATTCCAACTTACTAAAAAAAGGACCATGGTGCCACATGGTCCTTTTTTACAAATTTCATTAAAATTTTCATAAAATATTTAGTTTTATAAACGGATATATGAAAACGACTCGCGTCCTTCATGAGCCATAACCAGAATACTGAGGTTGAAATTTTTGATAGAAAATAAACATATCAGACTATGAGATACTCAATAGAAATATTTTTTTAAATCTTTTATGAAAAATAAACGATATTTTGTTGATTATTATGTCTTTTTCCAAGATTTTTGGTGACAATAAAAAGAAGCTTATTTTTATGTCGCATTTCATCTCAAAATATGTACACCTTTGGTTGTTCTAACCAATAAGGATACAACCATGCGTATGCTATCATCAGTTGAAATGTCTCAGGTCGGCGGAGGAAGCAATCCTCTGGAAAAGCTTCTGGCTACAGCAGATCTGGCCGCTCTTGGTACCGGTGTCTCTGGTATGCTGATCAAGGACGCACTGACAGTGAAGAGCCAGTTCACCTCTGTTCTCAGCGGCAAGACCTCTCTTCTGGGTGTGCCTGGCCTGCTGTTCGATGACGTTAAAACTGCTGTGGGTCAGGGCATTTCTGTTCTGAAGTCCGCACCGCGAGCACTGTCTGACCTTTCCAAGATACTGGGCTAAACACTGGAAGCCCCTACGCCAGAACTCAGCGAGATCTGGCGTAGGTGTAAAATCAGGTTTTTTGCAAGCAGCCTGCTTTTATGCCTGAACAGCATCGGCCTGCTTCTTTCTTCAGGGAATGGAGCAGGCCGGTGGTTTACCTAAAGGGTTAGATTGCGGCGGGGAGAACCCGTTCCCACGTCATTTCAAAATGTCGGGCTTCCAGCACCCGCCCCGCTGTGGGAACGCCCACAATGGACCGCAGCAGGCCCCTCACCATAGTGTATTTGCGCCCGATGGCCGGGATCTGAATTTCCGCACCCATGCGATACAGGCCGCGCCGGGCATCCTGCGCCATGACAATCGCTTCAAAAATCAAGGCACTTTCACTACTGGCCGCCAGAGCAATGGTCTGGGTGACGGGGTTGGGGATCCACCCGGCATTCAGGTAGCCATCAATGCTCATGGCGGTTTCGGCCAGTTCACGCGCTTCGGTTTCAAACGCGCGGTCAGCAGCGTAATTTTCCAGAGTGACAGGCGTGTTATACAGCCCCGGAACCGTGATGGTATAAACAGAGTTTGCGGCTGTAATATCGTAATCAGACATGCGTCCGGGCCTCCTTGCAGAGTGGTGAGGGGATTACTGAGCTTCGACGGAGGCGAGCGCTATGGACTGAACAGACTGGCCGTCCATATAGAAAAACCGTCCCTGCACCGTGCCGCGTGCAGCCCGCACGGCGGCAGACGCTGTGGAGGCACCGGGCAGCAGATACCAGCCTCGGGTGGACAGAACGCCATCAATACTACGCCCCGCATCCGCATTAACCGCCTGCACCTGTGCGTCGGACAGAGTGATGTTGGGCTGGATGCCCCCGAAGGACAGGGCAGTATCAATCGTGCCCTGCACGGATGTCGCGATCAGGGAATCCCCCACCGCGTTATAAGGAATTTGTCCGACGTTGGAGAACAGCGTGATGAGGTCCGTCTGGAAGCTGGCATTCATCCAGATCTGATTGATATAGCTATCCGCCCAAGAAAACGGTCCGGAGACTGCCCCGTTATTCAGAAAACTGAATGTGCTGTCCGTGCTTTTGTAAGACCCGTAAAAACTGTAGCCATTCCCCAGCAGTGCCTGTGCCTGGGAGGCCGTGAGGCTGGCCGGGGGAACGCCGCCATTGTTCCGGAACATAAGCGTCGTGCGGCCACCGGCACGATTGGGGTTCAGGCTGGCGGCCCAGCCCAGACACAAGGCTGCGGCCAGTGTGCCACCATTTATCCCGCTATTCGCGCTTTCTGTGTTGCACAGGCAGGTCAGGCCCGGTGTGCTGGCGGCCTGAAGGGTGGCACCAAAGCTGGCGGCTGCATTGGCGGTCAGGATGGTAGCATCACTATCCTGCACAAGGCCCCAGTATCGATTGGGGTGCGCGGCCATCCATGTTGCGATCTGGGTTTTGGCGGCGGCTTCCGGTTCCTGCGCAAAGAGGAAGGGCGCCCAGTCTGTCGCCTGATCAGCCGCAGTGGAGAGATACGTGCCGTATTCGGCCACAGTTGGCATGGCAGGAAGCTGGAAAAAATAGAGTTTTTCCGGCGTGTCCTGCGCGTTGGTATAGGCCGAGAAATAGATGCTGGCGATGCTGGCTTCAACAGAGGTTGCACCACAGGTGCTTCCAACGTCTTCTGCTGAAGTGAATGTGGAAATACCAGCATTTAGAGCTGTGTTTGTGGAAAACACCATGCCGTTAAGCAGGCTGACCGTGCCACCCGGAGAGAGCACGCCCGGTGTGACGGTGACGAGGGAACTGATGGGGAGCGTCATACGGAAGGAGAACCCTGATTACTGGTGACATCTGCCAGCGCAAGCCGGGCCGCAGACGCCATGGGTTGAGGGAGTGTGAGGGCGAAACTGGCCTGAAGATGCAGGGCGATCTGCCACTGTTCTTCATATTGTCGCTCCCCGTTCACGAAG
>NZ_CALLXM010000322.1 GCF_937875265.1 uncultured Acetobacter sp. | reverse complement strand
CTGCGCGACTCTGACCTGAACGACCCGTACTACGTGCCTACAGCTGGCTCGGGGCATTTGATTCAAGCCATGAACCCCATGCGGGAATGGCTGCGGCAGCGCGGGTTTACCTTCTCCTTCTCCTACAAAGGGGAGGCCATGGGGCTGATGAGTGGCGGCCTGAAAAAAGGCATGAGCTATGTGCATGAACTGACCTTGCAGGGCATTTTCGACCTTCAGAAAATGGCCGGGCTGAATGGCTGGTCCGTACATACACTCGTCATGGAACGCGCTGGGAAAGCCCTGCAGAATGGGCGCGTCGGCGAATATTACGTCGCGTTGCAGGAAGTCTACAGCCTGTCCGGCAATGTGGCCGCGCATCTGGTCGATTTCTATGCCGAGAAGAAAATGATGCAGAACCGGCTGGACCTCACGTTTGGCCGCATGTCGCTCACGCATGTGTTCGCAACGTCTCCTCTGCTCTGCTCCTTTATTGTTACCTGCTCTGCCCCGGTTGGGCTCAAGCAGAATCCGGCCATGAGCGTGTATCCAAAAGCCACATGGGGCGGGCGGTTACGCTTCCGCCCAACGCGCGACACCGCCGTGCAGGTGGGCGCCTATTCCGTAAGCGCCCTGACAGACAATCCCAGCGGCTGGGCCTGGGGTGCGGAAAATACCACCGGGCTTTCTCTACCCATCGAATTTACATGGCAGCCGTTTTTGACGCGCAACCGTATGCCGGGCCATTACGTCATTGGCTACGCACATGACACCACGCGCTATGCAGATAGAATCAGTTCTGTGTATCCCAAAAAGCTGGCCGACGTCCGGCCGGGCACACGCTCAGCCCCGGCAGACATGATGTGGGTGGAAGCGGACCAGATGGTCTACCGTCTGGGAGGCCGTAACATGATGGCTGGTGGGTATCTGATGGCAGGGTACGTGCACACCACACCACGCGTTGTGAACGTTTCAGATGAAGCCTATGGCGGCTTTTCCATGGTGGGGATGATCCCCGGCCGCATGACGGACCGGTTTGGCGTGCTGTATTCCTGGTACCATGTTGGCAGCAGACGCAGGCTCAGCCAGCAGCTTGCTCAGGATGCAGGCCTGCCGCTGGGGTCCAGCGTTCATGGTGTGCAGACCAGCTCTCATATCATTGAAGCCTATTATGCCATTGATGCGTTCCCCGGCATCCTGATCCAGCCGGAATTTCAGTACATGATTCACCCCGGAGAAACACACCGCATCCCCAACGCCACCATTGCGGGGCTAAAGCTGATCGCTAATCTCTGATCGGCCATAAACGTGACAAACCTGAAGCAGGAGGCATATAGCCTGCCTCCTGCTGAAAAGCCGGCCTGTACAGGGAATGCCCTGGCAGGACCCTAGGCATAGCAGCAACGCTCTGCTACTCAGCAGATCGAACGTTCATTTCTGCGATCCTGGCATGACTGATACGCCTTCTTCCACCTCGCCCAACACTCGACTGTCTCCCAAAGCAGAGACGGCGCGTGCAGAGCGTGCGGCCCGTCAGGCTGCCGCTCTGCGGGCCAATCTGCGCCGACGCAAACAGCAGGCGCGCAGCAGAGAAGAGATGGCGGCTGAGGGCGCAACCAGCCAGCCAGACGCCTCTTCCTCACCTTCAGGGCCGGATGAACGTACGGCCCCACAGACCTCATCCGGTCAACACGACCCGGATAATGGAGATACGCCACCATGCCAGTGATGCCCGATACATGGATCCGCCGTATGGCGCAGGATCACGGC
This sequence comes from uncultured Acetobacter sp., assembly GCF_937875265.1. Taxonomy (GTDB): domain Bacteria; phylum Pseudomonadota; class Alphaproteobacteria; order Acetobacterales; family Acetobacteraceae; genus Acetobacter. Next base: position 2,762 of record NZ_CALLXM010000322.1, on the reverse strand, counting down.
ATGATTGAACCGTTTGTGGAAACCCAGAAGCGCGAAGGCGTGATTTCCTACGGTCTGTCTTCCTATGGCTATGACGCCCGCGTGGCTGATGACTTCCGTATTTTTACGGATGTAAACAGCGCCATTGTGGACCCCAAGAACTTCAGTCCCGATGGCTTTGTGTCCCGCAAGGCTGACCAGTGCATTATTCCGCCCAACAGCTTTGTGCTGGCGCATACCATTGAATATTTCCGTATTCCGCGGGATGTGCTGGTGGTCTGCCTGGGTAAATCCACCTACGCGCGCTGCGGTATTATTGTAAACGTGACCCCGCTTGAGCCGGAATGGGAGGGGCAGGTTACCATCGAGATCAGCAACACTACGCCGCTGCCTGCACGAATTTATGCCAATGAGGGCATCTGCCAGTTCCTGTTCTTCAAAGGGGAAACCCCGTGTGAGACGAGCTATGCAGACCGTGCGGGCAAATATATGGGCCAGCGTGGCGTTGCCACGCCGCGGATGTAAGCCGATGGATCGTTTTATTATTCGGGGCGGTCGCCCCCTGCATGGCGAAATTACCATTGGTGGTGCGAAAAACGCCGGGCTGAAGCTGCTTGTTGCTGGTTTGCTCACCTCCGAGCAGCTGGTGCTGACCAACGTTCCGCATATTGCCGATATCGGCACCATGAAGGCCCTGCTGCGCCAGCACGGCCTGACCGTGGAAACGGTGAACGGTGACAAGACAAAGCTTTCCGTTGGTGGTGAAATTACCAGCACGGAAGCGCCTTACGATATTGTTTCCAAAATGCGCGCCTCCATTCTGGTGCTCGGCCCGCTGCTGGCCCGTTGCCGGGAAGCCCGCGTGTCCCTGCCCGGTGGCTGCGCCATTGGCACCCGCCCGGTGGACCTGCACCTGAAAGGTCTGGAAACGCTTGGTGCCAAAATCACGCTGGAAAATGGCTACATCAACGCCCGCGCGCCCAACGGCCTGACAGGTGACCGGATTGTGCTGCCGTTTGCCTCCGTGGGAGCCACCGAAAACCTGATGATGGCCGCCACTCTGGCCCACGGGCGCACGGAAATTGTCAACGCGGCGCGTGAGCCGGAAATGGTGGATCTGGCAGACTGCCTGAACGCCATGGGCGCGCGCATTACCGGTGCTGGCAGCGGGCATATCATTATTGATGGTGTTGAGGCTCTGCACGGGGCTGAACACCGCATTATGCCGGACCGCATTGAGTGCGGCACCTATGCCTGCGCCGCCGCCATTACAGGGGGTGACCTGCGCCTTATTGGTGGCAGCGTGGACCATCTGGGTGCTGTGGTCCGGGCGTTTGAAGAAGCCGGAGTGGAAGTCACGCAGGAAGGTGATGCCATGCGGGTCCGCCGCACAGGTGCGCTGCGCGGCATTGATATCATGACGGAACCCTATCCGGGCTTCCCCACAGATATGCAGGCCCAGTTCATGGCGCTGCTGTCTGTGGCCGAAGGCGCGTCCATGATTACGGAAACCATTTTTGAAAACCGGTTCATGCATGTGCCGGAACTCAACCGTATGGGCGCGCGCATTAACGTACATGGCTCTTCAGCCATTATCCGTGGCGTACACAGCCTGTCCGGCGCACCGGTAATGGCGACGGACCTGCGGGCCTCCTTCTCGCTCATTCTGGCAGGCCTTGCCGCACATGGGGAAACCATCCTTAGCCGCGTCTATCATCTGGACCGTGGTTATGAGGCTGTGGAACGCAAACTGGCCGCCTGTGGCGCCCAGATTGAACGCGTAAAAGAATAAATCAGGCTTCCAGCGAGGCTGCATGACGCTTTGTCATCAGCCTCGCCCCCCAACCCTGCTTCAGTCAGGCTTTCATCTGCCCTATGTATAAAGTCGCTCCTAAAATCCTGTTTGGTGCCCTACTGCTTTTAACAGGCTGTTATAATATTGGGTCCCGGCGGCTGGATCAGGATCAGAGCGACTATTCCTTCTCCCTTATTACAGCGGGCAAACGGCAAACCCTGCTGAATATTGTGCGCCTGCGCTATGCTGACACACCGGGCTTTCTCGACACCACCCAGTTGATTTCCGGGTATCAGCTCCAGCGTAATTTCTCGATTGGCGTCGGGACGGATACCCCCGTCAGACCAAGCGGTGGCGCCGGGGTTCAGTTTCAGGAAAGCCCGACCTTCACGTTTCAGCCTGTCAGCGGTGATGCATACGCGCAAAGCTTCCTGCGCCCCATGCCTATTGGTAGCCTTCTGCCGCTGGCTATGGGTGGCTTACCAATTGATGTGCTGTTCCGGCTGGCTGTGCAGTCTGTCAATCTCATCAGCAATGCCGGGTCGATTGGTGGCGATGTTGGTCGTGGTTCCCCAGAATTTTTTGAACTCATTCATGACCTGCGGGTTTTGCAAGTTGCAGGTCTGCTTGGTATTCAGCTTGAACATAGTGCTGAAATTCCCGGAAAAACGCCGTCCTTTGACCGTGTTTTTCTAAACGTTTCTTCCACAGACAACCCTATTCTGGCTGAAACCGTTTACGAAACACGCCGCTTTTTCCAGATGAAGCCCAAGGATGAACGCGTAGAAGTTGTGTATGGAGCCGGGCAACCACGCCCCGGACAAATCCGTATTCTGACACGCACCATGCTGGGTGCTCTGGGGCAGATTGCCTACCAGATTGACGTACCTCAGGACGATATTACGTCCGGGCGCACACAGCCCAGAATTCTTCTTATTGGCCGCGAGACAAAACCCATTGTGGTTATACATGTCAGCAATACAGCGCC
>NZ_CALLXM010000321.1 GCF_937875265.1 uncultured Acetobacter sp. | reverse complement strand
GGCTCCCGCCCCCCGGCACGCCAGAGTGCGGAAGCTGCAACCCGCACCCGCCTGACACACCCCAGCCAGCTCCGGGCCATTCCCAATAATGCGATTCTTCAGCAGCTGGGCTGGTGCGCCAATACGCTGCAAGGGCTGGGGGCAGCCGTGCGCCGCCACCCGGAAACATTTGAAAGCTTCAACACGTCCAGCCCACGCTTCCATCGTGCTCTGGATTTTGCCCGCCATGCACTCGCCTGCTCTGATGACCGGGTTCTGAAATGCATGATCAATCTGCTGGACCCCGGCTACTGGCTGGACCGCGCCACAGCGGAACCCACCGCCCCGCGCAGGGCGGCGTTTCTGACACTGATGCATGATCTGGAAAAGCTGAACCTCTCCGCTGATCTGCGCACGATGTTCCGCCGTATTCAGGCGGACCATCTGGCCCTGCGGGAGGCGTGGGAAGATGCCCCGCATGGCTCTCCCCTTAACCGCGCTCTTCATGCCATTCGCGTCGCGTTGATTGAACGTATCTGGATACTGGCCTGCCGCATTCCGTTCTTCATGCCCCGTGGCGGCTTTAACCGGGATATGATGATGCAGCAGATTCTGTGCCTGGAAATCCCGGCTGCCCTGAAGGAAATGATCCATATTTTCCCATCAGGAACCGCAGTATCCAACCTTGACTTTCATGAGCCCCGTGGCCCGCGTGAGGAAAGCATTTACGGGCGCGAACATCGGGAAATTTTCATTCCTATGCAGCAGATGTTTGAACTGCTCCGTGAGATCAGCATTGGGATTATTCACGATATTGGCGCGTTCGGCTGAACGCGCCTCTTAAAAACTCACTTTTATCGTCCTCCCAGAAAGCTCTCCGTCGCAAGAGCGAAGAGAAGCGGGTTCTGCAACGGGGCGAAGTGGCTGACATTTGGCAGCATCATCAGCCCCGCCCCTTCTACTGTGGCAGCCAGATGTTCACACTGCGCCCGGTCCACCAACTGGTCCCGGTCTGCTACCACAACCCAGAGCGGGGCCGTAATCCGCACTAAGTCCGCATCCGTCCAGGTGGGCGCATAGCGATGCATCTCATCCACGGCGTCCTGCAAATCTGAGAATCCGCGCGGCGTAGAGGACAAATGCCGATATTCCTGCTTTGCACGCGCCTCAAAAGCCTTCAGAGCTGAATCATCTGCCCTACCCGCAGCTTTCAGGCCATCTGGCGTGGTGTGCGGGGCAAATGCAAACAGCTTCGCCACCATACCGGGGTGCCGCATCGCAATATTCAGCGCCTGCACAGCGCCATCCCCCCAGCCGACAAAGGCCGCCTTGCGGATGCGCAGATAAGCCAGCACCGTCACCACATCATCCGCCAGCAGATCGTAGCTCAACGGCAGGCTGCCCATGGTACTGCGTCCATGCCCGCGCATATCAATCACCACCACCCGACACCGAGCCCGCAATAAAGCGCGCGCCAGACCGCTGACATAGTCGGAGTTGGCCAGACTATCGTGCAGCAGCACGACAGGAGCCCCCTGCCCGGCAGAACAATAATAAATCTGCGCCCGCCCTTGCCCCGGCACCATGCCGGAATCCATCATCTGATCGCCATTATCCTGCTCCAGACCTGTCGGCGTAGGTGGCAGGGCATGCCAGTCATAAACACCGTTGATGGGCGGAGCATCCGCCTGTGAGGAAGACGCAAACGGCAGCACCATTTCCTGCGCCCGTGCGGATCGCAGCCCGGCCAGACCAGCCCCAACGCCAGCAACCAGCCCGCAGAGCGCCTGCCTGCGCGTGGCACGCTGCCTTGCTTCTGCCTGCATGTTCGTCATGCTCGTCTGCCTCTGTCCCATTCTTCTCATGGCCTTGCTGTCCATCCACCGCTCGCACTGAAAGATCATGTTAAGAGCGCCACGCTGCCAGAACGCGCTATGATCCCGTAATCTGGAACCAAAGTCTTCCACCTGGCGTTGGTTTCTTCAAGACTTACAGGGATTGTGAAGCGTTTTATGTTCCTAAAAACAGAAAAATGGAGTGTGTCCCCATGAGCACTGCAACCCCGGACACACGGCCAGCCAAACATCCTGTGCTCAAAACAGGCGGGGGCATCGCGCTTGCAATCCTGCTTCTGATTATTTTCTGGTCCTGGGACTGGTTTGTGCCTCTGGTCAATTCCAAAGCCACAGCACTCCTGCACCGCAAAACCACCATTGCGCACCTGCATGTGCATCTGGGCCGCGTGACCACAGTAACCGTCGATGATGTACGGATTGAGCAGCCAAAATCCTTCGCTACGGAAAAAGACCAGTTTGCGCAGGCTAAAAGCCTGACGGTTTCGGTCGATGTCTGGTCCTACCTCTGGCACCGCACGTTGCGCCTGCCGCTGATTGCGTTAGAGCAGCCTACAGCGGACATCATCGCGCTGAAAAACAGCCTGAACAATTACACCTTTACCGAGGACGGCAAGCCCGAAAAGAAGCCTGCTCAGCAGGAGGCATCCTCGGCAACCAGCCTGCCAGATATCGGCGAGTTGCGCATTACCGACGGCAATCTGCATGTGAAGTATGACCCGCTACAAGCCGACATGCAGTTGGCCATACACACCACGCCGCCCAAGGGGAATGATCGTGGCACCCTGCACCTTGAAGCCAAGGGGCGTTACGCACAGCAGCCCATTACAGCGCGGTTTATTGGGGGCGCGCTTCTCTCCTTCGTTGCAGATAAAGAGCCTTACCCCGTGGACCTTACCGTGCAGAACGGTCCCACGACCGCCACCCTGAAAGGCGATGTGGTCCACCCGATGAGCTTTGCCGGGGCACACCTCAAGCTGCACTTTGCCGGGCCGGATATGTCTCTGCTGTATCCGCTAACCGGCGTGCCTATTCCGCGCACCCCGGCCTACACCATTACCGGTAATCTGGATTACAGTCGTAATCACATCCTCTTCAAAGACTTTGAAGGGAAAATGGGCACTAGTGATATCTGGGGCACTATTGAGGTTGACCCGCACCAGAAGCCTATGAACCTTCAGGCCGACCTCCATTCCCGGCAGGTTAATCTGGTAGATCTGGGTGGCTTTATCGGGGCTAAACCAACAGAAACCACGGCAGAGAAAAAACAGGATGCCAAAAGCAAGACTGTTCTGCCGGACACCCCCATCAATATCCCGCGCCTGAACGCCATCAACGCGCATGTGACGTATCACGGCGCGCATATCGAAAATAAGCAGCTGCCGCTTGATAATATCGACACCGAATTTTTCATTACGAATGGGGAGATTGATCTCAAACGTCTGAATTTTGCTGTTGGCAATGGCACACTGGCTAGTGCTGCAACACTGAAGCCGGACGGCTCTGTGTTTGACACATCAGCCCGGATTGATTTTTCCCGGATTGATCTGGCCCGCATCATGCAGGCCACAACGAATTCCAAGGCCCGGGGGATTATTGGCGGACACATGACCCTCAAGGCCAAAGGCAATTCCATTGCCGGCCTGATGGCTGCGGGAAATGGGGGCCTGACACTGGTTCTGGATCAGGGGGGCGATATTACCGCCATTCTGCCGGACATTCTTGGCCTGCAACTGGGAAATGCCATTCTTACGGCGCTCGGCCTGCCTGCCCATACAGACATCAAATGTTTTATTGCCGACATGCCCCTTAAGAACGGCATTGT
>NZ_CALLXM010000320.1 GCF_937875265.1 uncultured Acetobacter sp. | reverse complement strand
GCCGCCTGAGCGCCTACCCGCCGCTGGTTTTTGCCGGTGAAGTCCGCCGCCTGCGCAGCCAGCTTGCCAAGGCCGCCAAGGGTGAAGCCTTTGTTCTGCAAGGCGGTGCCTGCGCTGAAAGCTTCGGGGAATTCAAGGCTGATGTGGTCCGCGACACGTTCCGTGTTCTGCTCCAGATGGCTGTGGTGCTGACCTTTGGTGCAAAAGTACCGGTAATCAAGCTGGGCCGTATGGCCGGGCAGTTTGCCAAACCGCGCTCATCCGACATGGAAACACAGGGCGATGTGACGCTGCCGTCCTACCGCGGTGACATCATCAACGGGCCGGAATTCACGTCAGAAGCGCGCGTGCCGGACCCGCTGCGTATGGAAACCGGCTACTTCCAGTCCACTGGTATTCAGAACCTGCTGCGTGCCTTCTCTCGCGGGGGCTATGCCAACCTGCATGAAGTGCACCGCTGGAACCTTGGTTTTGTGGAACGCTCCCCGCTGGCTGACCGCTACCGCGTAATGGCCGAGCGTATTGGGGAAACTCTCTCCTTCATGCAGGCTTGTGGACTTGATGCCGCCTCTGCTCCGCAAGTTGACGAGACAGAATTCTACACCTCGCACGAAGCCCTGCTGCTGCCGTATGAACAGGCGCTGACCCGCGTCGATTCCACGTCTGGCGAATGGTATGACTGCTCAGCCCACTTCGTGTGGATTGGTGACCGCACACGCCAGCCGGACGGCGCACATGTGGAATTCCTGCGTGGGGTGCGTAACCCCATTGGCATCAAGGTTGGCCCCACCACCAGCATTGAAGATCTGGAACAACTTCTGGAAATCCTGAACCCACAGGATGAAGCCGGACGCATTACTCTGATCTCCCGCATGGGCGCTGAAAAGCTGGGTAACCACCTGCCGCAGCTGATGCGTGCCGTAAAAGGTACGGGCCGTACCGTGACATGGCTGACGGACCCGATGCACGGCAACACCATCTCCACGTCCCATAAGCTGAAAACGCGTTCCTTTGATGCCATCATGAAAGAAATCAAAGGCTTCTTTGATGTCAGTAAGGCTGAAGGCGTGCATGCCGGTGGCGTGCATCTGGAAATGACCGGCCAGAACGTGACCGAATGCGTGGGGGGTGCAAACTGCCTGACAGAAGATGATCTGAGCAGCCGGTACGAGACATTCTGTGACCCGCGCCTGAACGCTGAACAGTCTCTGGAAATCGCGTTCCTGTTGGCAGAAGAGCTGACCGGCAAACGGTAAAACCAGACAAGTCGGTCTGTATCACATAGCCGGGGGGTGCCTTTACCCCACCCTCCGGACAGACCATCAT
>NZ_CALLXM010000319.1 GCF_937875265.1 uncultured Acetobacter sp. | reverse complement strand
ATGATGGTCTGTCCGGAGGGTGGGGTAAAGGCACCCCCCGGCTATGTGATACAGATCGACTTGTCTGGTTTTACCGTTTGCCAGTCAGCTCTTCTGCCAACAGGAACGCGATTTCCAGAGACTGTTCAGCATTCAGGCGCGGGTCACAGAATGTCTCATACCGACTGCCCAGATCATCTTCCGTCAGGCGATTTGCGCCCCCCACGCATTCTGTCACGTTCTGGCCGGTCATTTCCAGATGCACACCGCCAGCATGCACGCCTTCAGCCTTGCTGACATCAAAGAAGCCTTTGATCTCTTTCATTATGGCATCAAAGGAACGCGTCTTCAGCTTGTGGGACGTGGAGATGGTGTTGCCGTGCATCGGGTCCGTCAGCCACGTCACGGTGCGGCCTGTGCCTTTTACGGCACGCATCAGCTGCGGCAGGTGGTTGCCCAGCTTTTCAGCGCCCATGCGGGAGATCAGGGTAATACGTCCGGCTTCATCCTGCGGGTTCAGGATTTCCAGAAGCTGCTCCAGATCTTCAATAGTGCTAGTGGGGCCAACCTTGATGCCGATGGGGTTACGCACCCCACGCAGGAATTCCACATGTGCGCCATCCGGCTGGCGGGTGCGGTCACCAATCCACACGAAGTGGGCTGAGCAGTCATACCATTCGCCAGACGTGGAATCGACGCGGGTCAGCGCCTGTTCATACGGCAGCAGCAGGGCTTCGTGCGAGGTGTAGAATTCTGTCTCGTCAACTTGCGGAGCAGAGGCGGCATCAAGTCCACAAGCCTGCATGAAGGAGAGAGTTTCCCCAATACGCTCGGCCATTACGCGGTAGCGGTCAGCCAGCGGGGAGCGTTCCACAAAACCAAGGTTCCAGCGGTGCACTTCATGCAGGTTGGCATAGCCCCCGCGAGAGAAGGCACGCAGCAGGTTCTGAATGCCAGTGGACTGGAAGTAACCGGTTTCCATACGCAGCGGGTCCGGCACGCGCGCTTTTGACGTGAATTCCGGCCCGTTGATGATGTCACCCCGGTAGGACGGCAGCGTCACATCACCCTGTGTTTCCATGTCAGATGAGCGCGGCTTGGCAAACTGCCCGGCCATACGGCCCAGCTTGATCACCGGTACTTTTGCACCAAAGGTCAGCACCACAGCCATCTGGAGCAGAACGCGGAACGTGTCACGGACCACATCAGCTTTGAATTCCCCGAAGCTTTCAGCGCAGGCACCGCCCTGCAGAACAAAGGCTTCACCCTTGGCGGCTTTGGCAAGCTGGCTACGCAGGCGGCGGACTTCACCGGCAAAAACCAGCGGCGGGTAGGCGCTCAGGCGGC
>NZ_CALLXM010000318.1 GCF_937875265.1 uncultured Acetobacter sp. | reverse complement strand
GGGCTGCTTCATCATCAGCTTTTCACGCGGATGCTGTCAGATATGTATGGTATTCAGGCGCGTGGTGGCTGTGCCTGCGCGGGGCCTTATGCGCATCAGCTTCTTTCCCTTGGTCAGGAAGAATCCTTGCGGATGCATGAGGCTATTCGTGCAGGGAAGGAAGTGGAAAAGCCGGGATGGGTACGCCTGAATTTCAGTGTGCTGATGGATGATGCCAAGGTGGACTATATTCTGGCATCCGTGAATGAGCTGGCCAAAAATGCCAGTGTCCTCGCGCAGTCTTATACGTGTGATACTGCCACCGCCCGCTTCCGGTACCGGGAAACTCTCGCGGCGGAATAAGCTTCGGCTGGCAGGTATGCTTATTTCAGGGTGAACCCTGCGACACTTTTCCTGTTTCATTCAGTTAGAGCCAGCGTTCCTATGTTTCATGCAGCAGAGGACGCTGCCGCCCGATTGAAGAGACAGAGGAGCAAAGCAAAATTATGAAGTTTGATCTTAAAGGCCACAAAGCCATTGTCACGGGCTCTACAATGGGGATTGGTTTGGCAACAGCCAAAGGGCTAGCCGCTTCCGGGGCTGAGGTTGTGCTCAACGGACGTAAGCAGGAGGCCTGCGATAAAGCCGTAGCCGCTGTTAAAAAGGATGTGCCGGATGCGCAGGTTACAGCCTGTGTGGCAGATCTGGGCACGGCAGAAGGATGTCAGGCTCTGGTTGCTGCGCACCCCTCCTGTGATATTCTGGTGAATAATGTTGGAATTTTTGCGCCCAAAGATTTTTTTGAAACATCAGATGAAGTCTGGACGCAGTTTTTTGATGTGAACGTCCTCTCCGGCGTGCGTCTTTCCCGTGCGTATCTGCCCGCAATGGAAAAAGAGGGATGGGGGCGTGTTATTTTTATTTCCTCTGAATCCGCTCAGAATATTCCTTCTGATATGATTCATTATGGATTTTCCAAAACGGCTCAGCTTGCGGTCTCTCGCGGTCTGGCCAAACGGATGGCAGGCACGGGTGTCACCGTGAATGCGGTTCTGCCTGGGCCGACCTTGTCAGAAGGGGTGCAGGCGATGTTCCAGGAAAAAATGAAGGAAACTGGAAAATCTCTTGAAGAAGTCAGCTCAGAGTTTGTGCAAAC
>NZ_CALLXM010000317.1 GCF_937875265.1 uncultured Acetobacter sp. | reverse complement strand
GGCCATGTTCCGCGATGGCCTGAGCCAGCGCATCAGCAACCTCATGCGGCACATTTTCGTTACGCTTGTAGACACAAATGACCGAAGGATCCGCTAGGCGATGAAAGAATTTTTCAATCAGATAGTCGATTTTTTCTTTTTCAGTTTTATAGATTTCTCGGCGTCCCTCTTCAGACTCAACCCACTGAAGATCTTTTGAAAGCATTTCTGTATGAAATGAAAACCCGTAACAGGAATCAGACACCATATTGTCCCAGACCGGAGACAGGTTCTCAAAAGCATATAGCCCATTAAATTTGTGGGGCAGCCCTTTTAGAAGTGCTTCCGGCGTAGAAACGGCCCACCGTAGTAAGCCTCCATTTTCGTCACCGTGAAATCTTTTAACAAATCCAAGCTCACAATTATCGCCGATATTCTCAAATCGCTCTGTTTTCATCGGTTATATTCCAAGTTCTAAAGGTTTATTTCAGATCTGTATGTCATATCTGGATATCAAAGCGAATATGGTGGTTCGCTAAATCAAGCTCTCGTCTCCATCTGAGTAACTGGACGCCTTTGCAAGCTACTGGCACAAATAGAACCATGTCTGGTCTGTCCATCCCCCCCCAACGCACCTTACTGACTGCGTTTTGCCTTGCTCTTTCGGTTTGTGGTGGCTCTGCTGGGGCCGCCACATCGCTGAAAAGCCGTGCGCTCGTCGTCCATACCCCGTGCCTGCAAAGCCTGCATATTGTCAGCAACAGGAATCAATCTGAGGTGGCAAGCATTGCGGGGAAAATGCCGCAGGACATTACTCTGGCAACAGGTGCAGATGGCGTTACAACCCTCTCACAGAACGTCTGCACTCAGAATGGTAGTCTGACGGTCTCTACCCGACCTGATGTCGCGTTGACCATAGATGATGCGGGATCAACAAACATTACCGTAGAAGATCGCACCGGCACGGTCTTCGTCCACGCCGGCAGTGGGGCAGTAGCACTGGGCAAGACCGGCGAGCTCGGTCTGTTCTCTGCCTCCTCCGGCTCCATTAATATTTCAACACTGGCAGCTTCCGCCCGTATCCGTTCGGAACAGAGCGCGCCCATTACCATCGCACATATCGCAGCTCCTGCTCTGGCACTTTATCTGGGTGGCAGTGCCAGCTTTAACGCCAGCTCCGGCCAGCTCAAAGCACTGGAGATTACCTCCAACAGCACAGGAGACGCCATTTTCCGTGGTATAACGGATGCCGGTATGTTCCATGTGCAGCAAAGTGGGAATATCAGTGTTGACAAAGTCACAGGTGCGCTGGCAACGGAACGAGACGGAAGCGGAAAGATTATTAGTGATGCTGCCACCCCTGCACCACGTAACCAGACAGACAGGGTTAACGTCATGCAGTAAGGTTAAAGTCCTCTCTTCCTGCATCCCTGCGCAACAGTTCTGCGGGGGGCTGGCATCTCTATCTGGTTGATGGATACCTGATATCAATTTCTTGATGCTTTGTTCAACGCCACGCTGGCTGCATAGCCTCGCCAGCCTCGCTTCTGGGTAAGGAAGACCGCTTTTGTCTATCTGCCGGCTTTTTATCATGCGTCCCGTCGGCACTATTCTGATGGCCATGGCTTTTGTTCTGGCCGGTGTTTTTGCCTACCGTGCCATGCCCGTGGCCGACCTGCCCAATATTTCCGTACCTGTCATCTATGTTGTGGCATCCCAGCCCGGCAGTTCTCCCCAGCAGATGGCTAGCTCGCTCACCACACCGCTTGAGCGACATCTGGGCCAGATTGCGGGCCTGAGCAGCATGCGGTCTGACTCAACAGACACCAGCGCCTTTGTCCTGATGTTTTTTGATAACAGCCGGGATATTAACGGTGCTGCGCGTGATGTGGAAGCTGCCCTGCAGGCCGCCCGCGCAGACATGCCGCACACACTGCTGATGCCCCCGCAATACTACAAAGCCAATCCGTCTGACAGCCCGATCATGCTGGCGACGATGACGTCCCCCACACGCTCCCCCACAGCCTTACGAGATCTGGCCGAAACACGGATGAAACCCCTTCTGGCTGGCGTAAAAGGCGTTGGCTGGGTGGAACTGGTCGGGGCTTCCAAACCTGCTGTGCGCGTGGAGATGAACCCTGCAATGCTGTATAAATACGGCATCGGGTTTGAAGATGTGCGCTCTGCTCTTGCCTCCGCCAACGCCAATACCCCTAAGGGCTTTCTGGATTCCGGCGGAGAACGCCTGACACTGGAAACAAATGATCAGGCCCGCACGGCAAACGAATACCGGGACCTCGTAATCGGGTATCGCAATGGCCGCCCTGTACGCCTGACAGACGTCGCGCTGGTGCGTGATGGCCCACAGGATGAGCGCAAGGCTGCCTGGCTGAATGACAAGCCAGCCATCATCACCATCATCCGCCCGCAGCCCGGCGCAAACGTCATTGAAGTAACTGATGCCATTCGCGCCCGTGCAGATATTCTGAGCAATGCCCTTCCGGCAGACGTTGAGTTCAAGCTGGTGTCAGACCGCTCAGTCTCCATCCGGGGCGCGCTAAAAGACACACAATATACGCTGCTGATTTCTATTGTTCTGGTGGTGCTGGTGGTGCTGGCTTTCCTGCGCAGCTGGCGGTCCACCCTCATTCCCGCCATTACCGTGCCGATCTCACTGGCCGGGTCACTGGCTGTAATGCACCTTATGGGCTTCTCGCTTGATACCCTGTCACTCATGGCGCTGACCATCGCCACCGGCTTTGTGGTGGATGATGCCATTGTGGTGGTGGAAAACATTGCCCGCCACATGGAAGCCGGAATGGACCGTATGGAGGCAACACTGCTCGGCTCGCGCGAGATTGCGTTTACCATCCTTTCCATCACCATTTCACTGATCGCTGTTTTTCTGCCCCTCCTGCTGCTGGGCGGCGTTCCGGGCAAAATCTTCTTTGAATTTGCCATGACACTGACAACAGCGGTCTCTGTCTCATTCTTTCTGTCCATCTCGCTTACCCCCATGATGTGCGCCTATATGCTGGAAATTCATCATGAGACGGATGACAGCACGCCACCGCCCAGAAAGGGCCTGCTGACCCGTGCTGCTCATCTGCTGGCAGATGGCACGGATAAGGGGCTGGAATGGCTGATGCACGGCTATGAGCGCTCACTCGACTGGGCGCTGCGTCACCCGTGGCTGATTTTCTGCTCTCTGCCCGCCAGCTTTTTTGCCACCATCGGCATTCTGATTGTCATGTCCAAAACGGTGCTGCCTGCGGAAGATATTTCGCTTCTGGAAAGCTACCTGAGTTCAGACCAGACCAGCTCCTTCGCGGCCATGTCCGGCAAGACGAAGGAGGTGATCAAGGCAATGATGGTGGACCATGATGTGCGCGACGTTCTTGGCTTTGCCGGGGAAGACGCCGCCAATGAATCTCAGGTCTTTGCCCAGCTGACTGACAAGGAAGGCCGCAGCTCCACACCTGAGCAGATTGCAGCCCGCGTGCGGGAACGGGTGAAGAACATCCCTGGCATGACAGCCAGCATTTCCAACGCCGGGGACATTAATGGCGGCGGCGGACGGCAGCATGAGGGCACCTATGAATATGTCTTTCAAAGCGATAACGCGGAAGACATTTACACATGGGTTCCGCGCGTTACCGAGGTCCTGCGCAAAAGCAAGGTGATCGTTGGCGTCACCAGTCACCTGTCCGGTAACGGCACGGCTATGCATGTGCACATCCAGCGCGATACAGCAGCACGTTACCTCGTCACGCCCCAGCTTATTGGCAATGCGTTGTATGATGCTTACGGGCAGCGCACGGCTTCTGCCATCTCCACACCGCTGACGACGTATTATGTAGTGATGGAAGTGGAAAAGCAGTTCCGGGAAAACCCGGATATGCTGAAAACCCTCTGGGTCTCCACCGCAGGGGGCACGGCGGCCGGGGCCACAGCGTCCAACACGGTGCGCGTTGTCAAACCATCTGATGCCGTAACGTCCAAAGAAACATCCCTTAGCCAGCTGTCTTTCCGCAATGCCATTGCCAACCGCCTGGCTGGCGGTGGAGCCGGAGCGTCCAACGGGTCCGCCGTCTCCTCATCCTCTGAAACCATGGTGCCCCTGCCTACTGTGGCAAAACTGGAAACAACCCCGACCCCGCTTCAGGTCAGCCATCAGAATGGTTTTATTTCTGGGTCCATTGCGTTTGACCTAGCGCCCGGAAAATCTCTGACTGATGCGACAACCGAAATTCAACGGGCTATGCTCAGCCTGCACACCCCCCTGAGCCTGCGCGGAGATTTTTCCGGACAGGCAGGGGATATGCAGAAAGACCTGATCAATGAGTTGCTGGTGTTCATCGCGGCAATTATCACGATGTATGTCACGCTAGGCATTTTGTATGAAAGCTATATTCAGCCGCTTACCATTCTTTCCACCCTGCCCTCTGCCGCCGTCGGCGCAGTGCTGACCCTGTGGATCTGTCAGGAACCGTTTTCCCTCATCGCCATGATCAGCGTGATTTTGCTCATTGGTATTGTGAAGAAAAACGCCATCCTGATGATCGACTTCGCGCTGCATGTTGAGCGGGAGCAGAACCTTCCTCCGGAAGAGGCCATCCGCACGGCGTGCCTCACCCGCTTCCGCCCTATTCTGATGACCACACTGGCCGCAGCCTTTGGCGCGGTTCCGCTGGTATTCGGGCATGGATATGGCTCTGAACTGCGCCGCCCACTGGGCATTGCGGTTATTGGCGGCCTGGCCACAAGCCAGCTGCTTACCCTGTATTCCACCCCGGTCATCTACCTGTTTATGCACCGGCTGGGCAGCTGGGTGCAGCGGATGGGGGCTGCCATGGGAGCCAGGCTCCGCTTCACACGGAACAATGCCTCAGACGCCACGGCCTCCCGCACGCCCTGAACAGTATGCGGGGAGACTGCCCCGCATACCGCGTAACCTGTGCCTGAGAGTGCAATAGTCATTCCGGTCAAAAGTCGCTAAGAAAACGGCGTTTGAGACCCTTTATCTTCAAGGAACGTGTTCATCATGACCGATACCACCGTCCCCGATCGTCTGTCCGTCAACCCGGCCAGCCCGTTTTTCAATGAAGCCCTGCTGGAACGCGGCATTGGTATTCGCTTCAAAGGTGTGGAGAAGACCAACGTGGAAGAATACTGCATCAGCGAAGGCTGGGTGCGTGTGTCTGTAGGCAAAACAGTTGACCGCAATGGCAACCCGCTAACCATGAAGCTGCAGGGCCCGGTAGAAGCCTGGATTAAAGACTAACCTGCGCCATAGACATGCCTCCCCAATAATTAATGACTTTATTAAATTATTGATGTTTGTGATACTGATCACATCTATCTGATGTGATTACGTCTCAGGGAGCGCACTCTATGGCCCAGTCTGAAACCGGTAAAACCCCGGACCTCCGCTTTACAGTCGTCATCGTCGGGGGTGGCGCGGCCGGTATTGCTGTAGCAGCCCGCCTGCTGCACGAACGCCCGACACTCGATGTTGCTGTCATTGACCCCTCCACCACCCATGCCTACCAGCCCGGCTGGACGCTGGTGGGAGCCGGGGTCATGACGCTGAAAAGCACACTGAAGCAGGAAGGGGGCCTGATCCCCCGTGGCTGCACATGGCTGCGATCAGCCGTGGACTCCTTCCAGCCTGACGAAAACCTTGTCACGCTGACCGATGGCCGGACTGTGGCTTACAACCGTCTGGTTGTCTGCCCCGGCCTCCAGCTGGACTGGGACAAGATTGAAGGTCTGCCTGAAACGCTGGGCCGCAATGGCGTGTGCAGCAACTATTCCAAAGACACGGTGGAATATACCTGGACGTGCATTCAGTCCCTTTCCGGCGGCACGGCCCTGTTTACGCAGCCCCCCATGCCCATTAAATGCGCAGGCGCTCCGCAGAAAATTGCCTACCTGGCTTCTGACTACTGGCGCAAAGAAGGCACGCTGAACCGCACGAATGTGGAATTCTGCCTTGCCGGCGATGCCCTGTTTGGTGTGGCGTATTATCGCCCTGCCCTTCAGCAGGCTGTGGATTATTACGGCATCAACCTCCAGTACAAGCACACTTTGATTGCCGTGAACGGCCCGGAACGCAAAGCCACCTTTGCCGTGACTGGCCCGGACGGCAAAACTGAAAATGTGGTCAAAGATTTTGACATGCTGCACGTCACGCCGCCACAGAGCGCGCCTGACTTTGTCAAAAAAAGCCCGCTGGCTAATGCAGGCGGGTGGGTGGATGTGGACCCGTCCACTCTGCGCCACACTAAATATGACGCCATCTTCGGGCTGGGGGATGTAATTGGCACCTCCAACGCCAAGACTATGGCCGCAGCCCGCGCCCAGACCCCGGTCATCACGGCAAATCTTCTTGCCTCTCTGGATGGCAAACCGCTGACCGGCGTTTATGATGGTTACGGTGCCTGCCCGCTGACGGTCGGCTACGGCAAAATTGTTCTGGCGGAATTCCTGTATGGCGGCAAACCCGCCCCCAGCTTTCCCTATGACCAGCGCAAGCCGAGCCGGTTTGCATGGTTCCTGAAAACCACCGTCTTCCCGCGGGTGTATTGGGACATGATGCTTAAAGGGCGTGATATCACGGTGCCGCACCACCCGGAGTGGATCAAACCTTGATCCTTAATAAATTCTGATTTTTAAAAACCCTCGTCATCCGGCGGGGGTTTTTTATAACCTTTTCGGGAATATCCCAACAGCATTCCCTTGTTATCGGAACTCACACTGTAACAAACCGTTCCTCGTTGTAATTGCAACAACCAGAAAGGGCGTTATACGTGACAACCGCACCTCCAGACCCGTCCTGCCAGCCGGACCCGGAAAGCTTGCGTCAGGGGCGGCAAAACGCCTTTCTTTTTGCGGGAGCTGCTGGCCTTGCCGGGCTTATGTTTGGGCTGGATACAGGCGTCATTGCCGGAGCCCTGAAATTTATGGGAGCCGAACTCCACGCAGCGGATCGCGCTCAGGAATGGATTGTCTCCTCCCTGATGCTGGGTGCCGCTGGCGGGTCCCTGCTTGCCATCCCCGTTTCAAAACATCGCGGCCGACGCGGAGCAATGTTTTACGCAGGCTTGCTCTTCCTGATTGGCACGGCGCTCTGCTCACTGGCTCCCTCTATTCCGGTTATGATTGCCGGGCGTGTCTTCCTGGGCATTGGCGTGGGGTTTGCCTCTTTCTCCGCCCCGCTTTACATCGCTGAAATTACGGAAAAGAGCCGACGCGGGAAGATGATTTCCATCTACCAGCTGGTTATTACCGGCGGCATGCTGCTGGCACTTTTATCTGACAGCCTGCTCTCTTATGGCGGCCACTGGCGGTGGATGCTGGGCATTCTGGCTGTCCCCACCATCATTTTCATTCTTGCCACAACACAGGTCCCTTATTCCCCCCGCTGGCTTGCCATGCAGGGCCGCAAGCATGAAGCACATGGTGTTTTGCAAAAAGTGCGGGGGTCAAAACAGCGCGCAACGGAAGAACTGAACCGGATTGAGCAGAATCTTAAAAAAACCAGCGGCAGTGGGCTTGCTTTGTTAAAATCCTCTCCAGGGTTCAGAAAAACCTTCACGCTGGGCATTCTGCTCCAGATGTTCCAGCAGCTGGCAGGCATTAATATTCTGCTGTACTACGCCCCGCACATTCTGGAAAATCTGCATTTTTCTGCACAGGCCGCCGTATGGTGTACCACACTGCTTGGTCTGGCCAATATGGTCGCGACCGGTGCTGCTATCCTGCTAATTGACCGATGGGGCCGCCGCCCGCTGTTGCTCCTCAGTACCATTATAGCCACCATCAGCCTCGCACTTTTCGGCCTCCTGCTCTTCTCCCATGCTGGAGGCAGCTTTGCCGGAGTGGCCATTATCACTCTGCTGGTTGTCTTCACTCTGGGATTTGCGACCGGCGAAGGCCCCATTCCCTGGACCATGTGCACGGAAATCCAGCCTCTTCAGGGCCGGAGTCTGGCCATTGCCTGCTCAACCTTTGCCAACTGGATTACAAACTGGCTGATCAGCAACGTCTTTTTATCAGTTATGAGCGTGATTGGTGATTACGGGATTTTCTGGCTGCTCTCTGGCTTTAACGCAGTGTTCTTCCTGATCGCTTATTTTCTGGTGCCTGAAACCAAAGGCTGCTCACTGGAAGAAATTGAGCAGCGCGTCAAAGCAAACCTCCCGCTGCGCGAGATCGGCCTGCCTCTTTCTCCCTCCAAATCATCTGGCACCGGCCAGACGGTTCCTTCCACCCCGCAGAAAGGATAAGTCATGACCGTTCGTCTTGGGTTTATCGGCACGGGGGACCTCGGTGCTGACCATGTCAGACGATGCGCAAACATCATTTCTGGCGCAACTGTTTCAGCCCTTTACAATCGCACCCGGTCTCGCGCTGAAAAAGTTGCGGGTCAGTTCGCGCCTGATGCTCTGATAACCGCCACACCTGAGGACCTGATTGCAAGCACTCAAGTAGATGCTGTTGTCATTTCCTCCGCCAGTCAGACGCATGAGGATCTTGTCCTTAAAGCCATTCAGGCTGGCAAATATGTGTTCTGCGAAAAGCCACTCGCCACAACGGCAAAGGGATGTGAGCGCATTCTGGAAGCAGAGCAGGCCGCCGGAAAGAAGTTAGTGCAGGTCGGGTTCATGCGCCCTTATGATGAGGGCTATCAGGAACTGAAATCTCTTGTTTCCAAAAAGACAGTTGGTAAAATTCTGTTAGCCCATGCGGCCCATCGCAACCCGACATCCGGGCCGCATTACACGCGCGAAATGCTGATCAGTGAAACGCTCATTCATGATCTCAACACGTTTCACTGGCTCTTGGGGGAAAGCTTTACCGCAGCACGGGTTCTCTACCCTCGCCCTACCTCTAAAGCGGATACCGCATTGCAGGACCCGCAGCTTGTTATTCTGGAAACAGAAAGCGGGGTGCTGATTGATGTGGAGGTTTTTG
>NZ_CALLXM010000316.1 GCF_937875265.1 uncultured Acetobacter sp. | reverse complement strand
TTGGTATAACCAACCAGCGCCACAACCGGGAATGGCACCCGCTTGCGCGCCTGCCGATGCAGCCCGCGTGTGCGGCGCACCTGCTCCAGATCTTTCTTCAGCCGTACAATCCGGTCACCAATCATCCGGCGATCGGCCTCAATCTGTGTTTCACCAGGACCGCCCAGAAAGCCGAAGCCCCCGCGCTGACGTTCCAGATGGGTCCACAAACGCACAAGCCGGGAACGCTGGTATTCCAGATGCGCCAGCTCGACCTGAAGCGTGCCTTCCTTGGTGGCAGCACGCGCGCCAAAAATATCCAGAATCAGGCCGGTACGGTCAATAACCTTGCAGCCCAGTTCCGTTTCCAGATTGCGCTGCTGGGCCGGGCTGAGCCGGGCATCGACCACCAGAACATTGATGTTATCAGCCTGTACGGCAATTTTGAGCGAATCGACCTGGCCCTTACCCAGCAAGGTCGCGGAGCGTCTGGTCCGCAGGAGCAGTGTGGCCTGTAAAACAATGACCAGCCCGATGGATGCCGCCAGACCAACAGCCTCTTCCAGCCGGGCTTCCGCTGCCCTTACATCCTGATCGTGCGCAGATCTTTCCCAAGGGAGGATAACCGCGCCACGGGTGGCAACGGGTTGTGTATCAGATAAAATCGTCGCCAAGTGTGGGCTCTCTGTCTGTCTGAGCACCAGAGGTTGGTGCTTCAAAAATATTGATAGGCACAGTCGGCATGACCGTGCTGATGGCGTGCTTGTAAATCAGCTGTGTTTGCTCATCACGTTTCAGCAAAACGGCGGCATCATCAAACCACGTAATATTGCCCTGCAATTTTACGCCATTCACAAGAAAAACTGTCACAGATGAGCGCGAACGGCGAATCTGACTTAGAAACGCGTCCTGCACATTGTATCCGGTGTCCTTATCCACGGTGGGAGGCCCTATTCTCATTTTTTTTGTTATAGCCGGAAGATGACTTGCAGAGTGACTGCAAGCACGTCAACCGACCCCTCGTTCCTCGGATGTTACACCAAGCTGCTTGAGTTTGCGATGCAGTGCACTCCGTTCCATCCCAACAAATATGGCAGTCCGGCTGATATTACCCCCAAAACGGAGCAATTGTGCCTGTAAGTACTGTGTCTCAAACATATCACGAGCCTCACGCAACGGCAGGCTCATAACGTCTGCTGAGGCATCAAATTTAAGCAGCGCCGGAGCACCTTCCCCTATGGTGGAAGGCAGCATTTCCGCGCGGATTGGCTCCACACTGTTCCCCGGCATCATGATCAGCACGCGTTCCATCAGGTTGCGCAGTTCACGCGCATTCCCCGGCCAGTCATACGCCTGCAGGGCTGCAACGGCATCAGCTGAGAGTTCACGCTGGGGCAGACCTGCCATCTCCGCCGCGCGGCGCAGAAAGAGTTCTGCCAGACCGGGAATATCATCCCGCCGCTCCCGTAGCCCCGGTAAACGCAACGGCACAACAGCCAGCCGGTAATACAAATCTTCCCGGAAGCGCCCGGCCATGATCTCACCCTGAAGATCCCGGTTGGTGGTTGCCAGAACGCGGATGTCCACTTTGACGCGGGTAGATCCACCCAGCCGCTCAAAAGTCTGATCCTGCAGGGCGCGCACAATCTTGCCCTGCGTTTCCAGCGGCATATCAGCCACTTCATCCAGCACCAACGTGCCGCCATGCGCCCGTTCCAGCACACCCGTGCGTCGGCCCGTGCCATCAGCAGCCCCTTCCAGCCCGAACAACTCTTCCTCAAAGCGGTTGGGGGCCAGAATAGCGCAGTTCAAAGCCACAAACGGCCCATCGGTGCGGCGGGAACGCGCATGGATCATGCGGGCTGCCACTTCCTTGCCGGAGCCAGGGCCACCTGTAATCAGTACGCGGGAGCCTGTGGGAGCCACCCGCTCAATCTGACCACGGACAGCAGTAATCAGAGCGCTGTTACCAAACAGCTCCGTGTCCTGCCCCGCACGCAGGCGCAGCTCCTCATTTTCCCGGGCCAGCCGGGAGGCTTCAAGCGCGCGCCGCACCACCACCAGCAGACGGTCGGCCTGAAACGGCTTTTCAATAAAGTCGTATGCGCCGTGCTGGAGGGCTGCGACGGCTGTCTCAATAGTGCCGTGACCGGAAATCATGATCACCGGCACAGAAGGTTCCTCCGAATGCAGAACATTAAGAATACCCAGCCCATCCAACTGAGAGTCCCGCAACCAGACATCCAGAATAACCAGAGAAGGCCTGCGCGCCCGGAACGCGGCTATGGCCGCATCAGATGTCGCAGCAACCCGCGTTTCATAGCCTTCATCTTCAAGAATGCCCTCAATGAGCATCCGAATATCGGGCTCATCGTCAACAATCAGGATTTCATGAGCCATGATCGTCCTTCATCGGCAAAATCAGAATAGCCACAGTCCCTGTTTCCTCCGCCCTGTCTTCCAGACGCACCGCACCCCCATGGTCTTCCATAATCTTTTTGACAATGGCCAGACCAAGTCCGGTGCCCTTAGCCTTGTGCGTCACGTAAGGCTCGGTCAGCCGATGCCTGTCGCCCGAAGGCAGGCCAACGCCGTTATCTGCAACAGAAATTTCGACGCTGTCTTCAATGTCCTTCAGGTCAATCCATACCGCACTGGCTGCGTTTGAGCCCA
Organism: uncultured Acetobacter sp.; assembly: GCF_937875265.1. Taxonomy (GTDB): domain Bacteria; phylum Pseudomonadota; class Alphaproteobacteria; order Acetobacterales; family Acetobacteraceae; genus Acetobacter. The sequence continues at coordinate 2,437 of NZ_CALLXM010000316.1, read as the reverse complement.
TGCGCTCAACATCACCCTGTTTTGCTGTCATGGCAATGGCATCGGCTGCATTCTGCAACAGGTTGATCAATGCCTGGCTGATCAGCCGCCTGTCACACCGCACCACCGGCCCTCTGTCCGGCAAGCTGACATGATAGGTAATTTCAGGGTGTGCATTGCGCTGCAACACCAGAACTTCCCTTACAATACGGGAGAGATCCTCATTCGTCATGACCGGCTGAGGCATGCGTGCAAAAGCAGAAAACTCATCCACCATCCGCCCGATATCCCCCACCTGCCGGACAATGGTATCTGCACACTGTGCAAACGTTTCCGGGTCAGACGTAATTTCGCGCAGGAAGCGGCGCTTCAGCCGCTCCGCTGCAAGCTGAATCGGGGTCAGCGGGTTTTTGATCTCATGCGCGATGCGGCGCGCCACATCGGCCCATGCCGCTTTCCGCTGCGCCTGCTGCAAGGCCGTGATGTCATCAAAGGTCATCACGTAGCCTTCCGTGACAGTCCCGCGCAGCTCTGCACCAATACGCACCAGCAGCATGCGGCGGCTGGTCTCCGGCCCTGTCTGTACTTCCCGCGTAATCACCTGGTCAGGCACAGAGCGCACATCGGCCAGCAGTTCCGCAAAGGCCGGCACCCGCGTTGCCAGAGATTCGCCAATGGCATCCATCAGGTCAGTTTGCAGCAGCACGCTGGCTGCACGGTTGGGCAGCTCAATCCGCTGCTCCACATCCAGCCCGATCACCCCCGCAGACACGCCAGACAGAACCGCTTCCGTAAACCGACGTCGTTCATTAATCTGCCCGTAAGCAGCCATCAGTTCCGACCGCTGGCTGGCCAGCTGCTCCGTCATGCGGTTAAAGGCCCGGGACAGGCTTGTCACCTCATCATCCCGGTTGGCCTCGGGCACATGCACGCCGAGATCGCCCTCACTAATGCGGCGGGCAGCCAAAATCAGCAGGCCAAGTGGTTTGGCAATCTGGTTTGCCAGAGCCAGACCAATCAGTGCCGCAGAAGCCAGCACCAGCAGAGCGACCAGCGCAAAAATAAGCACAAATGTCAGCTGGATCTTGGCCCGGTTCCCGTTGAGCCGCCGATAATCCGCAATGACTTTTTCCGTGCGGTGCATGTGTTCCAGAATGGCGGGGTCCACCAGGCGAGTAATCACCAGCATTAGCGCCGGGGTCTGGGAGAGTTCCACCACAGCCCGAACCGTCCGCTCATCCGGAGAGTCGAGAATGGCAACATCATTGGAGCGCGCCATCAGGGTGGCTGCCGGGGGTGGCAGGGCCTGATCCCCAGCCCGACTCATCAGGCCGCCGGAGGCAACAATCTTGTTGGTAATGGGGTCATACACCAGCGCATCTGTCAGCCCGCGCATGGTGGCCTGACTGTCCAGCATTTCCCCCAGTGCATCATGGTCTTGCAACAGGTTCATGCCGCTGGCTGCCAGCTCGTTCTGCGCACTCATGATGTAGTTGGACATGGAGAACGCATCGGTGCGGATATTGGCGTTATGTTCCGTCAGATACCCGCGGGACGCTTCCATCGCTTCATTCAGCGCCGTGTTCACCCTGTCGGAAAACCAGATCTGAATGCCGTAATGAAAAAACAGGGTAGCAAACACGCCCACCACCAGAGTTGGCGCAACAGCCACAATACCAAACAGCGTCACCAGCCGGACATGGAGTCTGGCCCCGGCCAGCCCTTTACGGTGCTCGACCAGCATCGGCCCCACACGCACAGCCACCGCCAACAGAAGCAGCCCCAGAACCAGACTGTTCAGCACCACCACTAGCGGCTCAATGATCGCATAATAGCCGAAGGACATGCCGCCGGACAGCACCACAAAGGTTGCAAAACCAAGGCAAAGCGCCAGAGCTGCCAGCGTGAGAGCCACACTTTTCCGTTCCAGAGACTTCAGAAGCCAATGGAACCGGGTGCGGGCCAGAAAGGTATTCAAGGAAGAGAGAAAGCGCTGCATGCAGGCAGGTTAGACCACACCGCGCACAACGGGAATTTCAAGCTCACGAATTTTCTTACGCAGCGTATTGCGATTTAGCCCCAGCATGGCCGCAGCCTTGATCTGATTTCCACGCGTTTCCTGCAATGTCATCTGAATGAGAGGTCGTTCCACCTCTGCAATCACACGCGCATACAGATCATGCAAGGGCATCCCCTCCCGCCCTGCGGTTAGATACCGCATGATATGGCGGGAAATTGCATCGGACAGAGGTTCTTCCACTGTCGTTTTTTCCGTAATCGCCTCATGCGCCAGCGGCTCAGCCAGTTCCGCATCAATCAGATCACTGCTGATGGTTTCCTGCGGATAAAGGGCCACAATGCGCCGCATGAGGTTTTCAAGCTCACGCACATTGCCCGGCCAGCGCCAGGATTGCAGGCGACCAACGGCGGAATCATCCAGCAATCTGGTCCCTGCCCC
>NZ_CALLXM010000315.1 GCF_937875265.1 uncultured Acetobacter sp. | reverse complement strand
TTTGGCGGCACAACATCCATTTTCATGCGTGGGGCAAACGCCAACGATGTGAAGGTGCGTATTGACGGCATGGACGTGAATGATGGCAGTTCCGCCAGTAATGCGTTCGATGCCGGGCAGTTTGTGACAGACGGCATTGGCTCCATTGAAATTCTGCGCGGCCCGCAAAGTGGCCTGTACGGCGCGGATGCCATGGCCGGGGTGATTGATATCAACACCAAGCAGGGTGAAGGACGCTTCAAGCCGTTTGTGCGGATTGAAGGTGGTTCCTACGGCACGTTTAATCAGGCCTTCGGGGCAGCAGGGAGTACCGGGCGCTTCCATTATAACGTTGTGCTATCCCATTACCGCACCGAAGGGTTTCATGAAATTCCTCGTTATATCGAGAACTATAATGAAGCCACTCACGCCCAGCGTCGTTCAGGAGACCGGAATGATAACCGGAGCGCAAACGTCAAACTGGGGTACGACATTACCCATAGCTTTGACCTCGGGCTGACGGCACGGCTCATACAGGCCAATTACCACACCTACACAGCCTATGATCAGATGTTTACGCCGTATAACGGCGACCAGCTTCTGCGGGACCAGAACACGCAGAATGAAGCCGTTGTGCGCGGCACAGCGCATCTGTCCTCTTTTGGGGGGCGGTTTGATCAGGTTCTGGGCCTTGGCTACATGACCAACCGCCGCCGTTACATGCAGGAAGGGTCCTATGCGGATGGTGAGCCCGCCATGACGGACCCTGATTATTACCGTTCCACCCGCCTGAAGGTGGACTGGCACGGCACAGTGGACCTGCGGAAATACGGAACGCTTCTTGTTGGTGCCGAGCATTTTCACGATAGTATCAATGTCGCGACAGATGACCCGACCGAGCCTGTGCACACCACGGCAGGCATGGATACCACGGCGGGCTACGGGCAGTATGAAGGCAACTGGAACCGCATTCTCTATGGTGCGGCCAATGTGCGGTATGATGCCAATTCCCGCTACGGCAACCATGTGACATGGCGTGTGGCTCCGGCCATTCATGTGCCCAATACCGGCACCATTATTAAAGCCAGCGCAGGGTCAGGCTTCCATGCGCCGTCTCTGTATCAGCTGTTTGTCAATCAGCGTGGGGCTGGATGGGGTGAAGAGGGTAACCCCAACCTGAAGGCCGAAACCATGATTGGCTATGATGTGGGCGTTGAGCAAAAACTGCTTCATGACAAACTGCATTTTGGCGCCACGTGGTATGATAACAAGGTGCGCAATCTGATCCAGTCCACCGGCTCCATGGTGGCTTCTGAGGGCGCGTATCAGTATATTTATTCCTACGGCAATGTTGGCCATGCACGGATGTATGGCGTTGAAGCGTTTCTGGACTGGAAGGCGCTGGATACGCTCAGCTTTGCGCTGAACTACACCTGGACCCACGCGCGCGATACGGAAAATGATATGCTGCTTCAGCGCCGTCCGCAGCATAAGTTCAATTTCAACACCACATGGTCCCCGGTGAAGGACTTCACGCTGTCTGGCAATATTCTCTACACCAGTGGCTGGCGGGATTACCCTCTGGTGGGTGAAAATTATTGCGATACCTGTGCCAAAGGGCATGGATACTTCACGATTGATCTGGCTGCGAACTACAAAGTTAACCGCTATATCTCAGTTTTTGCGCGGGCTGATAACCTGCTTAACCGGCAGTATGAAAACCCGGTGGGCTACCTCCAGCCGGGCCGCGCCGGATATGGTGGCATTACGCTGAATTACTGATCCCAACAGGGACGAATGCCGGAAGGCCATTGCGGCGGGGCCCTGTTCCTGTTGCAATGGCCTTTTTTACGCCATGCGTTAGAGTGACAAAACGATTTGTAAA
>NZ_CALLXM010000314.1 GCF_937875265.1 uncultured Acetobacter sp. | reverse complement strand
GTGCTGAAAGCGCCATCAGGCCAGTACCAGGTTCCTGGTCCATAGAAAAAACCATACCGTAATCCGACACCTTCCAGTGCGGGAGAGCTTAAGAGCCGCTTTTCCAGAGCAGCATACATCCGTGAACTTTCTCCAATAGATCCGGGAGCCACGGTTCTAAGTGGGGAGGATTCCGTGCTTAACTGGCCTTTCCCATCTAAATAGAAGCCGCAGGACTGCTGTATATACCGCTTCACCTTCCATGTTTGAGCAGCATCAAACAGATTTCCCCCTCCTTCCAGGCGCAGCTTACGGTCGGCAGGCAATCTCTTGGGTAAATCAAATGGGCTGGCGGGAAGAGAGGTGAGCTGGTCGATCACCGTATCTGGTCGGATTTTTTCAAGAACTGCAAAAACATCAGACCGGTCTAGCGCATTGCTTTTTACAGGATAGGCGCCAAGCCTTTCGATAGCGTCAAGGCTTTCAGGTCGCTGAGCAAGACCCCAGACCTCGTGTCCCGCAGCGCGCAGCCGCTTGATCAGTGGTTGCCCCAATGCACCGCTAGCACCAGCAACAAGAACCTTCATTATGCAAATTCCTATAATTTATTTGGCAGAAAAAACGAAAGGAGCTGATTTATTTTTGACAAAAAATGCAAGAAAACGGGCCGGTTCTGTCTGGCTGGCATTGCGGCCTATAAGATGAATATCATTAGGTCCTTCAAAAAACGTCTGCCCTTCCTTCAATGTTACAGGCGCGCTACCTTTAACCTGCATGACAATGCTCCCTTTCAGCACATAAACAAACACGGAAGCATTATGTCTGTGGATCGGGTCCGCCCCTCCAGGCGGGTAGTCGACAGTCAACATAGCGCCTTCCTTGTTTGGAACGTCTTGCAAAGCATGGGAGAGCAGCGGAGTTACGGTTGTTGCTGCATGAGAAGGAAAAGCCAGAAAGAATGAGGCAGTAGCAGCGAGAACAATGAGTTTTGGCATTATTTGATTTTCCTGTTTTATGAGGATGGACCAGAGTCAGGGTCTGTCCGAGCGTCTACGTTGTCTGACTTTGCTCGTGCGGCGGGTTTGTGCGCGTTCGTCGAGCCAGGATTGTGCGTCTCCCAGAAATGGAACAGGGGCTTTGTCCCTGACAGATTTTGCCAGATCAGCCAGTGAGGTCTGAGACAGTTCCTGCCGCATTGTCTGCTCGGCGCGCAGCATGACAGCGTGGATTCCGCAAAGGCCTTGCGTTGCCCATTGTGGGGGCTGCTCATTAAAGAGAGCGCATCGGCCACGAATTTCCTGACAATTGAAAAGACTCTTTCTGCCTTCAACAGCATCGACAACCGCCAGTATGCTGATGTCTGCGGCGGACTGAGCCAGCCTGTAGCCGCCCTTTAGCCCTTCGGAGGCTGTAAGAAGGCCTGCTTTTTCAAGCTTGGGAAGAAGTTTGGCGATAAATGCCGCCGGAATGTTTTGAAGTTCTGCCAGATCGAGGCTGCTGACAGGTTCGGGGTTGTCGACGAGCCATAGCAGGCTGTGCAGGACATATTCGGAGCTTGCGCCATAAAGTGACATACGCAGACTTTATTAGTCCGCGTTATGATTCGCAAGTTCTATATGGTTATCTCATATTGTGCTTTTACTCGGTCCAGAGTGATAAGGGGACGGCGGGTGCTTCCAGAATCATTTTGCGCAAAACCCAAGCCTTCGATGATATGTCTCTTCAAAAGGAGATCCCATCGTGGTGAATATGGAAGCAGAGAAAGAGAGTGGAGCGAGCCACAATATTCCTTTAGGCACGTTGTGCGGTGTCGGTGCAGGTGCCTTATGGGGGCTGATATTTCTTGCACCAGAACTTGTTAGGGATTTTACGCCGCTTCAACTGGCTATAGGGCGTTATCTGGCATATGGCGGGATGGCCAGTGTGATGATTATACCGCGTTGGAAAATTCTGCGGTTTCATCTCAAAAAACAGGACTGGCAGGCGTTGTTCAGGCTCTCTCTGTTTGGAAATACTCTGTATTACATTCTACTTTCTACAGCCATACAGAAGGGGGGCATAGCTCTTACCTCACTGGTAATTGGCTTTCTGCCTGTTGTGGTGACCATTATAGGAAGCCGGGAGAAGGGAGCCGTTTCTCTTGCAATGCTCCTGCCATCGCTTTTGTTGTGTATCGCAGGCGGTGTCTGCATTGCCTGGCAAGCAGTTGCAGCGCCAGGAGCAACCTCTCAGTCAGGTATGGGTCTTCTATGGGCTATAGCTGCCCTTGCATCTTGGACGACCTATGCTGTTGGCAATAGCCGCAGCCTTTCACGTCTGAATACAGTGTCTGTTCATGACTGGAATCTGCTGATGGGTCTTGTGACTGGTGCTCAGGCGGTTCTGCTAATTCCCGCAGCGCTTCTAAGCGGCCATCTCCATCATGGAGTAGAGCAGTGGATGCGGATTGGAGTGGTCTCAATTGCTGTAGCAATCACCGCTTCTCTTTTTGGTAATGCTTTATGGAATCGCATGAGTCGCCTGCTTCCCTTGACCATGACAGGGCAGATGATTCTGTTTGAGACACTTTTTGCTTTGATTTACGGATCGTTTTGGGAAAAGCGATGGCCTCGTCCTCTTGAGGCTACAGCATTTATTCTGATTGTTTTCAGTGTAATGACATGCGTTTCGGTCCATCGAAAGCATGATTTCAAACGTCAAAACACCAAACTATATCCTAGGGAAAAGGGGGCGTAAGACTGTAGCTTTGCGCTCGTCACGACAGTAAGTAAATGGATCGTTTGGGTAGACGTATAAAACAACAGAACGTGTCGGTTTTACTCAGCTAATGAGTAAAACCGACACTGTATTAATCAGGATGCGAAAACTTTGGAAATAGCGGCGTGTGCTTCTGTCTGAATGGCGAGCAGGTGCTCTTCGCTTTTGAAGCTCTCGGCATAGATTTTGTAAACATCTTCCGTGCCGGAGGGGCGGGCGGCAAACCAGCCATTTTCCGTTACCACTTTCAGGCCACCGAT
>NZ_CALLXM010000313.1 GCF_937875265.1 uncultured Acetobacter sp. | reverse complement strand
CTAATTCAAGCTGAACGACCATCGCTTCAATACTGATGATGGCATCATCGACCAGAAGGCCGAGTGAGAGGATCAATGCACCGAGAGAAATCCGGTCCAGACCAATCGTCTTCATGCCCATATAAAGGGCCACACCAGAGAGCGTCAGAGGCACGGAAAACGCGACGATTATGCCCGAACGCCACCCCAGACTGACAAACGCCACCAGCAGAACAACCGTCAGCGCCACCACAAACTTGATCAGGAAAGTATTGACCGCTTCCCGGATGACGAGGCTCTGGTCTTCCACCTGCGTCAGTTTCAGTCCCGCAGGCAGCGTTTCAGCACCCTCTGCCGCAGCCTGATGCAAAGCTTTACCCAGAGCCAACCCATCCGCGCCCTGCGCCATAGCCACAGCAATGACAACTGCGGGCTTTCCCCCATAACGAACGAGAGCGGGTGCCGGGTCTGCATAATCACGGCTGACACGCCCGATATCGCCCACATGCACAATGCCGGACTGACCAGAAACCGGTGTGTTTTCAATAGAGTGTACGTCTGCAAGGCGGCCTCCCACAGTCAAAGGAACAACCATCCTGGAGTCCACAGTCCCGCCGGGGGCCAGAACAGCTTTCTGGTGAAGCGCCTGAGAGACCTGATCAAACCTCAGCCCAACAGAAGCAAGGCGCCTCAAATTGATATCGACGGTAATTTGCTGCGGAATTTCACCGCTAATCTGAACTTTTCCAACCCCATGAACCCGCTGGAATGTTTTCCGAAGGGAGTCAGCAGCCCTGATAAGAGTTGCATTTTCTCCTCCTGTCAGAGCAAAAACATAGCCGTATACATCTGCATAATCATCATTGGCAGCAAGCTGAACGTCGGAAGGCAGATCAGGCGCTATATCGGCGAGCGTCTTGCGGATCTGTTGCCAGATTGCGGGCACCCGCTCCTTTAATTCATCATCTTTGAGGAAAATCTGAGTGACGCAGGCAGACGCACCGCAATAGGTGCTGAGAATATCAATAGCTTCCACATTACGCAGTTTCTGTTCAAGAGGTTCTGCAACCTGCTTTTGCATCTGCTCTCCACTTGCTCCGGGCCATTGCGCGGAAACAATCATGTTCTTGAGGGTAAAGGCTGGGTCTTCCGCACGCCCCAGATGCATAAATCCGTAGATCCCGGCAAGCAAAAGACCAGCCATCATGAAGCTGACAAACGCAGCATGCTGCACCGCCCAGCGCGAGACGTTAAAACGCTCCAGCATCAGCCATTACTCACTGCATCTGCACTCGATACGGCCTGGTCTGCCTGCAAGGCATCGGCCCCGTTCGTTACAATTTTTTCTCCCGGAGCCAGTCCGCTTACCAGCGCATCAGCTCCTCTCAAGCCAACGACCGTGACGTGTTGCAAAACAGTCCGGGATTGCGGGCCGCTTGTCAGGCTCCAGACATGCGCGCCAGATTTTTCATCCTGCACAAGAGCTGTCAGGGGCACCCGCACGAGCTCAGACCCCGGACGAGACAGAAAAACGACTGTCACAAGAGCATTGACTGCAATGGGCAAAGGACGATCCAGAACAAGCCGAACGCCACGCATCTGGGTTGCCTCATCGGCCGCAGCATCCACCTCACGCACGACTGCATGAATGCGCTGCGTCGGCACGCCAGATTGCACCTGAACCTGAGCCTCATCGCCAATTTTGACAGGGAAATCTGACAGCGTCCGAATATGGACTTCAGGCTCCCCAGCCACCAGCCGCACGGCCTCACCTCCAGCCCCGATAACACCACCCGGCACCGCTGAAACGCTGACAATCTGCCCGTCTTCCGGTGCCCGGACCTCGGTTTCTGCCAGCTGAATTTCAGCCTGATACAGGCTCGCCTGAGCGGCTACATATTTCCCGCGGGCCGCTTGCGCAGCAAAGGCGCGCTCTTCCACTGTTCCGGTTGAAAGGCCCCCTGCGGCATCCAGCCCGCGGCTTCTTCTGAACAACGTGGCGTTCTGTGCCGCCTCAGCGCGTGCGGCATCTAGTTCGCCCTGCGCCTGAGCCACCACTTGCTGTGCAGCCCTTTTATCAAACGCGACAAGAAGCTGACTTTTGCGCACAATCTGGCCACTCGTGACCAGCACTGTCGCCACCCGGCCTGCCTGAGCTGATGCCAGCGGGACACTCCGCCGCCTGCCATATGTGCCCGTAAACACTGGCGGAAGAAGCATATCCCCCTCAACCTGCATGACATTTACGACAGGAGGAGAAAGTTTGGCTAATGGCGCAGTGTCTGGCTTACACGCCGAAAAACAGACGAGAGGCAACACCACAAGGAATTTCAGGCGTATTTTGGAAAAATGCTGATACAACATGATCCATTCCGAGAAGAGAAACAGATTGCCCTAAATCCTCTTCCCTCACCCGGTTCTGCATTATGGGGAAGAAAAGACCAACTGAGCGTCTGTGGCTGCATTTTTTGCAAAGAAAAACGATAAATCTTCAGAAAATCTAATTCTTTAGTGTTCTGGCATAGCCGATAACTGCAATGCCAAAAATAATAAAAAGAATACCGATAATCTGCTCTATACTTATGC
>NZ_CALLXM010000312.1 GCF_937875265.1 uncultured Acetobacter sp. | reverse complement strand
TGGATTACCGCGTATTCCCTGATGCAGACCATATCTTTGCCAAACAGGCAGACAAGGTGACGGCTGCACTGGAAGACCACGTAACGACAGCTATGGCACACCGCAACATGCCGCTGGCTGCTGACTGACACCACATTGTGCACGGGGGCAGATTATTATCCGCAGATCTGCCCCTGCACACCGAACCGCATGATACAGGCAGGCGGTTCGGGCGTTCAGGTTACTTTCTGCGTGGGTGTGCCAGTTCCCGCACCACGCCATGCAGCGTGCGCAGTTCCTGCTCTGTTACTTCCCCACGATTGAAAAAGTGCCGCAGATTGCGGACCATGCCGGGGCGCTTCTGCTCATTATGCAGAAAACCGCACTCATCCAGCTCACGCACCAGATGACCCATGAAGTTTTCCAGCTCACCTTTGGTTGCCACATGGGTTTCATTGGTCATGAGTGTGCGTGGCGGAGTCTGGTCCGTCGCCATCCACCATTCATACGCCATGATCATGACGGCCTGCGCCAGATTAAGCGACATAAAGGCCGGGTTCAGCGGGTAACGAATGAGCGCGTCAGCCCGCGCCATATCCTCATTATCCAGCCCGGCGCGTTCCGGGCCAAACAGCAGGCCGACTTTCAACCCCCGGTTAGTGGCTGCACGTAATTCCGCCGCCCCTCCGCGTGCCGTCATCACGGTTTTGACAATGTGGCGCGGGCGCGGGCAGGTGGCAAACACATGGTGCAAGTCAGCCACGGCATCATCCACGCGGTCATGCACCGTGGCGGCTTCCAGAATCCGGTCCGCCCCGGAGGCCGTGCGCCAGGCACGTTCCTGCGGCCAGCCATCACGCGGGCTGACCAGCCTGAGGTGAAACAGGCCGCCATTGGCCATGGCACGCGCGGTAGTGCCAACATTTTCAGCAAGCTGCGGACGCACCAGAATAACAACCGGCGTATTGCCTATGGGTTCCAGCGGTGCCCCGCCCTCACGCCCGGTCATGCGCGCCTCCAGATGGTGCCGTCTTTGGTATCTTCAAGCACAATCCCCTGCCCCTGTAGCTGGTTACGCAAGGCATCAGCCTTTGCAAAATCCCGTGCTTTTTTGGCCGCTGTGCGCTCAGCAATCAGGGCGTCAATTTCGGCATCTTCATCCGAGATCTCGCCTTTGAACCATTTTTGCGGATCTTCCTGTAAAAGCCCGAGCATGCCTGCACCGGCTTTCAGAGCCCCTGCGGCATTCCTGTCACCCGCCAGAGCCTGCCCGGCCAGCATGTGGAGTTCTGCAATCGCCAGAGGCGTGTTCAGATCTTCCCCCAGAGCTTTCAGCACGGATTCCGGAGGCGCGACCTCCGGCACAGGCCCGGCAGCCAGTGCACGATAGAACCGGTCCAGCACCTTGCGGGACTCCTGTAAGCCAGCCTGCGTATAGTTCAGAGTTGAGCGATAATGTGCCCCCAGCAGCAGCAGGCGCAGCGCTTCTGCGGGAGCCTGATTCAGCACATCCCGAATTGTCAGGAAGTTACCGAGTGACTTGGACATCTTCTCGCCGTCCACGAGAAGCATGGCGTTGT
>NZ_CALLXM010000311.1 GCF_937875265.1 uncultured Acetobacter sp. | reverse complement strand
GCCTGCTGCATGCGGCTTTGCAAAAGCTGCCAGCGTGGCCAGACCGGGCGCGTTTTCAGGAAATCAGCATACTCTTGCGCGCTGGCATGCTGGGAGCCGACCAGGCTGAGCCAGACAGTCAGGCGGTCTGAAACCGAGCCTGACGCGCCAGACTGTGCTGATTGAGATGCCGCAGGCTGCGGCATGACGTCTGCCGGCGCGGACGATTCCGCAGGGGGCGTGGTTTCAGACGGTGCTGAACACGCACTTAAAAGCAGAAAAGCCAGCGGCAATGCTGCCTGCCGACGCCATACGGAAGAATGTGAAACTGACATTCCTGAAAGATCAGCGATCCCGCATGCGCTGGCAAGTCACGATCCATAAGGCAGAGAAAAACTCTGCCCAGCCCTCAGTGAAAGAGGGGAAAATGTGTCCAGACTTCCCCGCCACCTTTGACAATCAGCTCAATCGCCACAGCCAGAACAATCAGCAGCCCAAACCAGGAAATCCATTTATACCGGTCAAGCAGACGAGCAATAACGGATGCAGCAACACCCATCAGCAGAACAGACAGAACCAGCCCGGCAATCAGAACACCCGGATGCTCTGCCGCAGCCCCGGCGACGGCCAGCACATTGTCCAGACTCATGGAAAGGTCAGCCAGTAGAATACGCAGTACGGCCTTGCCAAAGCTGCCCGGTGGGGGGCTACTTTCGGCATCATCATGCTGCCCGGCCCGCATCTCGCAATACATGCGCCAGCAGACCCAGAGCAGCAGCAGCCCACCAGCCAGTGTCAAGCCGATAATCTGCAAAAGCTGCACGGCAACCAGAGCCATAAGAATACGGAGAACAGCTGCCAGTGCGATCCCGGCAAAAATAGCCTTCCGCCGTTCACTGGTTGGCAGAGAGCGCACAACCAGCCCGATAACGACGGCATTATCTCCTGCCAGCGTGACATCAATCATCACGACCTGAAGGAACGCAAAAAGGGCTTTCAGGCTGAAAGCATCAAGAAAACCGTGCACGAAAACTCCGATTCGAGAGGCTGAGACCGGGCAGAGAAGGGTCTGAACATCCTGAAACTGCCCCGAGTGTCAAAGTTTTATTGTTTCACGGGCAGACGCGGGATTAGAAATCGAGTAGAGAAGCCCGCATCATTCTGCTTTCAGGAGGAACACCGCGTTATGGTGCCGCGCTATACTCGCCCTGTCATGGCCGCTATCTGGTCGCCTGAAAATCGCTACCGCATCTGGTTTGAGATTGAAGCACTAGCTTGCGAGGCTATGGCCGAATACGGCGCTGTGCCTAAAGACGCAGCGAAAGTTGTGCGTGAGAAGGGCGATGCCGCAATGGCCGCTTTCTCCGATGCTGATCTGGCCCGTATTGACGAAATCGAGGCCGAAACGCGCCACGATGTGATTGCCTTCCTGACATGGCTCGCTGAAAAAGTGGGGCCGGAAAGCCGCTTCGTTCATCTGGGCATGACGTCTTCCGACATTCTGGATACGTGCCTGGCCGTGCAGCTGACGCAGGCGACAGACCTGCTGCTGAAAGACCTTGATGACGTTCTGAATGCCCTGCGCACCCGTGCGTTTGAACACAAACATACTCTGACCATTGGCCGCAGCCACGGCATTCATGCCGAGCCGACGTCTTTTGGTCTGAAGCTTGCCGGACACTACGCCGAGTTCGTGCGCAACAAGGCGCGCCTTGAAACCGCCCGTGCGGAAATTGCCACCTGCGCCATTTCCGGGGCTGTTGGCACTTTTGCGCATCTGGACCCGCGCGTTGAAACCTATGTGGCTGAACGTCTGGGTCTCACGCCCGAACCCGTTTCCACACAGGTTATTCCGCGTGACCGTCATGCTGCATACTTCTGTGCACTTGGCGTGATTGCCAGCGGTATTGAACGGCTGGCCATTGAAGTGCGCCACTTGCAGCGTTCTGAAGTGCGTGAAGCTGAAGAATTTTTCCATAAGGGCCAGAAGGGCTCGTCCGCCATGCCGCATAAGCGGAACCCTGTGCTGACGGAAAACCTGACCGGCATGGCACGCCTTGTGCGTTCTGCCGTGATCCCGGCACTGGAAAACGTGGCCCTGTGGCATGAACGTGATATCAGCCACTCTGCGGTTGAGCGGAATATCTGCCCTGATGCCACTATTGGTCTGGACTTCGCGCTGGCCCGTCTGGCCGGCATGATGAGCAAACTGCTTGTCTATCCGGATCGTATGGCTGCCAACATCGAAAGCCTTGGTGGGGTTGTGCATTCCGGTGAGGTTCTGCTGGCTCTGGCCCGCGCTGGGCTCTCCCGTGAGGACGCCTATCGGATTGTCCAGCACAACGCGATGCAAACATGGACCAAGCTCGGCACATCTGAAGGCCGGACGTTCCGTGAAAATCTGGCAGCTGATCCGGAAATTTCCGGTCGTATTCCTGCTGAAACGCTGGATGCCGCTATGGACAGCCGCCAGCATCTGAAGGCGCTGGATGGCCTGTATCAGAAAGTGTTTGGGGAACCCGGCCCGGCTCTGTAAGCGGGGCTGCCCCTATATCTTCCACGCCGGAAGCCTGCTATGACGCGTCCTAAAGAAGGGAAGGCTGGTTACAGTCCTTCCCCCGGACCGGTTGCAGGGATCGGTTTCAAAGTTCAAGACAGGTAAGGATGACCATGGCCCGTCGCCGCCAGCTTTATGAAGGTAAAGCCAAAATCCTTTTTGAAGGTCCGGAACCCGGCACCCTTGTGCAGTATTTCAAGGATGATGCTACGGCTGGAAACGGTGCCAAAAGCGGCGTCATTACCGGCAAGGGCGTGCTGAATAACCGCATTAGCGAGCATCTGATGCTCCGCCTGCAGGAAATCGGCATTCCCACACACTTCATCCGCCGCATCAACATGCGTGAGCAGCTGGTGAAGGAAGTTGAGATTATTCCGCTTGAAGTTGTTATCCGCAATATTGCAGCGGGAAGCATTGCCAAGCGCTTCGGTATTGAGGAAGGCACACGCCTGCCTCGCACCATTGTTGAGTTTTACTACAAGAATGACGAGCTGAATGATCCGCTTGTCTCTGAAGACCACATTATCGCGTTTGGATGGGCATGTCCGCATGACCTTGAAGACATGACGACCATGGCCATGCGGGTGAATGATTTCCTGTGCGGTCTGTTCGGTGGTATCGGAATTCAGCTTGTAGATTTCAAGCTTGAGTTTGGTCGTTCCTGGGAAGGTGACGATATGCAGATTGTGCTGGCGGATGAAATTTCGCCTGACAACTGCCGCCTTTGGGACACCAAAACCAGCGAAAAGCTTGATAAGGATCGTTTCCGCCGTGACCTGGGCAATGTCCGTGAAGCCTATCAGGAAGTTGCCCGCAGGCTGGGCATTCTGCCGGAAGCAGGCAATGGCGGAGATATGAAGGGTCCGGAGACCATGCAGTGACTATGCCGACAGGAACGGGGGCTTCATCATGAAAGTACGTGTAACCGTCATGCTCAAGGAAGGTGTGCTTGACCCACAGGGGAAAGCCATCGGCCACGCATTGCACACACTGGGTTTTCCGGGCGTGAACGACGTCCGGGTTGGCAAGATTATTGATCTGGATGTGAATGGCACGGACCGTGCTGCTGTCCAGAAGCAGGCCGAAGATATGGCGCGGGATCTGCTGGCCAATCTTGTTATTGAAGACTTTACGGTTGAGGTGCTGGGATGAAGCGCTTTGCCCTGATCGCCCTTGGCGGGGCGTTACTTGCACCGACGCTGGCTCATGCTCAGCGCATTTCTCCCATGCAGACCGGTAATTTTCTCCGCCTCTGCACGCGTGCAGCAGGTGCTACCGTATGTGATGCTTACATCACAGGGATGGCGGACGCTGTTTCACTGTCCAAAATCAATGATCGCAATGAAGGGGACTCGTCAGCACCGGCTGGTTTCTGCGTCCCGACTTCAGAAAATGGTGCAGCCATGCGCGTTAAGGTGCTGGCATGGATGAAAACCAATTCTGAAGCGATGTCCAAGCCTGTTGGCGAAAGCGTCTTCAAGGCTCTGCATGACTCTTACCCGTGTAGCGTTAAAAAATGAAAGCAGCGATTGTTGTTTTCCCGGGCACCAACCGTGAGCGCGATATGGCTATCGCACTCCGGCGTGTTACCGGGCATGAACCCCGCATGGTCTGGCATCGCGAAACCGACCTGACCGGGATTGATCTGGTTGTTCTGCCGGGTGGCTTCAGCTACGGGGATTACCTGCGCTGTGGCGCCATGGCGGCCCATTCTCCCATTATGACGGAAATCCGCAGCTTTGCGCAAAAGGGTGGTCATATTCTGGGGGTCTGCAACGGCTTTCAGATCCTGACGGAATCCGGCCTGCTGCCAGGTGCCCTTCTGCGAAATGCTGACCTGCGCTTCCTGTCTCAGGACTGCCATCTGCGCGTGGAACGCACAGATACGCCCTTCACCCACAAATGGCAGAAAGGCGATGTGTTCCGCACACCGCTGGCCCATGGGGACGGGAACTACACGGCAGACCAGAGCACGCTGGACCGGCTGGAAGGTGAGGGGCTGGTGGCCTTTCGCTATGCCACGCCAAATGGCCAGGTTCAGGCTGACGATACCGCCAGCAACCCCAATGGCAGCGTGAACAGCATTGCGGGTATTCTGAGCGAAAATTCCCGTATTTGCGGCATGATGCCTCACCCGGAAGATCTGGTTGATCCGCTGATGGGCGGCGTAGACGGTCTGCCGCTGTTTGAAGGTCTTGTGGAGGCTCTTGTCCGGTGAAAAAAACGGTTGATGACTCTCTGGCCCAGGAATTTGGGCTAACGGCTGAAGAATATGCGCGCGTTGTGTCCATTATGGGCCGCACGCCCAGCCTGACAGAGCTTGGCGTGTTCTCGGTCATGTGGTCCGAGCATTGTTCTTACAAATCCTCCCGCAAATGGCTGCGCACACTCCCCACAAAAGCACCGTGGGTTATTCATGGTCCGGGGGAAAATGCCGGTGTAGTGGATATCGGGCTGGGTTATGCTGCCATCTTCAAGATGGAAAGTCATAACCACCCATCCTTTATTGAACCATATCAGGGTGCAGCCACAGGTGTCGGCGGCATTCTGCGTGATGTGTTCACCATGGGCGCACGTCCGATTGCTAACCTGAACGCCCTGCGCTTTGGTAATCCGGAAACCCCCAGAACCCGCCAGATTATTGACGGTGCTGTGCGTGGCATCGGTGGGTATGGCAACTGCGTGGGCGTGCCAACTGTGGGCGGGGAAATCAACTTCCACCCGGCCTATGATGGTAATCCGCTGGTCAACGCCATGACCGTTGGCCTTGCCCGTAAAGACCGGATTTTCCTTTCGGCTGCTGCAGGGATCGGCAACCCGGTGGTTTACGTCGGCTCCCGTACCGGACGTGATGGCATCCATGGTGCAACCATGTCCTCCGCCGAGTTCGATGAAAACGCTATGGCGAAGCGCCCAACCGTACAGGTTGGCGACCCGTTCATTGAAAAGCTGCTGATTGAAGCCTGTCTGGAGCTGATGGCAACGGATGCCATTGTCGCTATTCAGGACATGGGGGCTGCTGGCCTGACCTCTTCCGCAGTGGAAATGGCCGGGAAGGGTGGCGTCGGGATTGAGCTTGATCTGGATGCTGTGCCACAGCGTGAGCCGGGTATGACGGCCTATGAGATGATGCTTTCTGAAAGTCAGGAACGCATGCTCATGGTCCTCAAGCCAGACCGCACTGAAGTTGCCCGCAAAATCTTTGAGAAGTGGGAACTGGATTTCGCCATTATCGGGCACCTGACCGAAACAGGCCATATTGTGGTAAAACACAAAGGGCAGGTTGAAGCCGATATTCCTCTGGATCCGCTGGCAGATCAGGCTCCGATTTATGATCGCCCGGCCTCCAAGCCGGTTGTGCCTGAACCCCTCGGCCCTGTGCACGCCCCTCTTTCTCTGGATGCTACACTGATCAAATTGATCGGTTCGCCCGATCTCGCATCCCGCGCATGGGTGTGGAACCAGTATGACAGCACGGTTGGTGGTCAGACGGTGCGCCGTCCGGGTGCGGCTGACGCTGCGATTGTCAAAATTGAAGACACATCGCTGGCTCTGGCTATCACAACAGACTGCACACCACGCTATTGCCATGCAGACCCCAAAACCGGTGGCGCACAGGCGGTAGCTGAAGCATGGCGTAATATTACGGCTACAGGGGCTCGCCCGCTGGCTGTGACAGACAACCTCAATTTTGGTAATCCGGAAAAGCCGGAAATCATGGGGCAGTTTATCGCAGCGATTGAAGGCATGGGCGATGCTTGTCGCGCTCTGGACTTCCCTGTCGTGAGCGGCAACGTGTCTTTGTATAATGAGACACGCCAGCCGGACGGTTCAACTCTGGCCATTCTTCCCACCCCCGCCATCGGCGCTCTGGGTGTGCTGGATGACGTGGAGAAAGCTGTCGGTCTGGGCATGTCAGATGGCAAAGCTGTTGTGCTGGTGGGACAAACCCGCGGCGAGCTTGGCCAGTCAATCTGGCTGCGTGAAATTCTTGGCCGTGAAGACGGACCGCCGCCGCCAGTTGATCTGGTTGCTGAAAAGCGGAACGGTGATTTTGTGCGTCAGGAAATTCTCAGCGGCACGGTTTCTGCCTGCCATGACGTTTCTGACGGTGGCATCATGGTTGCTGTTGCGGAAATGGTAATGGCAAGCGGTGCAGGCTGTGAGCTGGAAAGCCCGGACAGCGGAATGCGCCCGGAAGCCTTCTGGTTTGGTGAAGATCAGGCTCGCTATCTGGTGTGCGTGGACAATGCCGCTGAATTCTGCGCCCGTGCGGCACAGGCGGAAGTTCCGGCACGCCTTATTGGCCAGTCAGGCGGAAATGATTTGATTTTACCCAGTGGCGTCACAATATCTGCTGCACGACTTGTTGTCGCGCATGAGGCCTTCTTTCCGGCCCTGATGACCCGCTGAGTGACTGAAAGGGACCTGTAAGCCATGGCGATGTCCACTACTGAGCTTGAGACGTATCTTCGTCAGGCTTTCCCTGATGCGCAGATCAGGATTGATGATCTGGCCGGAGACGGGGATCACTATTCCTGTTCTATCGTGAGTGAGGCGTTCAAAGGCCTTACTCGTGTCAGGCAGCACCAGCTTGTCTATCAGGCCTTGCAGGGTCACATGGGCGGTAAACTGCATGCTCTCGCGCTGCAGACGTCTACGCCCTGAACGGCATATTTTTTCGCTTTTTTAGCAAGGATTCAGGTTAATGTCGGATACTGTCAAAGAGCAGATTCAGAAAGAAATTGACGCCAACCCCGTCACGCTGTTCATGAAAGGGGATGCTGACTTCCCTCAGTGCGGTTTCTCCGCACGTGTGGTGCAGATTCTTGAGCATCTTGGCGTCCCGTTCAAATCCATCAACATTCTGGCCGATGCCAGCATCCGTCAGGGCATCAAGGATTTCTCAAACTGGCCGACTATTCCCCAGCTTTACGTTAAAGGGGAATTCATTGGTGGGTGTGACATTGTGACTGAAATGTATCAGTCCGGTGAACTGCAGAGCCTTCTGACGGAAAAAAATATCCCTCTTAAAGCTGCCTCCTGATTTTTTAAGTTGTCAGGCAATTAAAGGGCTGTGTAGTCTGGTAACAGACAAACAGGGGTAGGATTTTCTAATGATGCGTCTTCCGTTTATGCGCTGCGCCTTCGCTTTTATTGGTTTAAGCGCTGGCGCTTTTTCCTTGAACACTTCAGCGCATGCGGAACGCGTTATTTCTGATCTGGAAGCAAGCAAGCTGACGTTTTCGTCTCTTACAGCGGCGCCACCAGTTGTTCATGTTCGTCATGTCAGCCATTTTGTGCGTGTCAGCCATCAGCAGGCTGCTGCTCATCATGGTGTGTCACGTAGCATGGTGCATCTGGTTTCCTACCACCCCGCCACGACAAAGCACGTTGTGGCACATGCCTCAGCGCGCCGCCATCGCACCTGACGCCTGCAGACCTCTAAGTCTACTAAAAAGCGCGGCTTGCCTTTGGCACCGCGCTTTTTCTACATCTGGCGAATAATATCTTTGACCCAGTGAATAGCGTGCTGTTCATCAACTGCAATCAGGTCAAACCTCAGTTCCTCGTAAGACCAGTGTGGATGTGTCGCCAGCAGACACTCCGCTGCCCGAAAAAGGCGCCTTTGCTGAGAAGCGCCCAGACACTCCGTAGCACCACGCAGAGTTTGCCGTTTTTTTACTTCAACAAAGCAAATCAAGCTGCCTTTACGCATAACAATATCAATTTCGCCACGATACGTTCTGGCTCTTTTTAATAGAATAACCCAGCCTTCCTTTATACAAGCAGAAGACACGGCTTCTTCCGCACTCAAGCCATCCTGATAAGCTTTTGAACCACGCGCCTGCCGGGTAAGCCTTTGTCTATTGATAGTATCAGGTCCGACCGCCACTATTTTATTCCTTTCAGGATGAACCTTGCCCATGACGTTTGATATTCTGCCGCATTTTTCTCTGATGACAGTCACTGTCATCCGTTTTGTGCTGGTAACAAGCGTTGCACTTCATATCCTTCTGACAAAAAGAAATACTTCATCGGCCATCGGCTGGATGGGTATTTGTATTCTTATGCCCGCCCTCGGCACAATTCTCTATGTCATGTTCGGAATTAACCGTGTACGTCGTTTGGCTAAAAAGCTGGTTCGTGGCCGGTCATCTCATCGGTTCGAAGATTGCCTTAACTCGTCCTGGAATAGAGAACTGGATGGGCAGTTTGCTCCTCTGGCCATGATGGTTGGAAAACTTACGAGCCGTCCGCTTGTCGGTGGCAATCGTATCGTTCCCTTGCATGACGGCGACGGGGCCTACCCCCCAATGCTGAAAGAAATTGACGCAGCAGAACACAGTATCCTGCTGTGTTCCTATATTTTTCGGAATGACCAGGTTGGCGGTTTGTTTATCGAAAAACTGATTGCAGCTCACCAGCGCGGTGTAAAAGTCAGGGTTCTGGTCGATGGCATCGGGAGCGGTTATTTTTTGTCTGCCGTCTATAGAAGACTAAGGCGGGCAGGGGTGCCGTGCGGGCGTTTTATGCATTCCATGCTGCCGTGGCGCATGCCTTTCATCAACCTGCGCAACCATCGAAAGATTCTCGTGGTTGACTGCAAGATTGGATTCATGGGCGGATTGAATATCGCCGATGAAAATCTGGTTTCAAAAAAACCACCTAACCCGGTGTCCGATACTCATTTCCAGCTGGAAGGGCCAGTGGTCAGACAGCTTGCCGAAGCCATGGCGTGGGACTGGTATTTTGTTACACAGGAGACATTAGAAGGCCCTCTCTATTTCAAGGAACACACCAGCGCAGGGGGATCGGTCGCCAGGATTGTCACGGCTGGGCCCGATACTGACCTTGAAAAAATCGAATACACCATGCTGCAGGCTATTACTTTGGCCAGACGACAGGTCAGGGTAATGACACCCTACTTCCTGCCTGGGTCACGCGTGATGTCGGAACTTGCTCTTGCTGCACTACGAGGGGTGCAGGTGGACGTGGTTATTCCACGCCGCAGTAATCATCCGCCATTGGACTGGGCCTGCGCTGCCAACATTGCTCCGCTGCTGGATGCAGGTGTGCGCGTCTGGATGGTCAATCCACCCTTCAACCATTCCAAGCTAATGGTGGTAGACCGGGCCTGGTCTTTTTTTGGGAGCTCCAACCTCGATATCCGCAGCCTGCGGCTTAATTTCGAGATCAACATGGAAACCTATGATGTCGTGATGGCAGAAACGCTGGATGATTTCATCTGTCACCACAGAAATCGTCGCCTAACCCATCATGATCTGGATAAACGCAACAAGCTTATCCAGATCCGGGATGCAGCGGCTCGTCTGTTCATGCCTTACCTATGAGGCAACAGACGCCAATACCTTGATATCTGGCCGAAGACGGACAGAAATTGGCTGGTGATCTGAGGCAAAGACCGGTAAAACTCTGGCGCTCAGGCAACTCATGCCCTCTACTAGACACCGGTCAATACGGATGGGTAGAAGATCCGCCATCCGGTGCGTCGGGGCTTTTGGCCCAACATCAGTAAAGCCAGGTACCATTGTAGGCCCGACGAGGTTGAAATCCCCCAAAATGGCGCATGGCGCAGGGAGTAGGGCTGCAATACGCCGCAACTGCCGCCGGTTGAGCACTTGCCCATGTGACAAATGCACATTGGCAAGAGAGAAGGCTCCATAATCAATAATCTGGGCATGTCTCTTGACCACCGCACCAGACGGAATGGTACAGGCCCGCGGCGTACGGGCGAACGGCGTCAGGCTCCAGCACGCCGGGCCATGAATACGGCCTGGCAGGGGGGCACGTGCATAATGCCCCCCCAGAAGATCAGGCAACACGTCAATTTCAGCCGTGGCTTCCTGCATCAGAAGAATGTCGGGTTTTTCAGCCTCAATCAGTGCAACAACATCATGCACGGTTGCACCAGTTCTACGCAGCAGATTCCAGCTGATAATTTTAGTACTGCCCTGCTCACCTGCCACCATGAGTTGGATCGGTTTTTTACGACGACGGCTATCGATGAGACGGAGAAAATGACGCCTCATGAAGGCAGTCTCCTTTGATCGTCAGAAGAGGAATGCGCAGGTAACTGTTCTTCGGCCGCAAATTCCACAGTTAGTGTAAAACCCACAGCCAGCAAAATAGGTCCAAGAAAAATACCCAGACCACCAAAAGCCATCACACCACCAATAACCCCCAGCACGGTGAGAAGATATGGCAGCTTGCTGCCCCGGGCAATAAAGAGCGGGCGAATAATGTGGTCGGCACCAGAGATCAGTAAAAGCCCGTAGAGGAGCAGAAGAACTCCTTTTCCAACATGATGGTCAATAAGCAGCCAGAGAGACGCAGGCACCCAGACAAGAGGCGCTCCTATAGGCAGAACCGCCAGAAAAGCAGCTAAAACGCCGAACATGACTGGCTCTGCCAATCCGGTCAGCCAGAACCCGATCCCCGTCAAGATGCCCTGAATGATTGCTGTACCCAGAATACCATAAACGGTGCCACGAACGGTACCACCAATAATATGCAGATGCCGGCCAGCATGCGGCCCGGCAATACGGGTCATGACCGCCTTGAGGGTATCTCCCAGAGACGAACCACTCAGCCAGAAAAAGAAGGCAATAAACAACGCCATAACCAGATGCAGGGCACCGTTTGCCACCTGCATGAAAAGCACCAGCAGGGATTGAATGATATCCCCTGCATAAGGCCTTAAACCGGCACCCAGATGATCAACATTATGACTCCAGTGCTGCCACTGGTTAGCCAGATCCTGCCCGACCATGGGCAGGTCTGTCAGCCAATCAGGGAGAGGGGGAAGCTGATGAGAAAAATTGAATAGCGCATTCAGGCGAGAGGCCCAGCGGGGGCTGGCAACTATGGTAGTAGAAGCCAGAAAAGCTAGCGGGATAACAAATCCAACAGCGCACAAAAATGTCATCATCAGACTCGCGGCCAGCGCACTCATGCGGCGTCTGAAATACTGAAATACTGGCCACGTCGCGTATGTCAGGACACCCGCCCACAAAATGGCAGATGAGAACGGTGCGAGGACAATAATACACCCGTAAGCTATACCGCCAAGCAGCAAAGCCAGCATAATCCGTTCTGTTGTAAGAGTGAGCCCATCCATCATTAACGTAGTAAACCACGGATCAGGCGCTTTGTCTGGCCCCTTGAAGCACCTTCAGCATCGTGAGCGGAACATACCGTAGCCCCGTATCTCAATTGGCATCTCAAATTGTCACAACACAGCATTGACGAGACTTTACAGTATGTTAATTAACGTATTATTAACGATGCTATTCGATAAAGCAGTTTGTTCATAAAACGTTGATTCATAAGGTGAGACCTATGACCGCTGTCACAATGCATCTTGGTGAAATTGGTCAGCAGTTAAGGGCTTTTCGCCTGGAATCTGGGATGCGTGCCGATGAAATTGCAGCGCAACTAGGCGTTTCCCGCGCGGCTTTATACCGGTATGAAAAAGGGGAAGTTATCAAGCTCGACACGGTCCAAAGGCTTGCCGAGCTTTTGAACATTTCGCCTTTGACGCTACTTGGCGTCGGCATTGAATATTATAGTTCTCCGGATTTATTTTTTCAGAAAATCACACATATTGAATGTGATATCGAGCAGATTCTTCAGGTTTCAGGCCCTGTTTGCTATCAGGTCACATCACCTGCCTACGATGCTATCCTTCTGGAAGCACATACCCTTCAGCGTGGCAAAGAAGAAGGTGGCGCACTGATAGCCGAACCCGTTGTTCTGGCTCAGACGAAACGGCGCGCACTCTACAGCCAGCGTAAACCATCCATTATCTCCATGCTCCCTGAAGCTCAGATTATCGAATTTCTGACTCATGGTGTTGGAGCCGGTATCCCAATGTCTGAAGCATTACGGCATAAAGCAAGACAGGTTGCTGTTCAGGAAATCCGTAACATCATTACCTTGATAGACTCAGTGCCAATGGGCCTCCAGTTCAGCGTCATTCCCAAAAACGTGACCACAACATCCTGCATTTTCATGCGCCGTAGTGAGCAGATGGCTGTAGCAATCAATCCATTCCGGTGTGATTGCTGCGCAACGAACACTGCCGGGGTCGCCATGATCACGTCCTCCCCGGAAGCGGTTGCCACACACCAGGGTATGCTTGAATCCCTCTGGCAGACGTCTTTGAAAGGGCAGGAAGCCATTGATCAGTTGAAAACTCTGGTCGAACACCACGGAGCCGTCTGACAAAGCTGCTTTTTCAACGCTTGCCAATTTCGTTACGTCCAGACTTGCTTTACCCTTAACGGCCTATCGTTGTCGTAATGGGATTAAAGCCATGCCTCCCTTAATCACCGCAAATGCTCTCGCTGCCCTGCAGGACGACCGTGCGACACTCTGCGTTCTGGACGCCACGGCACTTCTACCCGGAGAAACCTGCAACCCGGACGAGGCTTTTCTAAAAGCCCATATTCCTGGCAGCCTGCGGTTTGATATCGAC
>NZ_CALLXM010000310.1 GCF_937875265.1 uncultured Acetobacter sp. | reverse complement strand
ATGAGGCGGCTTTTCTGTATCCGAAGATAATCCCGGAGAGGATGGCTTATTTGGACTGAGCCATAATCTCTTCTGCCACGTTGCGCGGCACGGGGTCGTAGTGATGGAACTGCATGGTGAAGGACGCACGGCCCTTCGTCATGGAACGCAGGTGAGAAATGTAACCGAACATTTCTTTCAACGGCACATGAGAACGAACCATAACCGTGGAACCGGAGGTTTCCTGACTCTGGATCATACCACGACGACGGTTGATATCACCCACAACGTCACCAACGTGATCGTTCGGGGTGGTGACTTCCACGTCCATGATCGGCTCAAGAATAACCGGACCAGCCTGTTTCATACCTTCACGGAAGCAAGCCTTAGCCGCGATTTCGAACGCCAGAGCGGACGAGTCAACGTCATGGTACTTACCGTCAAGCAGCGTGAACTTGAAATCCACAGTCGGGAAGCCTGCCAGCACGCCGGTAGAAGACTGCATACGGATACCTTTTTCGACCGCAGGAATGTATTCCTTCGGCACGGTACCGCCAACAACCTTGTTCTCGAAGTGAATACCATCGTTCCGCTCAACCGGCTCGAAAGAAATCTTCACTTCAGCGAACTGACCGGACCCACCAGACTGCTTCTTATGGGTGTAGGTTTCCGTGTGCGGCTTGGAGATGGTTTCACGATAGGCCACCTGCGGTGCACCAACATTTGCATCCACACCATATTCACGGCGCAGACGGTCGATGATGATGTCGAGGTGAAGCTCACCCATACCGGACAGAATGGTCTGACCCGTTTCCTGATCCGTCTTCAGCTGCAGAGAAGGATCTTCACTGGCCAGCTTCTGCAGGGCCAGCGTCATCTTTTCCACGCCGTCTTTGGTTTTCGGCTCAACAGAGATGTCGATAACCGGGATCGGGAAGCTCATACGCTCCAGAACAACCGGATCAGCCGCATCAGCGAGCGTATCACCCGTCTGAGAGTCTTTCAGACCCACGAACGCAGCAATATCACCAGCATGAACTTCCGTCAGTTCTTCACGCTTGTCAGCATGCATCTGGTAGATACGGCCAATACGTTCTTTGTGGCCCTTGGTCGTGTTCAGCACGGTATCACCGGTCTTCAGCACACCACGATAGACGCGCACAAAGGTCAGCGTGCCATATTTATCGTTGATGATTTTGAAGGCCAGACCAGCAAACTTGCCATCCGGGTCAACCGGGATGATCGGCTGAGCGGTTTCATCGTCTTCTTCACCTTCCGGCGGAGCGCAACGAATACCTTCAACGTCGTTCGGGGCCGGCAGGTAATCAATAACGCCATCGAGCAGAGGCTGAACGCCTTTGTTCTTGAAGGCCGTGCCACACAGAACCGGGCGGAACTCACCAGAGATGGTGCCCTTCTTGATGCAGCGCTTGAGCGTCTCTACGGAGACATCGCCGTTCTCGAAGTATTCTTCCATCGCTGCGTTATCGACAGCCAGAGCGGTGTCGAGCAGGTTCTGGCGGGCTTCAGCAGCCTTTTCCTTCAGGTCGGCCGGAATTTCCTCATCGTGGAACTTCGCACCCAACTCACCACCTTCCCAGATGATTGCTTTCATCTCGACCAGATCGACCACGCCCAGGAACTGGTCTTCTGCACCAATCGGCAGCTGCAGCGGGATCGCAACGATGTCCAGCTTTTCCTTCAGCGTGTCGAATGCACGGTAGAAGTTCGCGCCAGTACGGTCGAGCTTGTTGATGAAGATGATGCGCGGAACCTTGTAGCGGTCAGCCAGACGCCAGTTGGTTTCGGACTGCGGCTGAACACCGGCAACGCCTTCAATAATGAACACAGCACCATCGAGCACGCGCAGAGAGCGGTTCACTTCGATGTTGAAGTCAATATGTCCGGGGGTATCGATGATGTTGATGCGGTGGTCGTTCCACACACAGGTCACAGCAGCGGAGGTAATGGTAATACCACGCTCACGTTCCTGCGCCATGTAATCGGTCGTGGTGTTGCCGTCGTGCACTTCACCAATTTTATGGGACACACCGGTGTAATACAGAATACGCTCGGTCGTGGTTGTCTTGCCCGCGTCGATATGCGCGGTGATACCGATATTACGGATCTTCGAAAGGTCGGATTGGGCGGACACGAAAACCTCCAGAAAACAGGTCAGGCGCGACGGGAAACCCTTCGCGCCTGTGGCTACCGAACACCGTGCTGCTCCTTAGTATAAACTCAGGAAGCCCGGCTGCCGGAAACCGGCAGATAGACGAAAGTGCCTGACACCTTGCCAGACACCTGCACAGAAAATCCGGACCATCAGAAAATGAAGGACCCGGACCTGCTGCAGTTAGGAAACCCCTGAATCAGGCGCCAGCGGCTGCCTGCTTTTTGGCCTGAGCGCGCAGAACGCGGCGCTTCACGACCTGAGCTTCTTCCGGCAGCTTGCGGTTAGGCGTGCTGATCAGGAAGGCGTCAAGGCCGCCGTTGTGCTCAACGGTGCGCAGGCCACGGGCGGTGACGCGCATGTGCACGGGGGCACCCAGAATGTCGGACATCAGGGATGCTTCCTGCAGGTTAGGCAGGAAACGGCGACGGCTTTTGTTGTTGGCGTGACTGACGTTGTTTCCGGTCAGAACGCCTTTGCCGGTAATCTGGCAGCGACGGGACATTGTCTCATCCTTGTCTTAAACTAATACAAACAGAGGCCGAGACAATCGCCCGGCGACCACATTCAGGATTGGCGCGGCTTATGGCGGAGCAAGCGCCTTTCGTCAAGGGTTGAGCTCAGGCTTTCTCACTTTCAGAGCCGGTCTGTGCCTGTGTCGCAGCATGAATCTCGCCGGTACGCACACTATGCGCGGCAGAGTCGAGAATGTGCAGAATGGTATCCCGGTCCATGCTGCGGGCCAGCAATCCCAGAGAACCGCCCAGCAGGGCTGAGGCAATGGCCAGAGGCGGGTGATTTTCTTTAAGCAGGTGCTCCATCGCACTCTCAACCACCATAGCGCACTGCGCGAGATCTTCCGGCACGCCCGGCATCTCGTTGGAGGTATTTTCTTCTGCTGGCGTGTTTCCGGTTGTTTCAGTCATAAGTTTCATTCTTCCTTCAGTTTCAAAAACAGTGGCTGATGTGACCCTGCTGTATCCGATTCGCCAGAACGGCTTACGCAAGGACGGCCTTTAGCCATCAATGCGCTCTGCTCCCCTTTCCGCCCCCTGTGCCGCCCACATGGCGGCATACTGCCCACCAGCGTCCAGCAGAGCCTCATGAGTCCCACGTTCCAGCACACGCCCCTGCCCCATCACCAGAATTTCGTCCGCATCCACAATGGTGGAAAGACGGTGCGCAATAACAAGCGTGGTACGGCGGGCGGACACGGTTTTCAGAGCCGCCTGAATTTCCTGTTCCGTATGTGTGTCCAACGCACTTGTTGCCTCGTCAAGCACAAGAACGCGCGGGTCTTTCAAAATTGTTCG
>NZ_CALLXM010000309.1 GCF_937875265.1 uncultured Acetobacter sp. | reverse complement strand
CCACGGGCACCTGTTTGTACCCACCATGCAGCTTGATCACAGCGCCACATTCCAGAACGGCAAGGCGACTGTAACCTGGCCCGTTACGGTTTATCAGCTCACGTTACCGACGACCCCGCCCCCAACCTGAGCATCTGGATGCAGAAGGCTACTTCGCGCCGTCTTCCATTCAGGGTATAAGTCTGACCATGCGCTATATCTCGACCCGGGGGAAGGCTCCCGCTCTCTCGTTCTCTGATGTCCTGCTGACAGGCCTTGCCGAAGATGGCGGCCTGTATCTGCCGGAAACATGGCCCAGCTTTTCACTCTCCGAGTGGCAAGCCATGCGGGGCCTGCCATATCCGGAGCTTGCTGCCCGGATCATGACGCCGTTTGTCGGGGAGGACATTACCCCCGACACACTGCGCAGCCTGTGCGAGAAAGCGTATGCCGGGTTTGACCACCCGGCCATTGTCCCGCTCACGCAGGTGGAAGACGGCCTGTTTGTGCAGGAACTGTTCCACGGCCCCACGCTGGCCTTCAAAGACATGGCCATGCAGCTGCTTGGCCAGCTGTTTGAACATGTTCTGGCTGAGCGCAACAGCCATGTGACCATTGTGGGGGCAACCTCTGGCGATACCGGGTCTGCCGCCATTGAAGCCTGCCGCGGGCGTGACCGCCTGTCTGTTGTTATTCTGCACCCCAAGGACCGCACGTCCGAAGTGCAGCGCCGCCAGATGACTACGGTGCTGGAACCCAATGTGACCAATCTGGCCATTGAGGGCACGTTTGACGATTGTCAGGATCTGGTGAAGTCCCTGTTTGCAGACATGCCGTTCCGCAAGGAAATGCATCTCTCAGCCGTCAATTCCATCAACTGGGCCAGAATTGCCGCGCAGATTCCTTATTACGTCTATGCCGCGCTGAACTTTGGCGCACCGGAACAGGAAGTCTCCTTTGCGGTGCCCACCGGCAACTTCGGTAATATTCTGGCTGCCTGGGCTGCGCGTAAAATGGGCCTGCCCGTGCGCCATCTGTGCGTAGGGTCCAATAGGAACGATATTCTGACCCGCTTCCTGAACGCGAATGACATGACCATGAAATCTGTCATGCCCAGCCTTTCGCCATCCATGGATATTCAGGTCTCCTCCAACTTTGAACGTCTGCTGTTTGAACTGCTGGGGCGTGATGCCGAGGCCTGCGCCCGCATCATGACCAGCTTCCGCGCAACCGGGCATATGGATGTTCCGGCTGAAGCGTGGGAGACGGCTCACGCTCTGTTCTCCGGGCTGGCGCTGGATGATGCCGCGACGGAAGCGGAGATCAAAGGCCTGCATGACCGCTCCGGTTATCTGGCTGACCCGCACAGCGCCATTGGCATTGCCGCAGGCCGCCGTTTCCGTGAATCCGGCGTGCCTATGGTTGCTATGGCGACCGCGCACCCGGCCAAGTTCCCCGATGCCATGGTCGCTGCAACCGGCATCCGTCCTGCTCTGCCTGCCCATCTGGCTGATTTGTATTCGCGTGAAGAGCGCTACCGCACCGTTCCGGCCACGGCTGATGCCGTGAAAGATGCCGTGCGTGCGGCGGTACTTTCCAACGCTTAAAACACCCTAACTTCCTTCTCTTCAGGCCGCGCTTGCGGCCTTTCTTTTCAGGATAAGAATGACCGATCCAATCAAGATGACCCGTCTGCCTTCGGGCCTGATTGTTGTGACAGAACGTATGGAGCGCGTCGAAACCGTTTCCTTCGGCGCGTATGTTTCCACCGGCACACGGGATGAAACCGCGGAAGAAAACGGTGTTTCCCATTTTCTGGAACACATGGCCTTCAAGGGCACAGAGCGCCGTTCTGCTCTTCAGATTGCTGAGGAAATTGAGAATGTGGGCGGGCATATCAATGCCTACACCGCACGGGAACAGACCGCCTATTACGTCAAGCTGCTGAAGGAAAATCTGGATCTGGGCATTGATATCATTGGTGATATCCTGACCCATTCCACATTTGACCCGACGGAAATCGAGCGCGAACGCGGCGTGATCCTTCAGGAAATCGGGCAGGCTAACGACACCCCGGATGACGTGGTGTTTGATCATTTTCAGGCTACAGCCTACCCGGACCAGCCTATGGGCCGCCCCACACTGGGCACGGAAGACCTGATCCGCTCCATGAGCCGTGAAACGCTAATGCGCTACATGGGGGCACATTACACCACGAACAACATGGTAGTGGCGGCTGCTGGCAACCTGCACCACGATGACGTTGTGCGGCAGGTTGAGCGCCATTTTGCGGACCTCGGCACCACATCGCTCATCCCCGGCACACCGTCCATTTATGGTGGCGGCGAGTTCCGGCAGGAAAAAGATCTGGATCAGGCGCACGTGGTTCTGGGCTTCCCCTCCGTGGGGTATAATGACCCGGATTACTACGCAGCCCTTATGCTTTCCCTGTTGCTGGGTGGTGGCATGTCTTCCCGCCTGTTCCAGGAAATTCGTGAAAAGCGCGGGCTGGTCTATTCCGTCTATTCTTTCAACGCGCCGTTCCTCGATGGCGGTGTGTTCGGCATTTATGCTGGCACGGGGGAAAAAGAATGTGCGGAACTGGTGCCCGTCACGCTGGAAGAACTGAAAAAAGTTCAGCACAGCGTCGGGAAAGACGAACTGGCCCGGGCCTGTGCGCAGCTCAAGGCATCCCTGCTGATGTCTCTGGAAAGCACTGGCAGCCGGTGTGAGCAGATTGCCCGCCAGCTTCAGCTTTTTGGCCGCCTGATTCCGGTTGCTGAAACTGTGGCCCGTGTGGAAGCCGTCACGACGGATGATATCCGCCGCGTCGCAACCCGCATCTTCACCCAGCGGCCCACTCTGGCTGCGCTGGGGCCTGTTAAACACGTCCTGTCTCTGGACACGATTACGGAGAAACTCGCGGCATGAGTGAACAAACCCTCGAAAAGATCTCTGATCTTGTCCGCCGTGCGCGCAACGCCGGAGCGGATGCCGCTGATGCGGTTTTTGTTTCCAGCACCGCCGTGGGCGCGGGGGTTCGTAACGGTGTGACGGAAGAGCTGGAACGCTCTGAAACCACAGATCTTGGCCTGCGCGTTTTTGCAGGCCAGAAAACCGCCATTGTGTCCACCACCACGCTGGATCCGGCTCGTTTTGACGGGCTGATTGAGCAGGTGCTGGCCATGGCCCGCATGCTGCCAGATGACAAATATGCCGGTCTGGCCCCGCAGGCGCTGACCGGCACCCTCACCCGGAACGCGCTGGACCTGACGGACACGGCAGAACCAGACACCAACGCTCTTCTCGCGCGCGCGCGTATGGGAGAGGAAGCCGCTCTGGCCGTTGAGGGTGTGACCAATAGCGCCGGAAGCAGCGCGTCTTTCGGCCGCACTGAGGTGATTCTCGTCACCTCTCAGGATTTTGCGGGCCATTATGCCCGCACTCGCCATTCCACCTCTGTCTGCGTGCTGGCAGGCAAAGGTGACCGTATGCAGCGGGATTATGATTACCACGGCACAGTCCATCTGGCTGATCTGGATGATGCCGCAACTCTGGGCCACAATGCGGGCCGCAATGCTGTGGCACGCCTCAACCCCACCCGCCCGCGCACCGGCAAATACCCGGTTGTGTTCCATCCCCGTGCGGCTAACAGCTTTCTGGGGCATCTGGTGGGGGCTATCAGCGGGTCTTCCATTGCACGCGGCACCTCCTTCCTGAAGGACAAGCTCGGCCAGCAGATCTTTGCAAAAGAGATCACCATCACGGATGACCCGACGCGCCTGCGCGGCCTGCGCTCCCGCCCGTTTGATGGCGAGGCCGTGCAGGGCAAACCGCTGACCCTTGTTGAGAACGGTGTTCTGCAAAGCTGGATTCTGGACACCCGCAGCGCCCGCCATCTTGGCCTGACGAGCAACGGCCGTGCAGCGCGTGGGGCTTCCAGCCAGCCTGCACCCTCCCCGAGCAATCTCAGCTTCCTGCCTGGCAGCGTGACGCCAGCCGCTCTGATGGCAGACATCAAGGAAGGCGTGTACATTACGGAAATGATGGGCTCGTCCATCAACGGCCTGACGGGAGATTACAGCCGCGGCGCATCGGGCTTCATGATCCGTGATGGTCAGATTGCCGAAGCTGCGGAAGAGTTCACTCTGGCTGGCAATCTGCTGGAAATTTTCGCTTCCATGACATTAGCGGACGATTTGCAGTTCCGTTTTGGCAGTGACGCCCCCACATTAAGAGTAGATGCCCTGAGTCTTGCCGGGGCCTAACATCGTCCGGAGAAACCAGACACCGTGAAAAAGCGTTTCCTTGCGCCAGTTTTAACAGCTTTTCTGACCGTCAGTATGCTTGGTGGCCCGCTGGCGCATCATGCCGATGCTCGCCCGGGTCAGGGCAGCTCCATGGGCAGCCGAGGCAGCCGGACATGGAGCGCGCCCCCAACAACCAACACCACCCCCTATGGCGCGGCTCCTATGGACCGCTCCATTGCACCGCGCACCCCGGCACCGGGCTATAACGGCTACGCCAACCAGAATAATTATGGTGCACCCTTCAATCGGGGTATGGGCACGGCCTCCCGCCACCCGTTCCTGACAGGGCTTGCTGGCGGTATGCTAGGGGCTGGCCTGTTTGGCCTGCTGAGCGGACATGGCTTTATGGGTGGTGTGCACGGCCTGTTCAGCTTTTTCGGGCTGATGATCCAGATCGGGCTGGTGGTTATGGTCGTGATGTGGCTGGTTCGCCGCTTTTCCGGCAATAACTCTTCCCGCTCCGGTGGGTCTTCTGCCTTTAACCTGAACCCGGCAGCATCTGGCCCGGCTCCTGCTGGCGCACCCGCTGGTGTTACGGGGAACACCAGCGGTTCACTGGCCATTACCAGCGCAGACTATCAGGCTTTCCAGCAGACCCTGCTGGACATCCAGACGGCATGGAACCAGCAGAATATTCCGGCTCTCCAGCAAATGGCCACGCCGGAAATGGTCTCCTACTTCAACCAGCAGCTTGCTACTCTGGCCAGCCAAGGTGCCCGCAATGTGGTGTCTGATGTTCACTTCATTCAGGGTGATCTGGCCGAGTCCTGGCAGGAAGCCGGTATGGATTACGCCACAGTTGCCATGCGCTACAGCCTGATTGACCTGACTACCAACGCAACCGGGCAGGTTATTGAAGGCAGCTCAACAGAGGCTGTGACCGTAACAGAACTCTGGACCTTTATCCGGCCTTCCCGTGGGGGCCGCTGGCTGCTTTCCGCCATTCAGCAGGGGCGGAGCAACTAACATCTGCTCCATCGGCCTGCATGCACTCAATAACAGGCTTGCAGGCCGTTTTTTTCCAAAGCATTTTGCCACCGGGATCCTCACCATGCTTTTTCTGGAAGTTGCCGCCGTGGCACTGGCTGTCTCTGCAACAGTCTTTGGCGTTTTCCTGCATTTCTGGAGCAAGCGTAAAATCGCTGACCTTGAAGTAGATATCCTCAAGCTTCAGGAAAAAGGGGTTAATATCCAGATGGATAACCTGCTGCACGCAGCACGCTCCCCTCGGCAGGAAGAAGCCTGATCGGGGCTTTTTCCTGCAATTAGTCTAAGCAGCGAAAAGATCGCCTCAGCCGCTTTATCATTCAGATAGGCGCTGCATATTCTGAACAGTTTGCACTACATATGGGCTGCTCTCGCCACCCCCTGCGGGTTCTAACCACGACTACCGCTTCGATGGTATGTAACGCTCGGGAAGAGGCTTACCCTGAATGACACACCACCCTCGTCACAAGGCGAGCTTGCGCGTGCCTCGTTTCACGACATGCAATCTCCCCGGCCAGCTTTCGCAAAAATA
>NZ_CALLXM010000308.1 GCF_937875265.1 uncultured Acetobacter sp. | reverse complement strand
TATCATTATCATTATGTAACGATAAGGATGCCGTCAATCACACCGCAAAATGGAGGAGATGCAAAACCCCCCGGTCTGTCTCAGCCATAGCGGCTGATGGACAGGTCCAGTGCGGGAATTTCAGGTTTTTTGCCGTGGATCATATCCGCCAGAATGCGGCCGGAACCGCAGGCCATGGTCCAGCCCAGCGTGCCGTGGCCGGTGTTGAGCCACAGATTGCTAAAGCGCGGGGCCGGGCCAATGACGGGCGTGCCGTCCGGTGTGCAGGGGCGCAGGCCGGTCCAGTATGTGGCGGCGGAAAGATCTCCCCCGCCAAACAGTTCAGAAAATGAGAGTTCCAGCGTCTCGCGCCGGTCCGGGCTGAGGCGCAGGTTATACCCGGCCAGCTCCGCCGTGCCGCCCACGCGGATGCGGTTACCCAGACGCGTGATGGCTACCTTGTAGGTTTCATCATTCACGGTGGAGAGCGGGGCGTGGCTTTCATCCGTCAGCGGCAGGGTAAGGGAGTAGCCCTTCACAGGGTAAACCGGCAGATGCACGCCCAGCGGCTTGAGCAGAAGCGGGCTGTAGCTCCCCATGGACACCACATAGGCATCGGCCCGCAAATGGCCCTTGCTGGTGCGGATGGACATGACCTCATCCGCTGCGGCGTCCATGCCCTTGATGGTGGTGTCATATAGGAAGGTGACACCCTGAGCAGCAGCCATTTTAGCCAGCCGCTGGGTGAAGATATGCGCATCCCCTGACTGATCCCCCGGCAGAGACAGCCCCCCCTTCAGCAGCCCGCGCGCGTGGGACAGGCCGGGTTCGTGCTCCAGAATCTGGTCCACGTTCAGCAGGGCATGCGGGATGCCGCTGTCGGACAGCAGTTTCATGTCATGATGTGCTTTGTCGATCTGCTTATCAGTGCGGAAAAGCTGGATCAGCCCGCGCTGCCTGTCATCATAGGTCAGGCCGGTTTCTTCCCGCAGGGCGTCCAGACAGTCGCGGCTGTATTCGGCCACACGCAGCATACGGCCTTTGTTGATGTCATAGGCCTGCGTGTTGCAGTTTTTCAGAAGCTGTTCGATCCACCGGAACATGGCGAAATCAATCCGCTTGCGAATGACCAGCGGGCTGTGCCGCTGCATCATCCAGCCCAGTGCCTTAAGGGGCAGGCCGGGGGCCGCCCACGGCGTGGAATACCCCGGAGAAACCTGCCCGGCATTGGCAAAGGATGTTTCCAGCCCCGGTTCCGGCTGGCGATCAACCACGGTGACTTCGTGGCCCAGCCTGTTCAGGTACCAGGCTGATGTCACGCCGATAACGCCAGCGCCGAGAATGATGACTTTCACAATTTCATCCTTTCCGGGGATCGTAATGCAAACGATGGTAGCGGGCCCCGAGGTCTGTCAGAAGTTCGTAGCTGATGGTGTCAGCCAGACAGGCTACCTCATCCAGAGGGATATGGGGGCCTATCAGGTCAAACATCGCTCCGGGCTGCGGTAGAGCAGCACCAGTTGCGGCAAGAGGTGTGAGGTCCACGGCCAGTGAGTCCATGGAGATACGCCCGATTATTGGTAATTTGATGTCAGGCCAGTCCGTGCAGACCACAAACCCCTTCTGGCCCAGCCTGCGGGGAAAGCCATCCCCATACCCAATGCCCAGCAAGGCCACGGGTGTAGGCTGCTGCGCAGTAAAAGCGGCCCTATACCCCACGGAGGCTCCGGCAGGCACCATCCGTGTCTGAATAACGCGAGCCTGAAGCCGGATGGTAGGGTGCATGGGGTTGGGCTGCCCTGCGGTGGGCGGAATGCCATACAGGGCGGCACCGGGGCGCACGAGGTCAAAATGCCACTCCGGCCCCAGAAAAATACCGGAGGATGCAGCAAGGCTGGCGGGCGCTGCAGGCAGGCGCTGCTTCAGCTTTGTAAATGTGCTGAACTGGTGGCGGTTAAGCGGGTGGTCCGGCGTATCGGCACAGCCCAGATGGCTCATTACCAGTGCGACCTCAATGCCGGTCAGACTCTGGGGATGGGTCGCCAGATAGTCCACCTCAGTTTCTGTCAGCCCGAAGCGGGACATGCCGCTATCTACCTGAAGAGCCGCAGCCAGAGCACGCCCCTGTATGTGGGCCAGTGCCTGCCATTCCTGCACCTGATGCAGGCTGTTCAGCACGGGGAGCAGGGTGTGGGTCAGGCAGGCATCGGCCGTGCCAGGAGGCGGACCATGCAGCACAAAAATGCGGCTGTCTTCCCCTACAAGGCGGCGCAGATCCACGCCTTCTGCCAGATGGGCGACGAAAAACGTGCGGCATCCGGCCTCATACAGGGTCTGGCTAACCTCTTTCAGCCCAAGCCCATATGCGTTGGCCTTAACCGCCGCGCCGCATTCTGCCGGGCTGACCCGTGCACAAAGCCGCGCATAATTTTCAGCAATGGCAGCAAGATTAATAAGTAGCCGCCCGCCTTCCCAGCCGTTCCTTTCCATGGTCCGCCTCCTGACCTGATTAACGGCTTCTTTATCATTTTTTAGCAGATACTGGCAAAAGGGAGGGGGCGCGCATGGCTTGTGCGTCCCCATGCTGGAAAAGCACGTCTGCATGTGCCGAAACGGGCATGAACAGGCCTCATGAAAATAGCCCTGAGTTCAGAAACGCAGCCCTCTGAGCACAGTTTTTTGCAGGACTGTGCGGGCTGAGACGCCCTAGTTTCTGCTGCACTCAGGGCGAGGTAAGGGTCTTATTCCATTAGACCGAAGGGGGTGGTTGCGCCGGGGCTGAGGGTTGCAGCGTTCCGGGGGCAGCATTGCGCCGGGGCCGTGGCATCAGGAACCAGAACACCAGCCCGGCAAGGGCTCCCCCCACACCATTGGTGGCGGCTGCGCGTCCCCATGCAATGGCGTCATGCCCGGATGCGGAGAGGGAAAAGCGGGCCAGAGTAAGGAGCAGGGCACTTCTGCCAAGCCAGCACAAAAGAGCGGCAGGCACAGCCAGCATAAGGCCGTGCCGTGCGGCGTACAGGCTGACCAGTGCCGAGCAGGTCAGGCTGAAAATGCATACGGCCACAAGGTAGCGTGCGGTTAGCCGCATTGCGGTTTTCCTGTCTGATGTCACGTCATGTCTTTATAACTATACGATACTCAGGGCGTTCCTTTTGAAGAGAAATGTTCAGGGCGGTGCCTGACCCGTGTCTGTTTGATGAGTGAGGGCTCCTGCGTGCGTAATCTTGATTTCAGTTCGTGGCATAATCTTCTGGTCACCATGATTGGGTTATCCCTGATTACTCTGCTGGGTGTGGGCATCCGACTGCTGATGATGGTGGTTATCCAGCAGCGCCGTGAACGGATGAACCGGCAGATTAATGAGCGTTTACGCACCCTGATTGCTGCGTATCGCACTCTGGGGGGCTCTTTTACGGGGGATCTGGCAGTGGACCCCCGGCACAGGCGGGACGTTCGGCTGACGGCAGATGGGGCTCTGGCTTCAGTTGACCCGGCAGCCTTGCCTGATGCCACGAATGAAGCCGGATCAGACCGCGCACGGCGCATTCGGGATGCAGTAGAGGCGGCTTTATCCGACATTATTCTGTTGGGCACGGAAGAGCATGTACGTCTGGCGGATCAGGCCGCGCGGGAGCTGGTGGCGGGGCAGCCCGTCCATACGCATGATCTGGTAGTTTCTCTGCGTAACTTTATTCGCAAGGCGCTTGACCTTGACCCCGTGCCTTCAGACCTTTCACTCCCCGCGCAGGGGCCTGCGCGCGTGCAGGCTTCAGGCGGCGGGCGTGCAAAGGATGATGGGAAAAAGGATGGCGGTGGAAAATCCGGCGGCGGCGGTGGCGGAGACGCTGCTGGGCACGCCGGGGGTGACACGATGGTAATGGGCACTGACCGCCACGAGACGGCATCGTCCTCCGGCACATAACCCGCAACACAGTGCGTCAGATGTATTATTTATAAAGAAGACGGGCGCATTCGCAGGAAAAGCAGCGAACGCGCCCGGTAGGCTTAGTAAATTTCCGGTACAATCATGTTGTCCGGGGTCGGCTGCCGTTCGTAATCCGGGTGAAAAATGCGCGGCGGCAGGACCACTTCCGGGCGCGAGACTGGCTGGTAAGGCACTAGAGAAAGCAGATGGGCCATACAGTTCAGGCGTGCCCGTTTTTTATCAACACCCTGAACCACCCACCACGGGGCTTCTGGAATGCTGGAGCGTTCCAGCATGACTTCCTTGGCCAGTGTGTAAGCTTCCCAGCGTTTGCGGCTTTCCAGATCCATAGGGGAAAGTTTCCACTGCTTTAGCGGATCGTCCATGCGGGCACGGAAGCGGGCTTCCTGCTCATCATCTGTAATGGAGAACCAGAACTTGATAATCTGGATGCCACTGCTGACGAGCATGCGCTCAAATTCCGGCACGGAGCGGAAGAACTCTTCATAATCTGCGTCTGAGCAGAAGCCCATCACGCGTTCCACCCCAGCGCGGTTGTACCAGCTGCGGTCAAACAGAACAATTTCACCTGCGGCGGGCAGATGCGCCACATAACGCTGGAAGTACCACTGTGTGCGTTCACGGTCATTGGGGGCAGGGAGGGCTGCAACCCGGCAGGTACGGGGGTTGAGGCGCTGGGTAATGCGTTTGATCGCGCCACCTTTGCCTGCGGCGTCCCGTCCTTCAAACAGGACAACAACCCGGTGGCCAGTAGACTGAACCCAATCCTGTAGTTTGATGAGTTCGCCCTGCAGGCGGATCAGTTCGCGAAAATAGACACGACGAAAGGCGCGGTCTTCATCATTCAGTCCGCCTACGCCAGCGGCATCATCTTCCAGAGAAAGCTCAAATTCCTCGTCTAGATCATCAATAATCTCACGGCGCATCTGTACGCGTTCGCGTTCTGCCGCTGACAGACTGTCCAGATCCTGGTCGCTCATTCTTTTCCCTTTTCGTCGCAGGTGTATGGTCTGCACAGCGCACTATAAAGACTGTCGAAATTAACTGGTTTGAAACTTTGATGACATTGAGATCTGGCGCTGTAGCCTTCTGAGGCGGGAATGTTGGCTGGCTGGAATCAGAAGGTAGTGGTCATGTTAAGGCCGGTTACAATGCCGTTACGAATGTGTTTTCCGGTTTCCGGATTGAGGGATGTTCCGCCTACATTCCAGAAATATTGAAAATCGGGCTGCACAATTAGCCAGGGTGTTGCTGCAGCCTGATAAGTGAATTCCAGATGGTGTTCCGGCTTTAGCGCCCCTGCCGTATTGGTGCCGAGGCGGAAGCTGTCATGCGTGTTCTCTTTTGTGCGCAGGCCATACAGGCTGGTGCCCCATGCCAGGCCCAGGGTATCATCCGGCCTACCGGGCAGAAGTTCATCAAATGTAAAGCCGCTCTGCACTTCAGAGGAGAAGCGGCTGTTAGTCCCGTTACTGAGTGTGGCGCGTGCAAAAAAATTGATGGTTTTTCCAGAGCCTTTTTCTTTGCGCCAGAGCATCTGATCCACAACGAAATAGGCCATCCAGTTACCTCGATGGTAAAGTGGTGTGCCGCTGCTGTCCGGGCTGGCCAGCAGGCCGCCCTGTGCGTCGTAGCGCTGGTCCGGGAAGCGCCCGGTATCGTACAGGCCACCGACTTTCCACACTCCCGGCAAAGCGACATCCTGCCGTCCGCCAATCTGCCGGGCGGCATCCAGCCAGAGTTGCGCTTCCCCAATAAATAATGCGCCGCCTTTTGTGGAAAACAGGGTGCCGGAGGGGTCGCGCTGCGACGCACTGATATCGCTGTAGAAGGGGCCGTGTGTGGGGTCATCATTCGTGATGGCACCCATCAGCACCAATGGTGAGACAGGCCGCCATTTCACGCGTCCTCCCACAGCCGAATAAGGCCATGAGGGGCCGCCTGAATAGAGATTGTTTGAGGTGGACAGGGGCCAGCCAAAGCTGGAGTTCATGAAGAATGAGGCGTTCTGACTGACTAGAAATTCTGTATCCAGATCCAGCGTGCCAACGCGTACATCCAGCGTGCTGTTCAGAAAACTCTGTCCGTACCAGAGTTCAAACAGGCGGGTGGAGCGCCCGGCATCGTACCCGCTCACAGTGTTCAGCGCGCCAAGGCGTTCTCCGGTAAAAGACCGCCCGCGAATTTGCAGAGCGCTAACATTCAGCAGACCGCCCTTCCAGCCAAAGGCCTTGCCGGTATCAAGTGAGAGCGCAACGGCTGTCATGCCATCATAAGTCGCACCACGTTGCATCCCGCCAGATGCCAGCCCCCATAGCTCTTCCACATCCTGTATGGTCACTTGCACACCTTGCTTGCCGAGCCATGTGCGTGCACCGCCCATGGTGCCGAGCAGTTCCGTGCTGGCATCTTCCTC
Organism: uncultured Acetobacter sp.; assembly: GCF_937875265.1. Classification (GTDB taxonomy): domain Bacteria; phylum Pseudomonadota; class Alphaproteobacteria; order Acetobacterales; family Acetobacteraceae; genus Acetobacter. The sequence continues at coordinate 549 of NZ_CALLXM010000308.1, read as the reverse complement.
TGGCGGCGTGAAGGTGGGTGAAGGCACCGGCAGTGGCACACCGGAAGGCAGAATGTCCGTAGCCAGCGGGGTTGTGGCTGCGCGGGCCGGGTCGGTGGGCAACAAAGGGGCCAGAAGGATGCTCAGAAGAGTAAGAAAGCCAGACGCCCGGTAAAATTTCGGCCAGTCAGGTGTCAGCATGTCAGGGCCGGGTAGGCGGCAGAGAGAGGCTGAGCAAAAGGGCAGGACTGTCGGGGGTGTGGCACGCCTGTTCCTTCTTGCGCTGTGACGCGGGGAATTTTGACGATCTCACCGCCGATTCAAAATGACGTTATCATGACAGTCCGCTGCTGTGCGGGCAGTTCAGTCCGTCGGCTGACGTGTCCAACCCCCTCTCTTGTGCAAAATAGCAATGGAGAGAGGGGATTTTTCAGTTCAGGCCGTAGGCACGCCCTTGCTTGTGGAGTATTCAAAATGCAGGGCCTGATCAGGGTTGATGATCGGGTAGATGGAGTGGGCGGCCATAGCCCCTTCACTAAAGCCTTGCAGGATCAGTTTGAGCTTGCCGGG
>NZ_CALLXM010000307.1 GCF_937875265.1 uncultured Acetobacter sp. | reverse complement strand
GTTTGCTCAAACTGCACACCCCACACTGTCCAGCAGCCGGAACGATCGGAAATAGCCAGCAGATGGCCGTCTTCTGTCCAGCGCGGTTCAAGCACCGATTCGCGCTGCTCTGCGCCCGCCAGAACCTGTGTGTTTTCCAGAGCAGTCATCCGGCCTTCTGCGTCCCGCACCACCTCCGCCAGACACAGGCGCGTGGCATCCCACGGCATATCCGGGTGCTGCCATTCCACCCACGCCATGCGCGTCCCATCTGGTGAAACAGCCGGGGAGGACAGAAAATCCGGGCCGCTATACAGCACTATCTCTTCCGCCTGCGCACCGCCTGCGGGAAGCTTCAGGGCAACCAGAGCGGCTTTTGCCTCTCCGCCTGCGCGATGATCTTCCCGCACTGCCAGCACGGTCGTTGCCGCCGGGTCAAACCGCAGATCCGCATAGCGGAGTCCGTTCTCCCCTGCGATCTGCACAGGCGGCGCACCCATGTGCGGCACCAGCCAGACCGCCCCCGTCCGCTTGTCAGAAAACGCAATAAGCCCTGCCTGCACGGCATACGCGCCGCCACCATATTCATGCACACGGGTTGCGACATCAAAGCTGGCTGGCACAGCCTCTGCCACACCCTGTCCCTCTGCCCAGCGCATGAGAACCGAGCGGCCTTTTTCTGCCGGACGCCGCTCCAGCCAGAACACGGCGTTACCATCCGTGCTGACTTCAGAAAGCGAGAGGGTTTTCCCCGCCACCAGAGCTGCCGTCACACGGGATGGCCATGTGCCGCAGAGCATGGGCACGGCTGCATCCGGCACAGCAGAAGAGGACGCAGAAGACAAATCGGACATTCAGGGCACTCCGGGGCAACTGATGGGGGCTATCAAACCGTAATTCCTGCAACAGATACAGGCATCTGGCAGAAGAGGCAGCCCCACCCGCCTCCTTAGACGTTGCAAAACCCGGACGCACCAAGACTTGACAGCCTGTGGCGGAGACTGTTCCTGCTGCCCTCTTTAGATACACGCTCAGCCTGAAGTGGATTTTTTGTCCTGTTACACTCTCTCGAATCCATTTTTTCACTGCATTACCTGAACAGCCTGTTCTCCCATTACGGTTATGCCGTGATTGGCGTGGTGGTCATGCTTGAAAGCATGGGGCTTCCGCTGCCCGCAGAGAGCCTGATCATCACCGGGGCGCTGTTCTGCGCCACAACGCACAAGCTGCATATCAGCGGTGTGGTGATTGCTGCTGTTGTCGGTGCGATTATGGGGGACAACTTTGGCTACCTGATTGGCCGGGCGCTGGGCCTGCGGCTCTTGCAGAAATACGGCCCCAAATTTGGCCTGACCCCTAACCGGCTGCTGCTGGGGCGCTATGTGTTTCTCAAGCATGGCGGGTCAGTGGTGTTCTTTGGGCGCTTCATTGCTGTGCTGCGCATGTTTGTTGCTCTGCTGGCAGGAGCGAACCATATGCCCTGGCATACGTTCCTGTGGCACAATGCATTAGGCGGCATATGCTGGGCAGGCGGTTATGCCATCTGCACTTATTTGCTGGGGAACGAAGTGTTGCGGCTTTCAGGGCCGGTGGGAATTGTCTTCGGGATTTGCGCCGCGGCGATCATCACTGCCTCGTTCCTTTTCCTGAAACGCAATGAAAAACGTCTGACGGAGGAAGCCTTGGCTGCAGCAGAAAAAGATGAACGCCTGCGGATTATGCCCTCATGATGGGCAAAAACGAATGGTCCGTAACCAGCCGCCAGCCCAGCCTGAAGGGCCGCGTGGCTCTGGTCACAGGCGGCAATAGTGGTCTGGGGTTTGAGGTTGCGTGTGGTCTGGCCATGCGTGGCGCACGCCTGCTGCTGCCGGTCCGCAGTGCCGAACGCGGGGAAGCTGCTCTGGCGGCCTTACAGACCCGCTGCCCCGGTGCCGAGGCTGAGCTGCTAACGCTCAATCTGGCCTCTCTGGCCTCCATTGCAGCCTGTGCAACCGAAGTGGCTAACCGCACACGCACACTGGATTTTCTGGTGAACAATGCAGGCGTGATGGCCCTTGCCCGCAGGCTGGAAACAGCTGACGGGTTTGAGATGCAGTTTGGCACCAACCATCTGGGCCATTTTGCACTTACCACCCGCCTGCGCCCCCTGCTGGAAGCGGCGTCCGGTGGCGGCACGGTAGTAACCGTCGCCAGTCTGGCAGCCTGCAAAACCAGCATCCATTTTGATGATTTACAGTCCCGCCGCCGCTACAGCCCTTTTGGGGCCTACCAGCAGAGCAAGCTGTCCAACCTGCTTTTTGCGCAGGAACTGGCACGGCGTGCAGGGGAAAACGGCTGGAACATTCATTCCCGCGCAGCACATCCCGGCTGGTCTTCCACCTCCATTATTGCCAATGGCCCGGCAGCGACCCTGCCCGGCATTGTGGGCACGGCGGAGCGGGTGGTGGGCACAGCGGTTCTGCGCATCATGGGGCAGTCCGCCGCACGCGGGGCGGAACCGCTGCTGTATGCGGCCCTCTCCCCCTCCGCACGGGATGGTGACTATTACGGCCCGCAAGGTGCGGGCGAACGGCGCGGCCCACCCGGCCCCGCCACAGTACCGCCCGCAGCGCAGAAAGTCAGCACAGCGTCCCGCCTGTGGGATGCCTCCGAACGCCTGACCGGAGTCGCCTGGTAAAGGCGGCTCCTTAGCGCCGGCGGGAACTGCTGTTGGCCGGACCCGTGCTGCGGGTGCGGCTCTGCTGGCGCAGGACGTTTTCAATCCACTCATTCAGGCGGCGCGTTGTTTCCTCTGCGTCTTCCCGGTCCGGATAAAATTCCGGGAAGCGCAGCGCCAGCCAGCGCCATGCCACCAGCCGCTTATGGCGCTTTTCCGCGCGTTCCAGCTCTTCACGGCTGGCACGTTCACTGGGGGGCAGACGCCCCGTGCCCGGTGGCAGAACGCGGCGGCCTGCGGCGTGATCTGCCGCCCAGCCCACCAGACGACGAATACCGTTATCCCGGTCATCCACCGGGCACATGGCGTAAGACCAGCGGGTGGTCAGATCCAGCCCCTCCACCCCTTCCAGCGCGGAAGCAATGGCAAAGGCCTGCTCCATATCCGCCAGACGGTAATTGGGGTCATCCTTACGCAGCACCGCACGATGGATACGGGAGAGAACGCCATACAGGCTTTCTGACCCGATTTCGGCCGCCACAGCTTTCACGATATCCGCATCCGGCTGCACGAAGGGGCGCAGGTCCTCCGGCATTTCTGCGTCTGCCTCAAGCTGACGGCGGATAAAGGAGGGGCTGCCAGCGCCACTCAGCACGGACACCACACCCACTTCATGCTTGCCGTAGCGCCCGGCGCGGCCACCAATCTGCTTGACCTCCTGCACCGTAAGGTCGCGCGTCTGCTTGCCATCAAACTTTTTGAGGGCAGCAAACACGATCCGCTTGATGGACAGATTCAGGCCCATGCCAATGGCATCAGTCGCTATCAGGATATCCGCGCCACCAGAGTTGAAGCGTTGTGCCTCAGCACGGCGCACTTCCGGGCTGAGCGCCCCATACACCACGGCCACACGCCGCCCGTGCTGCATAAGGGCTGCGCGGAGGTCCAGCACCTCACGCCGGGAAAAGGCAATCACCGCATCCCCGGCCTGAAGGTCTTGCAGCCGCACGGGCTGAGAGGCTGGCTTCAGAGGGCTTTTCCGCTCCAGCGAGATTTCATCCACCGGGTCCCCACACAATTCGGCAATCCGCCGCACCATGGGAATACAGTCCGGCGCACCTAGCACATACAGATGTCGGGCCGGAGCCCCCATGATGGCCGCCGTCCATGCTGCACCACGATCGGTATCGAACAGCATCTGTGCTTCATCAATCACCGCAACATCCACGGGATTATGGAACGGGCACATTTCTACTGTGGCCGCCAGATGGCGGCTGTCGGGCACCAGAATACGTTCTTCACCCGTGGCCAGTGAGGCCTCCACACCACGAGCGGCCAGGGCCTCCCTGAATTCATGCGCCAGCAAGCGGAGGGGGGCGAGGGCCAGCCCGCTATCGGCCTGCGCCAGCGCATTCAGCGCGGTGTAGGACTTGCCGCTGTTGGTCGGGCCGGTCACGAGGGTAATGCGGCGGTTCAGGGCGCGCGCTGTTCGGAAATGGGCGGCATACCGGTCCAGCGCCGCCACGCGGGCAATAACGGCATTGGCCACCTTGCGGCCCATGTCGGGCGCCTTAGCCCCTGCCGGGGTTCCAGCCGGAACACCCCCGTTACGCCATTCACCCAGCTTGCCGCGCAGGGCGATAAGTTCCGCCGGGTCAAACTCCCAGCGTTCCCTGTCGTCCGATTCGCGCACCTTTCGGGCCACGGGCAGACGATTTTCAGCAATCCAGCGCAGTGCTTCCTTGTGGGAGCAGCGCAGAAGGCGCGGTACCTCATCAAACAGGACGAGACTTTCTTCCCACGAGCGGAGGCGCGATTCTTCCTGCTCACGCTTTTCCCGCGCCGTGCGCTCAATGGTGCTGGCTGTTTTCTGGCGCTGTGCTTCTTCCCGGCGGGCCGTGTCCAGAAACGGGTCGCCCTCCGGCAGGTCAAACGCCAGCGCAATGGCCATTAGCAGCAGGTCGGTCTGGGCCGGGGAGAGCACGCGCCCGGTATCTACAAGGTCCGCCTGTACGGTTTCAAACACCGCACGGGGGTTGGCCCCATAGGACTGCAAGCGCGCACGGCAGACGGGGGCCAAAGCGCGTTCCAGCGCTCTGTCATCCGCTTCCGGCTCCGTAATTGTGCCGACAGCGTCTTCAATTTCATCACGCGAGACCCAGATGCGCCCGCTGCGCCGTGTGAGGTCTACAAGGCGGGAAACACGCTTCTTGCGCCGGACGGTGCACAGAATGGTGCGGTAGGCTTCATCCTCAATATCGCGCGCGCCGGGTTCCAGTGCGCGGGCAATACGGCGCAGAACGTCCTGCTCCTCCCGTGGCTCGATACTCAGGCCAGTGCGGGCTGAAACACGGGCAAAGGCCTCACGGGCGGGGGATGCGAAAGTCTCTGATGTCATAGCGCATTCATGCGGCATCCGGACCGACGGAACAATGCCTGAAAAGGTAATAAAACCCCACCCGTGCACTCCCAGAAAGCGACGCGTGATGAATTTGCACTGGCGTCCTGCTTTCCGGCCCCGTAGAAACGCGCCACGACCAGAAGCACGCCTCCGTGCCGTTCAAGAGTCCGCACCGGGACCACAGGCCGGCTACGGGGCATATCCTCTCGATCTGCTGCAAGCGGAGTATAAGCGGCCCATGTCTGAAACCATGTCTGAAACGTCAACCGGAACATTTTCCGACATTCTGCCCAAGATGTCTGCCTCTGAAGTCCCGACAGGTCTTCTGCCGGTAGACGGTCAGGATGGTGTCTGGCACCTTGCCCCCCCCACCAAGGACTACGGCAACCTGTATCCGGCCAAAGTGCTGACGGTCCATCACTGGACGGACCGTCTGTTCAGCTTCACCACCACGCGTGATCCTGGCCTGCGGTTTGAAAACGGCCAGTTTGCCATGATCGGCATTGAGTTGAACGGCAAGCCCCTGCTGCGGGCCTACTCCATTGCATCCCCCAATTATGCAGATGAGATGGAGTTCCTCTCCATTGCCGTGCCGGAAGGCCCGCTGACCTCCCGCCTGCGCCACGTAAAGGTGGGTGATACTGTTCTGATCGGCCGCAAACCCACCGGCACGCTGCTGCTGGACAACCTGCGTCCGGGCCGGAACCTGTATTTCCTGTCCACCGGCACGGGTCTGGCTCCGTTCATGAGCCTGATCAAGGATCCGGATTGCTATGAGCGATTCGATCACGTCATCCTCAGCCACACAGTGCGTATTTCGGGTGAGCTGGCCTATGCCAACCATATCCGCCACGAACTGCCGGAACACGAGTTTCTGGGCGAGGATATTTCCGGCAAGCTGCTGTACTACCCGGCTGTGACGCGTGAAGACTTTGCTGTGACGGACCGCATCACCAAGCTGATTGAAAGCGGCAAGATCTTCACGGATCTGAACATTCCGGAACTGGACCCCGAGCATGATCGTGTCATGATCTGCGGGTCACCCGAAATGCTGGCTGATACGGAAGCCCTGCTTGAAGCCCGTGGGTTTGATGAAGGCAACATGTCCAACCCCGGTGCCTATGTGGTGGAAAAAGCCTTCGCTGAACGCTGAGACAACCTACTGAAAACGGAGCCTGCGCCATGACGCATGAGTTTGATCTTCTTGTCATCGGAGCCGGTTCCGGCGGGGTGCGCTGTGCCCGCATTGCGGCAGGGCATGGCGCCCGCGTGGCGGTGGTGGAAAGCCGCCACTGGGGCGGCACCTGCGTCAATCTGGGCTGTGTGCCCAAAAAGCTCATGGTTCAGGCCAGTGAGTATGGGGATCTGACGGATGACAGCCACGGTTTTGGCTGGTCCTCCACCCGTGGCACGCATGACTGGGCCACGCTGATTGCTGCCAAAGATAAAGAAATTACCCGCCTGAACGGCATTTACGTTTCCATGCTGGAAAAGGCAGGCATCACTCTGCTGACGGGCCATGCCCGCTTTGTGGATGCCCATACCGTGCGCGTTGAAGCCTCTCCGCTGGCTCCGGATGAAGCGCCGCGCACTGTCACGGCAAAAAATATTGTTATTGCCACCGGCTCCACCCCCATACGCCCGGATATTCCGGGGGCTGAGCTGGCCATTACGTCAGATGAAGCCTTCCACCTGCCCGCCCGCCCGCAGCGCGTGGTCATTGTGGGTAGCGGCTATATCGGGCTTGAATTCGCCGGAATTTTTGCCGGGCTGGGCTCACAGGTGGATCTGGTTTACCGGCAGGATCTGCCCCTGCGTGGCTTTGATGAGGATATGCGCGCCGCCACGGCGGAAGCCATTACCGTGCGGGGCATTA
>NZ_CALLXM010000306.1 GCF_937875265.1 uncultured Acetobacter sp. | reverse complement strand
CCGTGGGTATCCAGCACCCACTGGTCGTCAGTTGTTAAGCCGTCATAGAGTGGCAGCCCTTGTGCCCCGGTAGCTTTTGCGTAGCGTGCGGCGCTGGATGCGGCATCCGCAGGGGGAATGCGGCCGGCACGCCCTGTGCGCAGATCAAGCGCAAAAGCATGCCCGCTTTCCGGGTAAAGAGTCAGAACCGGTTCCCGTCCTGCCATGCTGACCCGAAACGCCTGAAAGCGTTTCTCCTTGTTCAGATCATGTAAATCCAGAAGAGGGGGCGGCCATTGGATGGCCGCGGGAATATGGGAGAGCGCCTGCTCATCAGGCTGGGGCCATGTGTGCCAGAGCATGACAATGCCGGACAGGCACCAGCTTGCCATAAGCAGGCCCATGCCAATACCCAGCCATCGGTGTGTCAGATAGAGCGCCCTGCGAAAGACCTTCATGCAGGCCCGTTATACAGGGCCATTGCCGCCGCCTGTGCGCCGCGCACCCAGTGCACGGCAACATAAGCCTGAACAATGCGTTCTGCGGCGTGGGGTGGGAGGTCCGGTGTAAAGTCTGGCAGGGCATCAAGATGCTCAGTTGCCATAAGCAGAAGGGGACGAAATGCCTCTTCCAGCATAATCCCCCGTTCCCGGTGCGCTGCAGGAAGGCCGTATGTCAGTTTCAGGAAAACTGCGTGCCCGTTATGGGCAATGGCGTCTTCCGTCTCCGGTGGCGGGAGCAGGGCCAGACGGGCTGCCTGCACGGCATGTGCATAGGGCGGGCATTCGCGCAGAAGTCTGGCAAAAGACGGATGACAGGCCTGTGTGGCCGGATGTAGCCGGGGAAAAGGTGAGAAAGGTCCCACGGTTTTTTACTCCTGCCTTCCGGTACATCCCGCCCGGCGGCACGATCAGAACGACAACAGCAGGTCTCCTGGCTTGCGGATAAAGCGCCTGTGCACCACCTTCCCGGTTTTTACACCAGTGGCCTGCCCTGAGGCAGAACATGCACACACATACCGCTTACAGTTGCGGGAGCAGCGACCGACTGAGCCGTGAACACAGCTTACGGTCTTCCCTTTTCACCCGCTTGCGCGGGGCTGTTGACTCATGCTGAGCAGAGTGCACAAAAACCCCTCGTTTCGCAACAGAGGTTCCGGAAGGACGGCTTTTTTGCAGCCAGCAAGCGCAGGCCTTTCGTTGACAAGATTTTCCAGAGCATGTTTACGGTGCACCTAGCTCTGGTTCCTTTTTGGCTGCATAGGCAGCCGGGAAGGCTAAGAGGGAAATCGGTGTAAGCCGATGCTGCCCCCGCAACTGTAAGCTGAGAGGTATTGAGGCGCTCATGCCACTCCCCTTGTCTGAAAGGGGGGGAAGGCTGTCTCAATCACCAGAGACCAGCGAGCCAGGAGACCTGCCAGCGCGCGAAAGTCACGGACGGAGCTGCCATACGGGGTGATGTGGCGGCGAGGCACTTGTTTGCTCTGGTGCCTCCACCGCGGTGACGTTGTTTTGGAGCGAACCCGTGCGTCCAGTTTCTTACGCCTTGAGTCTTTTGTTTGGCATCAGCAGTATGCCAGCCGTGTATGCGGCCACGCCTGATCCGTCAGACCGTCACCTGATGGTTCCGAAAACTGCCAGCCACCCGCGGCATAAAAAGGTAGCGGTGCATCAGCCCGCCATGCCCGCAGCGGGCCCGGAATATATTACAGCTTACGGCAAGACAGCCCCACTTCAGGCTGTGCCCGCTATAGGCGGCAAGCTCGGGCTTTCCGTGCAGCATACGCCCGGCAGCATTCATATTGTGCAGCATGATGTGATGATGCAGCGTGGTTATGCACAGGCTGAAGCCGCAGCGGACAGTGCCCCCGGTGTGTCCTCCGGCGGGTCTCCCGGCAGCCCGGCGCAGCTCATGATGCGCGGCTTTACCGGAAACCAGATTCTGGTGCTGCATGACGGGCAGTATTTTGGCCCCACCACCATGGTCAACCGGCCACAGAACGCATTTAATCTGGAAAGCGTGCAGGTGCTGAAGGGACCGTCCTCCGTACTTTACGGGCAGGGAGCCGTGGGTGGCACGGTAGATATGCGTTCCCGAACCCCGACTTTTGATGGCCCGCACGCAAATGCGCT
>NZ_CALLXM010000305.1 GCF_937875265.1 uncultured Acetobacter sp. | reverse complement strand
TGCCGGTTAGATGGTTCGGCTGAAACGGAACAGCCTCGCTGCCACGAACATATCGGACAGGGCTAGAGCTTAAGACAAAAAAAGGGCGGGACACGTGATGCCTCTCGCCCTTTTTCTGCGAAATGTGTGCGGAAGCTTTAGAAGCCTTCGCGCTCAAGACGCTTGCGTTCCATTTTGCGGGCGCGGCGCACGGCCTCAGCAGACTCACGCGCTTTACGCTCGGAAGGCTTTTCGAAATGACGGCGCAGCTTCATTTCACGGAAGATGCCTTCACGCTGCATTTTTTTCTTGAGCGCTTTGAGAGCCTGATCGACATTGTTGTCACGGACGAGAACGTGCACTTGGCCACTAACCCCTGTTTCAGAAAACCCGGATAATCCCGGTTTTGAAGTGATATGGAAAAAGAATCAATACAGCACCTTGGTGGCACCGATTCCTCTATTGGCGGCGTCTATAGCACGGGCTTGCGGGAAGACACAATTCGTTCTTGCCTCTAAGCAACAAACTCTTGTGAGTATCCAGCAGGGCTATAAGGAGGCTGACATGGCTGTGTTGAAAATTGCCCGGATGGGGCACCCGGTTTTGCTCCAACGAGCACAAGAGCTGGAGGACGTGGGTGCACCGGACGTGCAGCGTCTGATTCTGGACATGATGGAAACCCTGGCGGATGCCGGGGGCGTTGGGCTGGCTGCACCGCAAGTTCATGTTTCAAAAAGGCTTTTCCTGTATTCCGTTCCTGAAAGCCGCAGTGAGGGTGAGGACGATCCGCCTTGTGGCGTGCAGGTGCTTATCAACCCGGTTCTGGAACCGGTGGGGGATGAGCAGGTGCCGCGTCTGGAAGGTTGCCTCTCTATTCCCGGTCTGCGTGGGGAAGTTCCGCGTTACAGGCGGGTCCGCTATGCGGGATATGACCACATGGGTGAACGGGTGGAAGGCGTAGCCTCCGGGTTCCGGGCGAACGTCATGCAGCATGAAATGGATCATCTGGACGGGATTCTTTATCCCATGCGAATGGATGATCTGGGCAAGCTCGGGTTTGATACCGAAATAACGCGATACGGAGTGCGGACATGATCACAGGATGGGGCAAGGTCGAGCAGGCGATTTCTCTTGCCGTGGCAGGGCTGGCCACGAGTAGCGTGCCGGCCCCCATAGAGCGTGATGTCGTGCGGGATACTGCCCTCAAAAAGTTGGCCGCTGTTGCGGGTGAGCGTGGCTGGAGTGTGTCTGTGTTGCGGGATGTAGCCGGAGCAGAAGCCGATCTGCTGTTTCCCGGTGGTGCAGTGGAAATGGTGGAAGCGTGGTCTGATCTGTGTGACCGTGAGATGGTTGCGGCCATGTTGGACACCGCCGAACCCCGCCTGAGCCAGCGTGTGCGGCAGGCTCTTCTGCTGCGCTTACCTGCTGATACAGCCATGCGGGCCGGGGCCAGAAGTGGCTTTGCCGCGCTGGCCACCCCATGTGCGCGCGGGGCGCTACGCCGGTCTCTGATGCGTACCATCAATGCCATTTGGCAGGCGGCGCAGGATGACTCGTCTGGCCTGACATATGTCACCAAACGTCTGACGCTGGGCGGGGTTTATGGTGCGACTCTGCTGTACTGGCTGGCGCGCGGGCAGGACGAGGTAGCCTTGGCGGCTTTTGTTGATCGTCGTCTGGCGGATGTGCTGCGTCTGGGTAAGTTGCGTGCGCGGCTGGGTAGGCGTCGTCCGGCTCCTGTGCGTTCGGCCACGGTGTAAGGCCCGGCTAATGCAGCAAAGCGACAGATGCTGATGACGACCGGATACCGTCCACATGATGAAGCCGGGGCCGGACTACTTTTCCTGCGGGAAGAACAGCTGCGGCTGGCTCAGACGCTGATGTTTCTGGCCGGGCGCGATATGGCCGCAGCATTGGAACCGATTCTGACAGAAGAAAAGCTGGGAAGCGCGCATTACCGCGTTTTGCAGGTTCTGGCCTTTAGCCCGGGCATTCCCGTCAGCCGGTTGCAGGACGCGCTGGGCGTGACAAAGCAAAGCCTCGGGCGGACGCTGGGGGAGTTGCAGGAGCGTGGCTATCTGGACAGCGAAACCAGCATGCGGGACCGGCGGCAGCGGCTGCTGCGGCTGAGCAAGGAGGGGCAGGCTGTGGAAGCGCGTCTTTTTGCTGTTGTGCGGCATCGGTTGAGTGCAGCTTACCGTGAAGCGGGTGGCGCTGCTGTGGAGGGATTCCGGCGGGTCATGCGCGGGATGCTCTCTGAAACCAGTCGGGCCATGATGGCAGATGACGCCACAGGACGAAGAAAGGGACGCAATGGGACTTAACCACCACGATATCGTGCCGGAAGAAGGGATGGCACCGCATGTGATTGTGGTGGATGATGACCCGCGTCTGAGGCGTCTGCTGCAACGCTATCTCTCTGAGCAGGGGTTTCGGATCAGTGTTGCGGCCAGTGCGGCGGAGGCCCGGCAGACATTGCTGGGAATCCAGCCCGACGCCATGGTTCTGGATGTGACCATGCCGGGGGAAACCGGACTGGAACTCACGCGTGCCTTGCGGGATGCCGGGCAGGATCTCCCCATTGTGCTGCTAACAGCGCGAGGCGAGCCTGCTGACAGGATTTCCGGGCTGGAAGCGGGTGCGGATGATTATCTGGGTAAGCCGTTTGAACCTCGGGAATTGCTGCTCCGGCTTAAAGCGCATCTGCGGCGGCTGGCCCCGGTGCCCGCCTCTGATAATTTGCGGATTATTCGGCTGGGTGAGAAAGAATTTGATCCTGTCCGGGCTTTGCTCTCCGGCCCGAGTGGTAATGTGCATCTGACGGGCGGTGAGGCCGCGCTGCTCTCCGTGCTGGCCCGCAGACCGAATGAAGTGTTTACGCGGGAAGAAATTGCCCGTGCGCTGGATATGGCAGAAATCGGGGAACGCGCGGTGGACGTGCAGGTCACGCGCCTGCGGCGGCGCATTGAGCCCGACCCGCGTGAGCCGCGCTTTCTACACACCATGCGTGGGCGCGGCTATGTGCTCAAACCCGGCGTGCAGTAAACGCCGTTGGCAGTGTTGAGGGTATGAAAAGACGAACGCTCAGACTTTTCCCATCAGGGGTGCTCAAATCCCGCAGTATGGAAAAATCCGTGCGGCGTGTGCTGCCTCGCTCTCTACTGGGGCGGTCTTTGCTGATTGTGCTGATCCCGCTGCTGGTCACGCAGGCCATCTCGCTGGAACTGTTTTACGGCAATTTTCTCAAGGTTGTTTCACGGCGTCTGTCTGACAGCGTGACCTCAGATATTGTCTTTTCCCTCAACGCTCTGGAGCATTTGCAGAAGCGGAGCGACAAAGACTGGTTTGTCGCGCAGGCGCGGGACCATTTGCAACTGGTGGAAACGTGGCATCCTGGCGCTCACCTGCGTCGTTTCGGGTTTAACCACATTACCGGCCCTATGGATGATGATCTGGCGCACGCGCTCGATACCGCCATTGATTACCCGTTTTTTGTGAACTGGAAGAGCGATCCGCATACCGTGAAAATTGCCATTCAGCTGCCAGATGGGGTGCTGGATGTAGATGCACCCCGCAAACGGCTGGATATGGGGCAGATCTGGCTGTTTGTGGGCTGGGCGCTCAGCAGTTCGATCCTGCTGTTTGTGGTGGCCAGTCTGTTTATGCGCAATCAGGTGCGGGCTATCCGTCGTCTGGCACGGGCTGCAGAGCAGTTTGGGCTGGGGCGGGATATTGGAGCTATCAAGCCGGAGGGCGCACAGGAGGTGCGTAAAGCTGCTGTGGCGTTCAACCGCATGCAGGATCGGATTTACCGCTTCGTCTCGCAACGTACGGGCGTTCTGGCCGGTGTCTCGCATGATCTGCGCACGCCGCTCACACGGCTTCGTCTTTCACTGGCCATGATGCCACGCACAGGCACGGTCAAAGGGGAAGATCTGAGTCAGGACGTGGATGATATGATCGGGGATGTTGTCGAGATGGAGCACATGATCGGCAGCTATCTGGCATTTGCGCGGGGTGAGGGGGCGGAAATGCCGGAGCAGGTCGAGATGGTGTCCTTCATGGAGGATGTTGTAGCGGCTGCGCGCCGGTCAGGTGCCCGGATTGACTCCGTGTCGGTCCAGCCCGGCTTGCATGTCCATATGCGGCCTGATGCTATGAAGCGCGCCCTGACCAATCTGCTGGACAATGCTCGCAGGCATGGCGGTATGATTGCGGTCACAGCTTACGCCATGCAGGAGGGCGCCTGTATTTTGGTGGATGATGACGGACCGGGGATTAGCCCGGACCGACGCGAATCCGTTTTCAGGGCTTTTGAGAGTGGCCGGGGCGGTGGGACAGGTCTTGGCCTAACGATTTCCCGGGATATTGTGCGAGCGCATGGAGGAGACATGGAACTGGATGTCTCGCCCGCTGGCGGATTACGCGTCAAACTCATCCTGCCCTGAGGTCTTAAGGCAGGAAAGAGTTTTAGAGCGAGTTGCCTGCGCCGAAGTGGCCCGGGCCGCTGTTCCCGCCCATCATGCCGGTGCCGCCACCGCTGGAGCTCATCATGTTCTGCATTGGGTTGTAGCGACCCACATTGCCCAGAATCTGCTGAAGAATGTTGATGCTTGTGCCCGGTGTGGGAGTGACCTGACTGATCATGCTCACCGGACGGCTGTCTTTACGGTTCAGGGTCCGGAGGCTTTGCAGCATGCCAGATCCGTCAAATTTCAGAACCACGACCTGCTGTTTGTCGATGCCCGGAAAATCCATGGGCTTCATATACGTGGTCATGGAAATATAGACCCACGTATTATCGTCAAACGCACCCTTGGTGGTGGGTGAGCCCAGAAGATCCACGGCATCAGCGCGCGTGCTGGTGCCCGGTGTCAGCTGATTGTAATCATCCGCTTCAATCAGCGAACCACGCGGAATAGGGGTGGGTGCAAACACGGAACAGCCTGAAATGACAAACGCAGCAGCCAGCGCACCACAGGCGGTGCTGAAGCGCGTCATGCTTTTCTTGCGGTGCGGTGTCATATCAGTAAGGCATCCCCAAATCTGTGCGGTCACTCTGAGAAGGTATGATCTTTCAGGCTGCGGTTGCAGTAAGACCTACTGTGTCGGATGCCCCAACGGGCTCTGTGCGTCAATTCCTGAATTGCGTGGCGGCATGGTTTGCAGGCAGATCATTGCGCTTGGAGCACTTTATGTTAGGGCTGCAAATGGCGCTCCCGCAAATCCGCAGCGGGAGGGTTGTCTGTTTTTTCAGAAGCTAGAGTTTCAGGAGGTTTCAATGCCCCACAAGCCGGAATTTCCCCGCCCAGTTGCCGTGCGTCGAATCGGCGCGTCCGGGCTGGGTCTCACGGTAGAGGCAACCCCTGCCGAATGCGGGCAGATTGCCAGGCGACTGGGGCTGCCTGAAATCAGCATGTTCCGCTGTAAATATACGCTTGCTCTGGGGCGGAGGGATATTGTCACCGCCCACGGCGCTCTGGCTGTGCGGTTCAAACAGACCTGTGTACGGACACTGGTGCCGTTTGAAGATATGCTGGCAGGGTCCTTTGCGGTGAAGTTTGTGCCGGAAGAGCATTTTGAAGAAAGTGCGGTTCCTGATCTGGAAGCCGTGGATGAGATTCCCTATGAAGGGGAATCGATAGACCTCGGTGATGCTGCGGTTGAGCAGTTTGCGCTGGATCTGGAGCCATACCCTCATGCTCCTGATGCCAGCCTGCCAGAGGGCCTTGTGATCAGTGAGGAAGAGGCGGAAAAGCTGGCCGAGGAAGAGGCTACGGAGAAAAAAGTGAATCCGTTTGCTGATCTCGCACGGTTGCGTCGTAAAGATAGCTGACGTGTTTCGGTAGGTTTTGTAACGCTCTTGCTTGCGAAAGAGGCAGCTCTCTGCTAGAGGCCGCCCTCAATCTGGTGATTAACCTGTTTGTCTTTCGGTAGTGTGGATTGTCCACGGTGCTGGTAGTCTATGATTTGTTTTGGAGGGGCTCGGTCCCATGGCTGTACCCAAGAGAAAAACTTCGCCTTCACGTCGTGGCATGCGCCGCAGCCATCAGGCTCTGCGTGTGGAGGCTCATGCTGAATGCTCCAACTGTGGTGAGCTGAAGCGCCCGCACAACATTTGCAGCCACTGTGGCCACTACGATGGTCGTGAAGTGATTGCAGCTGGTAAAGCACTGAAAGTCGCTGTTCGCGCCTGAGGGCAGGCGGCTCGCATTGCCAGAAGGTAATGTGGTTATCCGGGAGTAAGGCATCTGCGGCATGGCAGAGAAGCAGGCATGAGCAATAGAGAGATTCCCGAAAATTCCCCCGCTGAACAGAGTGAGGTTTTTAGCCTTGCGGTTGATGGGATGGGGGGGGACGGAGCTCCCGATGTGGTTGTTGCCGGGCTTGCTATTGCAGCTGATCGCCATCCCGGGATGCGTGTGCTTCTGACAGGCGATGAAGCGCAGCTGCGTCCGCTTCTGGCGAAATATCCCAAAGCGGAAGCAATCTGCACCATCTGGCATACAGATGCCTCTGT
>NZ_CALLXM010000304.1 GCF_937875265.1 uncultured Acetobacter sp. | reverse complement strand
GAGCCAGCGTAAGCATAACGACCAGCCCACCGTAGCCCGCACTGGCCACACCGGAGAGAATGCCGCTGGCCGCAGGGCTACGCACAGCCTGCACAGCGCCCCACAGCGCCACAGCACCCCCGCTGACAATGAGCAAGCCCTGCTGCACAGGCGGCAATATGCCCACTTCCGCCAGCAAACGCCCCAGCAAAAACAGGCCAATCCCCGCAGGCAACACAGCCTCCGGTCCTTTTTGGGAAGACACCGCCCAGCCCAGCAACAGAACCATCAGGCACAGGGAGGGAGGAGAAAGCGGGCTATCTGCCGGAATACACGCCGGAATAACGGCAAATGGCAGACACACGCCTTGCCGCCCACGGTCCGCCAGCAGCACCAGCGCCGTGCCGGCCAGTAGTCCGAATACCAGAGGGGAAAGAGCTAAAAACGCCAGTCCGGTTAGCGCACAGGCCAGACCACGCAGGCCTACACCCATCATCCCGCCGGTAAAGGCCAGGAGAACCAGCATGGGCAAAGCGGGACCATCCATACCAAAAACCGGGAACCAGCTGACCCCGCCTTCCAGCCTGCATACGGCCCCGACCAGAGCCAGCAGGCCAAGGCAACCCCAAACCCCGGCCAGAATTTCTGATCGCCAAGGGGCGCATTGCCGCAAAAGGCGTTCTGGCAACACAGCCAGAACCCCTGCCACCACAAACAACACGAACAGACTGCAAAGAACGAAAGAGGTGAAAATGGAACTCTGGCTCCAGACGTGATGTGAAGACCGGCGGATAACACCATGAGCGCGGTTCTGTGGCAACGCCCGCGCCGGAAGGCAGGGCCACGCGCTGGTGCTGCACCTTATGTCTTTGGCATGCGAGCTGCCTCTTCCGGTGGTACGCCGCTTTTTTGAGTTGCGGCCTCCTGCGCCGGGCACAACATTTTTTTAAACCATGTCCGGGGGGCGCGCACCGGCAGGGGGGTGGCGGAAAATACATCCTTCACAGCCTCCACCAGTATCAGGCTGCCAAGCCCCGGTGAGAGCACTTTTCCGGCAATATCGGACCGGCGGCCCCGGCGCACGCTGGTGCAGGCCTGAAGAGCGGGCAGAAACAAGGCTTCATCCCGCCGCTCCGGCAGCAACATGGCATGGCCCAGCGTTGTTTTAAGGCCAATGCGGGAAAAGGCGACATCCTGCGCAAACGGCGTGTTTTTCTGACGCAGGCGGCCTCCGAGCGCATTGGGCAGAATCATCAGCATCCGCCCGTCATCTTTCATGACCCGGCCAGCAGCCCGCAACAGGGGCACCATCTGGTCCACCTCCGTGCAGACATGCACAAGAACAATCCTGTCAAACGTATCATCGTCAAATGGCAGGGCATACGGGTCCACCACGCACTCACGCTCCGCGCCGGGTGGACGATTGGCGTGCTGTGCATCAGGCCTGTGCTCGGGTATCCGGGCGGAAATGCACAGAGCGCCTCGCCCGCGCCACGCCCCCAGATACGGCCCGGAATAGCCCAGCCCCAGCACACGCTGGCCCCGCAGATCTGGCCAGAACCAGTGCAGCCGCTCACGCAACAACGCCGCGCAGGTCTGACCGGCATGGGTCTGATAAAACGCGTCTGCCGAGGGAGGAATGGCCTTATGCATGCCACAGGTGTACCATGATACTCGCTCTCTGCGCTATCACTGCGCACGCGCCTCATAAAAGTTCGCGCTCTTCAGCCGCACAGTTTTTCAGGGAGACTTGTCCTCATGCCTCTTCAAACCCGTGCCATTCCGGTTTTGTCTGACAATTACAGCTGGCTGCTACGCGATACGGAAACCGGCTGCACCGCCATTGTGGACCCCGGAGAGGCCGCCCCCATTCAGGACGTTGTGGATGCCAATGGCGGCCAGCTGGACCTGATCCTGCTGACCCACCACCATGCTGACCACGTTGGCGGCACAGAGGCCCTGCGCACCC
>NZ_CALLXM010000303.1 GCF_937875265.1 uncultured Acetobacter sp. | reverse complement strand
GTCAGTGCGTCAGTGCGTCAGTGCGTCAGTGCGTCAGTGCGTCAAGTTTTTGCAAGGCAGCGTTACCGGCGCGGGTAAAAGCGTCTTCACTGAAGTGGGTCAGAACATAGGCCCGGCCAGCCTGCCCCATGACGGTCAGGTGTTCAGGGTTGGCCAGTGCTGTTGTGAGCGCTGCTGCGAGTGCGTCCGTGTCTTTTGGGGGCACAGTCCAGCCGGTAACGCCGTCCTGGATGGAGTGAGTCAGCTCCCCAACGGCTGAGGCCAGAACGGGCAGACCCGCCTGCATGGCCTCATGTGCCCCCATGCAAAATCCTTCCCAATGGGAGGGTTGCAGATAGAGATGCTGATCAGCCAGAAACTGGCCCGTATTTTCACAAAAGCCGGGGAGGGAGACGTTGTTTTCCAGCCCGTTTTCACGAATCAGAGCTTCCAGCGCCGGGCGTTCTTCACCCTCTCCTGCCAGTGTCAGGTGAAAGGGCGGGATGTGCTGGGCCTGTCGGAGGCGGGCAAGCGCTAAGCACAGCGTATCAAACCCTTTTACGGGATGGAGCCGCCCCAGAGAGCCAAGCCGGATTGGCTCTCCCCGCTGCCATGGGCGAGATTGAGGGGCATCGGCGCGGGCATGGAAAATTGGCCAGCACATGAGCCGCTCCGCAGGAATGTGGAGTTGCTGCTGCGTGATGGTGGTGACGTATTGAGAATCGCCAATCCACAGGCAGGACGCATTCCTTCTCAGGCGTAGCAAGGTGCCGTTGGGGGGGCGAAGCCGTGCAGAGTGCTGCCAGCTCGCAACCGGAATACCCCGCCTCTGGCCAACAATCTGCCCAAGCAGCGTTGCTCGTGTCAGAGATGTCCACAGATGAGTGGGCTGCCACAGGTCCATCTGGCGTTTGAGCCACAGCAGCGCAGCAAGATGGTCTTTGCGACCGCCTTCACGGACGTGCACCTCCAGCCCGGCCTCCAGCATGGGCTTTATCGCCCGGCCATCGCGCCGTGTGAGTGCAAAGACGGCCACCTCATGCCCGGCCTCGCGAAACACACTGGTAATGGCAGGCACTGGAAATGCCGCACCGCCGCCTTCTGTTGAATTGATAATGTAGGCAATCCGCATGGCAGGTCAGGCGTTCGCCATAGCGTCTGCGGCAATCAGCTTTTCCGTCAGCTCCAGATCAGCTGGTTTATCGACATCAACCGCCGCCCGCCCATCTGAAAGGGTGACCAGTTCAGCTGTTGTTCCGGTCAGCTTGCCAATCCGCTTGCACAGGGCCGCGCGTGTCAGCGTTTTGCTCACAGCGCGCAGCAGAGTGATCGGGCCAAGGAGCCAGGCAATACGCAGCGGATGCTTACGGTTTTTTTCAACACGCTGCCAGAGCGTGGCAACCTGTAATGACGCTGGAGTGCGGAACAGGAACATGTTGCAGCCGGAAAAGGCCATATCGGCCAGCCGGATAAACGTGCGGCGTGTGCCGGGTACATCCCGCAACACCACAGCTTCCGGCGCAACGGCAGCGGCGACATCAGTATCCGGGCTGCATTTGGTCAGGAACTCACTAATCCACTTAGGGCGCAGCAAAGCGTTATCAGCCGTGGTGACGAGGAGCGGCGTGCCCATCTGCGTCAGCCCGGCCAGCACACTGGCGCTTGGGCCGTTCGGGCTGGAGAGAATAATCTCAATTTCAGGAGGAAGAAGGCCAGCCAGAACGGAGGGCGTGTCAATACAAACGGCAATCCGGCCAACTTCAGGCGTAGCCTGAAGAGCATGAATGACACGCAGCACCATCGGGATGCCCGCTACGGGTAAAATAGCCTTGTGAGAAACCCCACAAGCCTGTGCCATGGGGTCCGGCGCGCCGGGCCGCGTGCCTGCCAGAATGAGGGCCGACAACGGCGTGTCAGGTGTGCTCATACAGCGTGTTGGCGGTTATGACGCGTTAGCTTAGCTTCTGGGCGTGCACCATCGGGTCTGTCACGCGGGGGGGAACCTGTTAGTTCCATAACCCACGGAAAGCGCTGCGCTTCTTTCACGTCATATCCCAGATTGAACACAGTGGGGCTACGCGGGCGGGCTTTGGCATCCAGATAGTAACTGCCAAATGCGCGATCCACCACAAAACTGGTAATGCCGAAATTGCCATCTTCATCATGGAAGTGGTGCAGGACGTGGCGCGCTTTCATGCGTTGGATCCATGCAGAGCGCGGTTTGTAGTTCAGGTGCTGAATGCAGTGAAAGAATTCATAGATGCAGGTAATAACAAGCCCTGTACCAAAGGCCGTGGCAGCCGTGCCCCAGCCGCCAATCAGATACCCGATGGGAACAGCAATAACGCCAATGGTTGGCAGTGTTGTTGCAGGGGCCCCAAACAGCACATCTAGCAGATGAGGGTCCTGATGGTGATCGAAATGGATACGCTTCCATAGGGCAGCTGTCCATTTCATCTTGTAGAGCGTACGCCCGTGCAGGACATAACGGTGAAGCAGATACCATGCCAGCGGATAGACCAGCACGACTGCTGCAATGGACGTTAGCGTAGGCCCCCAGCCAGCAGAAAAATAGATAGCAGTGCTCACGCTTGCAACAATAAGCACGAAATATAGCAGGATGGTTGGGTAGGTCAGATAAGCGATCCACAACTGGCGAAGATTCATCTTGCCAAGATCAAAACTCCGGCCTGTGCGGATTGTCGCATTATTCAGAGTGCCGCTCATTTTGCCTCGTTCCTCAGGAGCGCCGTGGCTGCTCCCAGGGTGAAGATGATCAACCCGGGGATGGTTGCAACGGGTGGGGGCAGAAGTCCGGCATTGCCCATGGCCCGTAACAGCCCTTGCGCGATAATAAAGAGCAGGCCGGCTCCCAAACACCAGACCGGAACCCAGCTGCGTGTGCCTGTTCTGGGTGGAATATAGATTACCGGCATGGCAAGCAACAACAATACCATCATAGCCGCCGGTCGTAAAAAACGCTCCAGCAAGCCAGCCTGTAGAAACCCTGGACTGGAATCGGACGGAAGTCGGCCCCGGAGCATGCCAATAATGGTGCCTGAAGAAAGCGGCGGGTTTTCAGCAGAAAGCCGGATGAAGTCCCACGGGTGGAGGGTGGTCTGCCAGGCCATACTGTCTTCAATCGGCAGCCTGGATGTTCTTTGCCCCTCAACCTGAATGCGGCTGATGGCATGAAGCTGCCAGCCATGAGCGCGCGTATAATCAGCGCGTTCTGCATGCAGAGCTTCACGAAGCAGCCCATCAGGCGTGCGCGTATACAGGTCAAGGCTGGACAGCATGTTGCCGCCATCGGCTACGTAATGCACGCGGCCAATATGCCCGCCTTCATGGAACCAGAAGGCGTGACCGTTTTCCGGGTGGGGGTCAGTCCGGTTCCACCATGCGGCCAGTGCCTGCTCGGACCGGGGGGTGACCTGATCATCCAGCACCACACCCATCACACCAATCAGCAGAGTGGCGGGAATAAGCCGTTTATACAGGCCCCACATGGAAAGTCCGGAGGCTTGCATAATGGCCATCTCGCTGGCGAGGGTCATTTGTGACAGCATGACCAGCGCGC
Organism: uncultured Acetobacter sp.; assembly: GCF_937875265.1. Classification (GTDB taxonomy): domain Bacteria; phylum Pseudomonadota; class Alphaproteobacteria; order Acetobacterales; family Acetobacteraceae; genus Acetobacter. Next base: position 9,327 of record NZ_CALLXM010000303.1, on the reverse strand, counting down.
CAATCAGCACACTGAGTGGCAGGGCACCTGCTATCAGAAACGGCAGCCGCATGCCTGCATAGGTCAGAATACCGGAGACCCCCAGATGCCTCTGGAGGATGGGGGTGGTCTGTTCCAGCAGGGCCAGAATTTCCATCAGCCCTACCAGAACAGCGCAACTGAACATGACGCGATTAAACAGCACACCAGACAGGTAGCGCAGCAGAACGTGGGTCGGGGCATGAGACTGCGTTTTCAAGGCAGAACCTTCTGGCTGTTTTTCGCCTCTGCACGTGGTGCGTTCGTCCACCGGGCCTTCAGGATCTGGATCATGCCGGATTTATAAAGCAGCAACAAAGAACTGCCTGCCACAAAGACCAGAGCCGGTCCCCAGATGATCAGAAGGGAGGCTTTTTTGGTGGCGACCATACTGTGCCCAAACTGGAGCATGTGGTCGAACCCCACCATGACAATAAAGGCCAGTACCAGCCCGGCACTGCTTCGTTGCCGTTTGCGCATAATGGCCAGTGCGGCGGCCAGTGCAGGAATGAACGGAATGGTCAGGCTGCGTGCCAGACGGAAGTGCACTTCCGAACGCATATGTGGGCGGGAGATCGAGGGATCCCTATGTACAAGTCGACTAATCAATTCAGGGGATGTCAGTTCACGCTCGTCCTCGCCGCGTTCACGGAACGGTGCAATATGGTTGGCACGTGTCAGAAGGCGCGTTGCATGGTCAAACGTGGTGAGGGTCGGGAGACCCTTGCCGTTATCAGTCAGGATTGTGCCGTCTTCCAGGTCAATTTCTACGGCAGAACTGTCCGAGGCTAACCGGATATGGCCATGCCGGGCGGTAATATCGCGTTCCTGATGATCAGACGTATCACGTATAAACACACCATGCAGATCAGAGCCGCCCTGTGTCACATTATCGGAGACAATGGTGAGCGTTGGAGAAGGGCTGGCAAACATGTTGGATTGCAGCCGGGGCGCCCAGCCTGTGTGGCTGGCCATATAGAACGTCGCCCGGAAGTCATACCGTGCATGAGGCTGTACAAAACCGTAAAGTAGAAAGGCGGTAAAGCTCAGCGCTGCTCCCAGCAGGATATAAGGGCGGGTAATGCGTGCCAGAGAGAGGCCGCTGCTGGTAATGGCATCAATCTCTTCATTCTGGCTCATGCGACGGATAACGGAAAAGACCGCCACACAGAGTGCGGCCGGAATGGCCAGCCCCAGATAATGGGGCAGCAGGGTAGTCAGCAATTCAACAAAAACGCCAAGATGGTTATTGCCAGCGGCCAGCAGATTGAACAGCACCAGCAGGCGTTCAAGCAGCAGGGCGGACATCACCACGGAAAGGGCGACCAGAAAAGGCGGTATGACCTGCGCAATCAGATAGCGGTCCAGAGTGCCTGGAGTAAAAAACGCTTTCAGTCGGCGCAACAGGGGCAGTTTCGGCATGGAGGGTGTCATAGCCGGATTAGCGGGGAAAGGCGATGGGGCGTGAACTGTCGCGTTAAACCGTCCCGCATGATGCCATCCGCCCCAAGCTCCCGTCGCAGAACGGTTATTAACCAGTGCCCTGCCTGCGGATGGACGGCTATGGCGTTCCATCCGGCTGCGGTTGCCGGGCTGACCGCACTATGCGAGGCGGATGTCGTGCCGACAACTGGAATATCTGTGTGTGGAATGCAGGCGAGAGTCGCGCGGTGTGAGTGGCCATGCAGCACCAGTTCCGCTCCGGCCTCACGCAGAATGGTCTGGAACAGCGCCAGATCATCCAGCCCCTTGCGGCGGCTGACCAGCTTTTCCACGGGGGGATGGTGGATGAGCACAACACGGCACAGCCCTTCTTGCCCTGTTTTGTGGAGGAGGGCGCGGAGACGTTCAGCCTGCACAGCGCCCATTTTGCCCGAAGCAAAAAAGGGGCGCGTGGGCACGGCGGTATTTACGCCGATCAGGGCAATATGATCTTTCACCAGCAGGGAGGGGAAAGAGGTGTCTGTTTTCAGCCACTCAGCCCACAGGGCGGCTTTTCCAGCGGCATTCTGCCTGATGAGCGCATCATGATTACCCGGAACCAGCAAGGTAGGGGGTAACGCCTGCTCTTCCAGCCAGCGGCGCGCACGGCGAAATTCGGAGCGCAGGCCAAGGTTGGTCAGGTCACCCGTCAGAGCCACCAGTTCGGGTTGAAACCGGCGAATATCTTCCATGACCCGCGCCAGTGGAGCTGCTTTATGCAGATGGCGACGTTTTAATGTCCAGGACAACAGGCTGAGCATACGCTTGAAGCGAATTTCGTCCAGAGCCGGGAATTCTGCCAGTGGCAGATGGGGGTCGGAAAGGTGTGCAATCTGGAAAGAAGGCAAGAAAAAGGGTCTCCGGCACAGGGGGCCTGACAGGACAGCATGTGACAAGCGGTGTGAGTCTAATTATACCACCGCCACAAGCCGGAGCAAAAGCGCTGGCACCGTATCTGCAAAAGCAAGAGTTTCCGAGTGCCCGATCGTTTTGCCTTGATTCATAATCCTCGTAGCCGACGCAATCTCAAGGCGGATAGTCGATATCTGGATTGCGCGCGCACTATGCTGGGGCCGCTGTTTTTCTCGCCTGTCACGCAGAGCGAACTGCATGATGCCATAGAAGACATGGCCCGGCAGGAGATCGGCTGTCTGGTGATTGATGGGGGAGACGGCACGGTCGGGCATGTGCTGAGTGCGCTGTATGCGTCGTCTTACCCCAAAGACAAACTACCGATGATTGCTGTTCTGCCGTCTGGCAATACGAATCTGATCGCTGCTGATGTCGGCTTTGGCCTGCGGGGGGAAGACGCTTTGCAACGGCTTCAGGACCGAGCCAGTTCGGGACGTCTGATATCAGACGTCAAACGGCGGCAGCCTTTGGTTGTGTCCTGGCCGGGATTGGACCGTGCACCTGTTCTGGGCTTTTTTGGTGGTCTGGGGGCCTTCACGCGAGGCATTAAAATCGCGCACCAGCCTGCCATCCTGAAAAATTATGCGCATGACACTGCCGTGCTGATCACGTTGGCAGAAACTCTGCGTCAGATCATCACGCCACGTCTGCGGCAAAGCTGGCTGGACGGAACCCCTGTGGGGCTGGGGCTGGATGGAGGGGCGCTGGCTGCGCACAACCGTTTTCTGTTCCTGTGCACGGGGCTTCATTGCCTGCCGCACGCCATCTGGCCTTTCTGGCGGGAAGACAGGCTGCCTGATAAAGGCGTCAGCTATCTGGATGTGGCCGCAAACCCCAAAAAACTGATGCGGGCTGTCTGGAGTTTACTGCGCGGCCGTAGTCCGGCATGGCTGCGGACAAATCCGGCTTACGTAAGCGGTTCAGCCGCGCGTATTCTTTTGAGCACAGAGCAGTCTTTTGTGCTGGATGGTGAGGTTCTGGAAACCGGGCCTGATCAAAGTCTGGAAATTTCCGCAGGACCGACACTCTCTTTCCTACAGGCATAATATGGTGAAGCAGCAAACTCTTCAGGGGCGCACGTCCGGCAGTCAGGCCAAAGCCGTTCGGTTCCTTGATGAGCAGATCAGGCAGGAACTGACAACGCCGGTTAGCCCTGCTGTGCTGGATTTTGTGGAGCAGATGGTCGGAACGGCTCAGCCTCTGGGGGTGCTGTTCTACGGCTCCGGGTTACGGGGCGGCATTCAGGCAGACACGGTGCTCGATTTCTACGTGATTGTACGTAAGCAATCTGACTGGCCGCGGGGGCGTCTGGCCTGTGTGGCGAATGCACTCCTGCCGCCCAATGTCGAATATTATGAATTTCAGGCTGATGGCCACCCTTTGCGGGCCAAAGTCGCCATTCTGACTCAGGGGCAGTTCCACAGACTGACCGGCTTCAGCGCGTGGGATACAACGGTCTGGGCACGCTTTTCTCAGCCCGTCCGGCTTGTCTGGCAGCGGAATGCGGCGGCGGCCCAGACATTGCGTCGATGCGTCATGCGCGCGACTCTGACTGCTGCGCGCTGGGCAGCGTTTCTTGGCCCGGAAAAAGGCGAGACAGAAGAGTTCTGGAATGGCCTCTACCGCCAGACCTACCAGACAGAGCTCCGCGTGGAAAAAGCAGGCCGTGGGACAGGGATTGTCGCTAATTATCAGGATCGCTACAGGCATCTGCTGCTGCCGTGCTGGCAGGTTGCGGGGCAGCCTTATGAGCAGGTAGGAGAAGAGGTGCGGCCTCTTGTAACGTCTGCGCAGAAATTCCGGGCAGAACAGGCATGGCAGGTGCGACGGAGGTTAGGGCGTCCGCTGAATATCCTGCGCCTGATGAAGGCGGCGTATACGTTTACCGGGGGTGCCCGCTATGCCGTGTGGAAAATAGAGCGCCATAGCGGGATAAAAGTGCCTTTGACGCCATTTGCTGAAAAGCACCCCTTGCTTGCCGCGCCCCCGCTGGTCTGGGGGCTGTGGCGCAAAGGGGCTTTTAAGCGCTCTTAGGCGGCAGCAGGAAGCGCTTTGGCATCCAGAGCAGCCTGACGGAAGATATCAATCGCTTTGTCGATCTGGGCTGCGGTGTGTGTTGCCATCACAGAGCAGCGCAGCAGTGGGCGAGAGTCCGGTGTTGCCGGCGGCAGGCTGAGATTGACGTAAACCCCAAGGTCAAGCAGGCGGTTCCACATCACAATGGCCTGCCCAATTTCTTCCAGAGTTACAGCAATGACCGGGCTAACCTGTTTGCTGGCATTCAGGCCAAGGCGGTGAAGGCCTGAATGCAGGTGGGCTGCATTGGTCATCAGCTGCGTGCGGAGTTCTGGGTGTTCCGCCATGTCTTCCAGAGCGGCCATGGTGGCAGCAATGATTTCCGGAGGCAGTGAGGCTGTGAACATGTAGGGACGGCAGTTCAACCGTACGAGTTCCAGTTCCGGATGATCGGACACACAGTAGCCGCCAACGGTGCCAAGGCTTTTGGAGAAGGTGCCGACAATAAAGTCTACATCCGCTCCAACACCGGCCTGTTCTGCAACGCCCAGACCTTTTTCGCCCATCACACCAAAGGAATGGGCTTCATCAACCAGCAGATAGGCACCGGTTTCCCGCTTTACGGCGGCCATTTCGGCAATCGGAGCGACATTGCCGGTCATGGAATAAATACCTTCCACAACAATCAGCTTTGCGCCGGGTGTCCCATCCAGACGCTTCAGGCGTTTGTAGAGGTCATCCGCATCGTTATGCCGGAAACGAATGACCTGCGCGGGGCTGAGGCGGCTGCCATCATAAATACTGGCATGACTATCAGCATCCAGAATCAGATAGTCATCTTTGCCTGCCAGCGTGGAGATCATGCCCAGATTGGCCTGATACCCGGTGGAGAACACCATCGCATCGCGGCGACCAAAATAGTCGGCAATACGGCGTTCAAGTTCCCGATGCAGGGACTGTGTGCCGTTGGCAATGCGCGAGCCGGTCGTGCCGACACCACAAGCAGCCACAGTGTCCTGCGCAGCTTTGATGGCGCGAGGGGACTGGCTGAGGCCCAGATAGTTATTGGTGCCAAAAAGAAGCGTCTCGCGGCTTTCAATAATGCCAACCGTTGAAGAGACGGGTTTTTCGATCACAACAGAGAACGGGTTGCGTCCGCCGGCTTCCATCAGGGCGCCGAGTGAACCTGCAATGCCGTCAAACTTGGAAAACAGGGACGTCATACGTGTTCAGCCTTTGTTTTTTAGATCAACAACGCAGGCGGCAAGGTCATTGATGGTTCGGATATCAGCCAGTTTGTCGAGCGGAACAGACACATCCATACTGTCTTCCACTTCCATGACAAAGTTCATGACTGCCAGAGAATCAAATGCCAGATCGTCCATGATCTTGCAGTTGCCATCGATATCGCGCGGCACTTTCGGATTGGCGAGAAGCTTCTGGATGATCAGCGCAGAAACGCTTTCAACGGTTTCGCTCATTTTAAAATCCTTTTTTCCCGCTTTAGCAGGCAGAGGCTGCTTCGGGCTGCGGTTCAAACATGCCTGTCTGGAACATTTTACGAGCTTTGGCGCGTGTCAGTTTACCAGAAGAGGTCTGCGGCAGAGCATGAGGAGGCACCAGAACCACAGAAACATCCACGCCATGCAGGCGGCGGAAGAGGCTGGTTGCTTCTGAACGCAGAGCCTCACGCGCTTCAGGAGACGTTACGCGGCACTGGATCAGCGCGACTATTTCCTCATGTTCCCCTTTTTCCAAGGAGAACACGGCCACATCGCGGCTGCGCAGGGCAGGGATATGGCTCTCGGCAGACCATTCCAGATCCTGCGGCCAGATGTTACGGCCATTAATGATAATCAGATCCTTGGCGCGGCCTGTGACCACAATCTGACCATTCAGCATGTAGCCAAGGTCACCTGTGTTAAGCCATCTGTCTTTATCAAGCACCTGTTCAGTATCGGCCGGTTTACGGAAATAGCCATCCATCAGGCTCGGACCATGCACAAAAATGGTGCCAATCTGACGGTCACTCAGCACATGCCCTTCCGGGTCACGCACTTCCAGCTGATGGCCCGGCAGAACTTTACCGCAAACCACGAAGGTTCTTGTCGGTGAGGAAGGATCCGTCGCGACGCGGGCAACACCATCGTTTTCCAGTGCCGGAAGATCAATGGTATCGGTTTCAATGCCGGAGTTCAGCGGCACAAAGCTGATCGCTAGCGTCGCTTCAGCCATACCGTAGCTGGCGACAAATGCTTTTGCACTGAAGCCAACAGATTCAAATCGTTCAGAAAACTCTTTCAGAATATGCGGACGGATCATGTCGCCGCCAATTCCGGCAATGCGCCAGCAGGACAGGTCCAGTTCAGCTGATGCCGGGCGACGTGCGCACAGCTCATACCCAAAAGACGGGCTGTAGGCGATGGTGCCCCGGTTGCGGCTGATCAGGTCCAGCCAGACATGCGGGCGGCGTGCAAATTCACGGGTTGGCAGCAGATCAACCGTCAGCTGGCAGGTCATGGGGGTCAGGAAGAAACCGACCAGTCCCATGTCATGATAAAGCGGCAGCCAGGAAACGCAGCGGTCGCCAGTTTCACGAACACACAGGCCATCATGCGCAATGGCAGCAACGTTAGCCATGCCGGAACGCTGACTGACACACACACCCATCGGAGAGCGGGTGCTGCCAGAAGAAAACTGAAGATAAGACAGAGATGTCGGGTGAATTTCCGGCAGCGCCATGTCTGGCACAGGCCGTTCCATCAGTTCAGTCGGGGAGCCTGCGAACGCCAGCCCCATGCCGCTGACGATATCATCGGTCCAGCCTTCAATAATTTGCGGGATAATCACCGCACTGGCACCCGCACTGGTAATCATACCGCGCAGAGTGGTCAGATACGTCTCTTTCCCCGCAAAAGCGACGGGCAGGGGGAGGGGGGCAGCAACGAGGCCGGCATACTGGCAACCAAAGAAAATACGGGCAAAGTCGCCATCGCTCTCAGCGACAATAGCGACCCGGTCACCCGCCTGCAGGCCCATGCCCAGCAGGCGCAAACCGGTCTCAATCGCCTGCTCACGGAGTTTGCTATACGGCAGAGCTTCCAGCAGAACGCCCCTGCCGGAATAGATATTAAAGCCTGCCGTACCCTGCGCTGCGTAATCCAGTGCGGCAGGGAATGTTGCAAAATCTCCGTAGCGGCGCTGCTGACCAGAAGCGGTGGGAACCGGCTGCAGGGCCTCTTCGTTAGAAAGTGAAGATGCAGGATTTAAAACGTTCATCAGCTAGCCATTCGAAGAAAATCTATAATAGCGTCGGCCCCTACCGGCGCAGTTGGTTCGTCCCCCGTGAGATCGAACGTGTCGCGTATATAGTCTTTTTGGAGATTTACGAAAGCACCATGTGAAGAAAATGCGCCATCGATGTCTTCAGAGAGGGTTTCCAGCTGGTCCAGCACAGGGCCAAGAGTCCAGAAGCGATAGTTCTCATCTCCCTGCCACGCAACGTTATGTGCGTTCAGGAAAACACACGGGCGCGGATGGATGAGAAACTCTGCAATCTGCGAACTTGCATCACCTAGATAAAGGTCGGCGGCAGAGGTGTAGGTCATATCAATGCTGCGGGTGCTGCCGGTATCCACAATCATATGCGGATGCCCGCCAAAGGCGCGCTTCAGTTGAGCCGCTTCAGTCCGGCGATTATCAAACAGCCGATAATGCGGGGCAAAAATCAGATTATAACGATCCTGATTGGCAAAATGGCTGAGAATATTCAGCCCCATGTGTGGCCAGGACGAAAGGCGCGCATTGAAGTGCGGATTATAAAGAACAGTCGGGCGATTGTTATTGAACAGGCGTGAAGCCGTGCTGCGCATGCGGCGGACCATGTCAAACTTGGCGTAAACGCCCGTATGATAATGGCCCGGACGGATGGCGCCCTGAGCCAGAAGCCGCTGTTCGACCTTTTTCCCAGCCATAAGAACATAGTCAAAGTTCTTCACGTCCCGGGCAAAACCAATAGCACGGTCACCAGCCCCATGACGGGTCCAGATCAGGCGTGGCTGTCTGACGCCAAGCTTCCTTAAATAGAGGGAAGTGCGCTCGGGAACCACAATACCCTGAAACGTAGAGAAATATTTCTTGTTGAAAAAAAGGCTCGCCAGACGGGAAAAAACGGTGTGGCCATGCCGTTCAACACGCTCACGGATCAGGTTGGGGAGGTGCAGGAGTTCAAAGCTGGCTCTCGATTCCGGATAATAAGACGCAAGGGATTGCGCATAATCCAGATGAGCCTGAGTAGCGCAGGCAATGTGGACTTCTGTCTCAGGGTGTCTGCTGGCAATTTCCATTGCAATCGGCAGAGAATGCAAGGTTTGGTGCGGCTGTGCGATGTAAGGAAAAAGAACGCGCATCAGTTAAATAACACCCCTTGTGTTGAGGCCTGATCTGGAATGGTCGCTCGCGTCATCATGTGCCTCATCAACCTGTCTACGTGCGGTAAGGTAACCTGCACTCATGCACAAATCGTGGCACGCTCCATATAGTCAAGGCCGTTCAAAGCGGGGCAGGGGCACTATAGCCAGCTTTTCCGTGATCTCGCGTGAGCATGGAGAGGGGCGCGGGACCCTTATTTAAGGGCTCTTATATATAAGACGCTTTAAGCCAGTCGTATGAGGTGCTCTCTCTCTCTCTCTCTCTCTCTCTCTCTCTCTCTCTCTCTCTTCCGAGGCGTTTCCTGTTCAAAGCTGTGCCTGCATGGGGTTTGGCGGACACTGAGAAGAAAGAAATGACGCTACTCCCTTGAAAACTGGCGGTAAACTGGGGTTTTGGTCTTATCCAAAAAATAGGACGAAGTTTTTTGAACTTTTTATGATGGATGGTGTTGACGGGTGGTCGGTGATC
>NZ_CALLXM010000302.1 GCF_937875265.1 uncultured Acetobacter sp. | reverse complement strand
TGCTCGGCCCAGCCCTGCGCATAGCGCCCGGCCTTGAGCAGGGTGATGGAGTGGTTCAGGCGGATCTGGGCGTCTGTAGGGCGGTAGTAAATAGCACGACGGTAGCAATCCAGCGCCTCTTCAAAGCGTCCTTCCCCCGAGAGAAGGCAACCGATATTGGAGAGTGAGCCTGCATGGTCCGGGTGGCCTTCCAGCACACCTTCCAGCACGCTCAGGGCTTCAGCCATATCTCCGCGTTCCGCCAGTGCCATGGCCAGCAGATTATAGGAATAGGTGGCGCTGGGACGCAGGATTGTGGACTGACGAAGCATGTCTACGGCTTCATCAAACGCGCCGATCTGCGTGAGCAGGCTCCCAAGAACATCATAAATACGGGCATCCTGCGGCGTGAGCTCCAGTGCGGCACGGCAGGCAGCAACGGCATCCGGCCTGCGGTCCTGCTCCGCCATGATGTCCCCCAGATCCTGTAGCGGATGGGTGGACGTCGGGGCGTCCTGAGCAATGCGGCACAGTATTTCTGCTGCTTGTTCCGGCTTGTGTGTACCTGCCTGACAGAAGCCGAGCAGTATGTCCGCTTGTCGGTCGCCACTTTTGGCGTAGGGGCGGAGGGCCGTCAGAGTTGTTTCAAAATGCCCGGCTTTGATCTCACTTAGCGCACGGCGCAGAGTGGCAGGATCAGGCGTGGCAGGTGTTGCAGGAGTGGAAGCTTTGCGCGTCATAGGCTCTATATCTATCCCCCTCATGCAGCCCTGAAAAGAAAAACAGTATCGGGCATAAAAAACCCGGTCAGGCACGGGGCCAGACCGGGTTTTTGCGTCAGTTCGGAAGCTGGGGCCTCAGGCTGCTTTCATCACAGCCGTGAGGGAGTCCAGAACTTCCGTGGGGTCTTTTTTCTCAAGAACAGCGACTTCCGCCACAAAGCGTTCCTGAGCGGCTTCAAACAGCTTCCGTTCACTGAAGCTGCCGTCCAGACTGTCCACATTGCGGCGCAGGTCACGCAGGACTTCGGCAATCTGAACCAGATCACCCGAGTTGATCTTTTCCTGATACGCCACGGCGCGCCGTGCCCACATGCCTTTGCTGACATGCGGCTTGCCCTTGATGATGGCCATGGCTTTATCCACAATCTCGCGCGAGACGATTTTGCGCAGACCGGCCTTGCGGGCTTTGGTCAGCGGGATACGCAGGGTCATCTGGTTGCCGGGGAAGGAAATTTGAATGACTTCCAGTTTGGTGCCGGCAATTTCATCAATACCGATGCGGTCCACACGGCCTACCCCATGGGCGGCATAGACAATGGCGTCGCCTTCCTCAAAGGGGTCGTCATCTTTAATTTTTGTTTTGGCCTGCGCTGCGGTGGTTGCGGCGGCAGTGCGTGCCATTGCGTCTGTCACGCCGCCTTTCGGAGTTGTTCTGAATGTGCTCATAACTAAAGCTTATACCATAATTTCAGGCGTCTGTCTTCCAAAACGGCGGACCGCTCCGTATGGCAGATGGCGGTGGATTTCAGGACTGGATACCGTTTACGGCTGTGATAGGCGGAGGGAGCGGCAGGCCTGTTGGCTGGACCACATCAATTTCAATTGTGCGGGCCATGGCAGCCATAGGGAGTGCGTGCGGAGTACTGGCAAAAGGCTCCTGCAGGTCGTTGGCACTTTTGTCGAGCACCAGAAACAGAATGCCCACCAGAGATGAACCGAGAGGCGTAATCCATTCCAGCGTCTGCACCATGGAAAGAGGCAGCAGGATACAGAAGACGTTTACCAGAGCACGAGGCAGGGCGGAAAACTGCATGGGCAGCGGCGTGTTCCGGATACGCTCAAGCCCGCCTTGCGCATTGGCGAGATCTGATAGAATGCGGTCAATCTGGCCATGCACCGCGCCATCAATCCCTTTTTTGGCGACTTCATCACTCACGCCAAGCCCAAGCTGGTAGAGAATGGCGTTGGGCTGGTTGCGCCAACCTGCAATGGCCTTTGACATTTCGGGTGGCAGCAGGCGGTTAACGTCGGCTGAGACATCCACGTTACCCAGCGCGCCGCGCAGAGCATGAGGATAGGCGGCCATGCCCATCATCAGGTCTGGCCGATCCTTGAGCAATGTGCCGACCTGACGCCCGAAGGAGCGGCTATTGTTGGTTATGGCGCCCCACAGGGTGCGGGCTTCCCACCAGCGGGCGTAAGCGCTGTTACTGCGAAAGCCCATGAACAGGGCCAGTGCCGAGCCAATAAGCGAAGTGGGAAGGCTTGGCTGCTCCATCCATTCCTGGTGGAACACCTGAAACAGGATAACCACGATGAAGTCCCACGCCGTCATAAGCAGGATAACACCGAAAATTTCTTTCGTGATGATGCGCAGGCCGATCCGTTGGTCAACGATCATCCATTAAATCTCCGTTCTGTCTGGGGTCTGGCACAAAACCGGACCGTAAAAAGAATACTGCATAACAGCGTAAGCCATTCAGAGTTTCCTGGAGCGCAATGCTGGATGGCGTATAGCGGGATGATAGCACGCTCAGGAAGATATGTGACGTCTCAGGAAAGTCTTTCCAGAGAAGAGTGAAGTAAACGGCATTTTTAAGAAAACCGTAACGGTTGGGCCGTGGCGCCGAGCGGGAAAAAGGGTGCTGGCCTGTCTGCTAAAAAGCGGACTATCGTAGAAAAAATGAGGAAAGGGGCCGACCGCATACCTGCTTTTGGTCTCTGAGAATGAAGGAAGGTCGTGCTGATGTCGTCTACCGGGGTGCTGAAAACCAGATCAGAGCATGTCTGCCACGGGGGACGCGTTGGCTTTTACAGTCATCAGTCCGCCGTACTGGGGCTGGAAGCCCGGTTTGCCGTGTTTGTGCCGCCCGGCGCGTCCGCTGCGCGGCACGTGCCTGTGGTGCATGTGCTGGCAGGCCTGACCTGTACGGAGGAAACGTTTTTCATCAAAGCGCATGCGCTGGCGGAAGCTGCCCGGCTGGGGGTTGCTCTGGTGGCAACGGATACCTCACCGCGTGGGGCGCAGGTGCCTGGTGAGGAAGACAGCTGGGATTTTGGCACCGGTGCCGGGTTCTATCTGGATGCCACACAGGAACCGTGGAGCCGCAACTACCGCATGGGGAGCTATATTGCGGAAGAACTTCCCGCTCTGACCGAACAGCTTTTTCCGCTGGATGGCGCACGGCGTGGCATTATGGGGCATTCCATGGGCGGGCATGGCGCGCTGGTGCATGCGCTGCGGGCACCGACATTCTGGAAATCTGTTTCTGCGTTTGCCCCCATCGTGCATCCGGCAGTCGTGCCGTGGGGTGAGAAAACCTTTACTGCGTATCTGGGGCCGGACCGGCAGAGCTGGAGGCGGGAAGATGCCGTCTGTCTGCTGGAAGATGGCTACCTTCACCCGGCAGATATTCTGATTGATCAGGGCGAGGCCGACCAGTTTCTGGAACGTGAACTGAAGCCGGAATTGCTGGAAGAGGCCGCACGTAAGGCGGGGCAGTCTCTGCGGGTCCGGCGACATGCCGGATATGACCATTCTTACTGGTTTGTGCAGAGCTTTGCCGCCGACCATGTGCGGCACCATGCAGCGCTTTTGAATGCTTTGTGAAAAACGGGGCGCAGTCTGGCGGTGACTATCGAGCAGAAAGCGTCATCGCGAGGCTATCGAACGCTGGTTGATAAATTTGAACAGGCATCCTTGTCTGCATTGCGTCGGCATGGTCCGGGGAGGTTTCAAACTGTCCTTGCCAGCAGATGAATGTTCGATCTCCATCCGTGACAGAAAACAGCCTGATTGTTGAGCGATAGTTCCAGAGTGGCAGTGCGGACTCAATAATCGAAAATGTGACTTCATGCTCTGTGTCAGACAAAGCGAGAAGCTGTTCACGGATAAGGCCAACATCGCCCATATCAAGCCGACGGACAGCCCCGACGCGATCCCCCGTATCATCCCCTTCAAGCACGCAGCTTTTAACGCCCGGCAACCAGCTCCCAATGGAGCCAAAATCCCGGACGAGCGCCCAGACTGACTCAACAGGTGCAGCAATGACACTGCTGGCCATGACTTCAATCATCGTGTTTTTCCCTGATTTCAACACCGCAGTATTAAAGCGACTGGCCGCCAGTCACTTCGATCCGCTGGCCGTTCACCCACTGCATATTTTCAGACAGAAGTGCAGCAACCGCAGCACCGATATCGTCCGGCTTTCCGACACGCCCGAGGGGCGTGAGCTCTGCCAGACTTCTGTTGACCTCAGCGCTGTCACGCACCAGCCCGCCACCAAAGTCAGAGGCAATGGCTCCCGGGGCAACGGCGTTGACAGTAATGCGGCGTTTCCCCAGCTCCTTCGCCATGTAGAGCGAGATCACTTCGGTCGCGCCTTTCATGGCGGAGTATGGGCCGTGGTCAGGCAGATAAAAGCGCGTTGCAGCTGAGGTAATGTTGAGAATACGACCACCATCGCTCATTAGTGGCAACAGAGCCACGGTCAGGAGATACGGTCCCTTAAAATGGATGTTGTATTGATTATCGAGCTGTTCAGGCGTGGCGGCATCAAAGCGGGTATGAATAATATTTCCTGCGTTCTGTACAACGTATTTTAGTGCAGGCTGAGAGAACTCTTCATAGAGAAATTTCTTTACCTGAACAATAAATATCGGAAATGTGGTGTGATCTGCAATATCAAGCTTCAGCATGCGCAGTTTTGCAGTGTCGGTGCTTAGTTTGGTCTCAGCCGTTTTCGCCTCGGCTTCATTAGTATGATACGTGCCGATGACATGAATGCCAGCAGCAATAAGATACTTTGCAATACTGAGCCCGATCCCACGATTAGCGCCCGTGACAAGGGCTACGCTCTTCTGGTTCATAACCAATTTCCTTTGACGGGATCTGTATAAAACAGAGTGCCGGGATGATCCGGCAACACTTAAAGACCAATCGATACATAAATAGGCGAGTGAAGTGCGTCAATGAATTATGGACTGAACGATATAGATAAATCAAAATGTGGCCGCCGATGGCGTGACCAGAGCGGGTTACCGGCTGCTGGAAGCGCTGCCGGGCTTCATGGCAAGGCTGTCCCAGACGTGCATGAGGGTGGTAATGGCGGCGTCCAGTGTTTTCACACGGTCTCCATCCTTAGCTTCACACGCTATGCCGTGGAGGAAGGTTGTAAACAGGGCAGGCAGGGTGTCCGTGGCGGCCGATTTTGTTAGATCCCCGTTTGTAACGGCGCGTTCCACGCAAGCTTTGATACCGTTGCGGTTACGTTTACGTTCAGCAGCCAGAAGGGTCTGGACAGGCTGATTTTCAGGGGAGCAGTTGCACGCGCCCTGCACAATCAGGCAGCCGGTCGGGTTCGTGCGGGCCGTCTGCATGCGGGCAGAGCGTCGCAATGTCTGTTCGATCGCATCGCGTGGTGAAAGCGTTTCATCCCAAAGCGGTGCCATAACCTGACCGTAAGTTGCGAGGTAATGCTGCACAACTTCACGGAACAGGGCTTCCTTGGACCCGAAGGCGGCATAGAAGCTGGCGGGAGAAATATTGCCCATGCAGGCTTTGAGCTGGTTTAGTGATGTGGGCTCATAGCCCAGTTCCCAGAACAGCGTCAGAGCGGCATCAAGCGCTTTATCTCGATCAAACTCGCGGGGCCGTCCTGTTCGGGCCATGTGGCTTTCCCTTTAGTGTTAACAGACTTCAATATTAATCAATCCAGAAATACATTGCCAGCATTTCCCACTACTCATATATCTGTATCATTCATTCCATATATGAGTTTCAGATGACCCCAAACAGACACGTATCGTCACCTGACCGTCTGCCGATTGCGGGCCTTCTGGCGCTCGCCATGACCGGTTTCCTGTGCATTATGACAGAAACCATGCCAGCAGGTCTGCTCCCTGAGATTGGAGTGGGGCTGCATGTTCCTGCCTCATATGCGGGGCAAATGGTAACGGCTTATGCCGTTGGCTCCCTTACGGCCGCCATTCCAATCACTCTTGCCACACAACAATGGCGGCGGCGCGCTGTGTTGCTGCTCGCGATTATCGGCTTTCTGGTGTTCAATTCCGTTACAGCCCTCTCACCAAACTACTGGCTTACGCTTGGAGCCCGCTATTGTGCGGGGGCGGCAGCTGGTCTCGCATGGGCTTTGCTGGCGGGATACGCCCGCCGGATGGTCACGCGCGCCCAGCAGGGACGGGCGCTGGCTATTGCTATGGTCGGTACACCCATTGCGCTATCCCTCGGGGTGCCCGCTGGCACATGGCTTGGAGCCGTGCTGGGCTGGCGGCTGGCCTTTGGCATCATGTCAGTTTTTACAGTTTTTCTTATTGGCTGGGTGCTTGCTGCCGTTCCTGATTTCCCGGGAGCCGCGCATACTGATCGCCTGCCGTTTCGTCGTGTCCTGTTAACGCCGGGCGTGCGGCCAGTTCTGGGTGTTGTGGTCGCCTGGATGCTCGCGCACAATATTCTCTACACTTATATCGTGCCTTTTCTGGTGCCTTCGGGTCTGGCCGGGCAAGCGGATCTGGTTCTGCTGGTCTTTGGCTTTGCTGCACTAGGCGGGATCGGGCTGACCAGTCGGCTGGTGGACCATGCGCTGCGCATGTCTGTTCTGGTTAGTCTCGCGGTCTTTGCTGCTGTGTGCGGGATTTTTGCAATGGGTGCTGCGTTTCCCGTTGTCATCTGGTTGGGAGTGGCCGTTTGGGGCCTGACGTTTGGTGGCGCCGCAACTTTATTGCAAACGGCTTTGGCAGATGCGGCGGGAGAGGGGGCTGACGTGGCTCTTTCAATGAATGTTGTCGCCTGGAACAGTGCTATTGCCGCAGGCGGCCTTCTGGGTGGTGCCCTGCTGGATATTTGGGGCACAGCCTCTTTCCCATGGGCCATGATAGTTATTCTGGCGGGGGGATTCAGCGTTGCTTGGCAGGCCCGCTTATGCGGGTTTCCTGCTGGCCATCGTCTCGCGCAGGCACATTCGGAAAATATGTGAATTTCTACAGAGGATTTCATAGAGTGAGACGCCCCATGACCGAGAGGCCCGGTGGTTTTATCAGCCAGCCTCTTACCCTAAAGGCATATTCGTGATTGCTTGTGCCCTCAGTGCCGCAACGGTCATTTTGTGGGGCGTGAGCCGATAATCAGAACATCAATGAGGCGCTTTGCACGTACCTCCCAGTCGGGGCCTGTTGCGTAGTTCGAGGCACCGGCAAGGGCGTATAACAGATCTGTCGGTTCGATTTCCGGGCGGATGTCACCACTTTCCGTGGCGCGGGCTGCAAGTTTGTTAATTGCAGCCGTGAGAACCGTGCGGGAGTCCGCATAAATTGCATCGGTTCCACCCATAAGGCTGTTTAGCGCGGGTATGATTAGCTGCTTGGTGCCAATGTAATCCACAAACAACGCCAGCCACTCACGGAGCGCCTCGATGGGCGTATGGATTTCCGCCAGATGGGTGGCCGCCGCTGCCAGCTTGTTCAGTTCA
>NZ_CALLXM010000301.1 GCF_937875265.1 uncultured Acetobacter sp. | reverse complement strand
TGTTGCGAGACAGGCAGGGCACCCGCGTGATGCAGGATATTCTAAGCTGGATAAACACCCCGGAGGCGTGGCTGCCTTCAGGCGGGGATAGTGCTGCATCAGCATGGCTGGCGACCGGTGTTGGGGAAAGCGGTGTAGAAAAACAGGATACACCACTGCCTATTTTGCCATCTACACTGGATAGTTTTGCGCCACTTTAAACGGTGGGGGCTGAGTAGAGAGGTCTTGCCGTGTCATGAAGTGCATCTCCTCATGACACGGTAGGGCGTTACAGATTTTGATAGAAACAAGATCTTTTAGAAATTGAAAGACCCACGGACATAATAGTATCCGCCCATAAATCCGGAGGGTGAGTAGGTAGCGTAGCGGTAAGAGCCTGTGGGCGCAGCAGCAGCCCGGCTGACCTGCGTGGGATATTTGTCAAACAGGTTATTTGCCCCAACAGCAACATGGGCACGCTCGGTAATGCCAACATCAAGATTGATATCGGTGTTCCATTGCGGGCGCACTTTGGTCCATGTGGACGCAGGCTGAGACGGGCTGACAATAAAGGTCACGCTGCCATAACGCTGTTCCTGAATGCTAAGCGTATAACGCCCCTTATGCCATGCGAGAGAGAGTGTCTCCCGGTTTTTAGGCGAGGTGTGCAGCAGGTCATTCTGAGAGAATTTATTATAATAATCCTGCCCATAAGAAGCCAGAACATCTGGAGTTTTGCGATAACGGGAAATTTCGGTATCAGCAATATTCACGTTCACGCCAAATTGCAGACTGTGGCCCTGAGGCAGATTGAGCAGATACGTCGCGTTGACGTCCCCCCCGTTGGTTACTGTATCAACCGGGTTGGTATAATACTGCACATAACGCACGCCGGAAATGCCAGCGCTTTCCAGCAAGGCTTCAATGGACGTTCCGCCAAAGTTGGACGTACTTTCCAGCCGGTCATTAATGCCAATGCGGTAGAGGTTTGCTGTAATGTGAAAATTATCGACTGGTGTGGCATCTATCCCAATGCTGTAGCTACGGGAATACTCCCCTTTACGGCCTTCTGCCCCTAGCAGACGCGCACTCTGGCTGACAGAAGACGCATAAGCGGACTGATACCCCGGTGTGGAGAAGATAGTGCTGTAATATAGCCCAGCCAGCGTCGGAGGCCGGTAACCGGTGTTGATGTTTGCGCGGATCGCCCAGCGTTTATTAAAATTATAGCGGGTACCAATGGACCCGGTAAACGCTGTAATAGTGTCTGAATAGTTTGTGGCATGGCCACCCAGCGTCCACTCCCATTTTTTTGTGG
>NZ_CALLXM010000300.1 GCF_937875265.1 uncultured Acetobacter sp. | reverse complement strand
AATTCCGGGCGTTCGACGTACGCCGTGTGCATATTGGCTGTCAGATTTTTCTCCGACAGAATCACAACAATATGCTGCGTCAGATGGGCTGCTGAATTAAGACTGTTCAGCTGGGCTTCGCTCAAAAAGATAGAACCCATTTCTGAAATGCCGAACGGGCTGCGCACAACCAGCACATCCGTAGCGGCAGCCTGCTGGGGCGATTCCACATCTTCCAGACGAATGGTGCCTTCAAAATCCGGCACTGCTGAGCAGATGATTTTGGCATCAGGAAAGCGCCGCGCAATGGCTGTGGCCAGTGTATCCCCTTCTTCAGGCAGCAGAATTTGTCCGCCAAGAAGCTGAAGGGCATCTTCAAAGCGTGCCTTACCGGCATCCATATCCCCCAGCATGGCAACGGGGGGCAGTTCATGGGCCGCAGGGTCTGGGCGATTGGCCCGGAGCGTTGCCAGAATTGTCTCACGAGAACTCATGACACTTTCCCTTCTTTTGATCCTTTTGCACCCTTGAGCCGGTTTTTCTTATACCAGCTATGGAAAGTCTGTTTGACAGGATGCGGCAACTCACGATGTTTGCCCCACGGGTTCAGCCAGTTATACAGCACAAAGCGCGGCAGGCTGCTGAGCGCCACTTCCGTGCCATTAATGGCGGTACGATACAGGGTTGGCTGGCCCATCAGCTTACCAGCCATATGCATGATTTCGCGTTTTACAAACGGCAGCTCATGATGTTCGGCCAGCACACGCCGCCATTTATACAGCTGCTCATGAATATTGATCTTGACCGGGCAAACGTTTGTGCAACTTCCGTTCATGGTCGAAGCAAACGGCAGAGTGCTGTATTTCCGTTCGTTAAAAGTCGGGTCAATAATTGCGCCAATCGGGCCGGAATAGACGGCTCCGTAAGACAGACCACCGGAACGACGATAAACCGGGCAGGTATTCATACACGCACCACAACGGATGCATTTAAGAGACGTCCAGAACTCCTCCATCCCCAGACGGGCAGACCGCCCGTTATCCACCAGCACAATATGCATTTCTCCACCCTTCTGCGGGCCACGGAAATGAGTTGTATACTGCGTGATGGGAGACCCCAGAGCACTGCGGGACAGCAGCCGGATAAACACCCCCAGATCCGCCATGCGGGGCACAATGCGTTCAATACCCAGTGTGGCAATATGCAGGTTAGGCACGGTTGAGCTCAGGTCCGCATTGCCCTCATTGGTGCACACCACGAACGTGCCGGTTTCTGCCACCAGAAAATTCCCGCCCGTCATCCCGGCATCAGCTGTCAGAATAACCGGGCGCGCGGCCATACGCTGCGCTTCTGCCAGAGCTTGCGGACTGGTTTCATTAGGGTCAGTGTTATAGTTTTTGGCAAAAACCTTTGCCACATCCGGCACGAGCTTATGCACAGCAGGCACCACAATATGGCTGGGAAGCTGGCCATCAAGCTGCTGAATACGCTCACCCAGATCCGTTTCCGTCACGGTCACACCGCGCGGCTCCAGATAGGCGCGCATATCGCATTCTTCCGTGACCATAGACTTACTTTTGATCAGGGATTTTGCGCCATGCTTTTCCAGAATCTCGCCAACAATGCGGTTATGTTCCGCGCCATCTGCTGCCCAGTGAACATGAATGCCGTTCTTTTTAGCATTCGCTTCAAACTGCTCCAGATACTCTGGCAAGTTGGCTAACGTATGTTCTTTAATTTCTGAAGCCCATGTGCGCAGGTCCTGCCATTCCGGCAGCAGGTGCATCTGCTGGTCGCGCTTCTGGCGCATGTCCCACAGGCGTTCATCATGAAAGGTCAGATGCGGAGCATCTTCCAGAAACTCTTCCGCCGCTCCGGCATGATTGACGGGTTTGACCTTCATGACCGCGCTCCGTTCAGGATTTCAGCAATGTGAATAAAGCGGATTGGTACGCCGCCGCGTTCTGCACAACCCTGCTGATGCATAATGCAGGACGTATCAGCCGAGACTATATACTCCGCCCCAGCCTGCTGGTGGTCTTTAACCTTATCCAGCCCCATGCGGGCAGACACGGCCTCCTCCGTTACGGAGAACGTACCGCCAAAGCCGCAGCATTCATCAGGGCGTTTAGGCGTTGCAAAAGAAATACCTTTAACCTTGGTCAGCAGATCCATCGGTTTTGAGAAAAACGGCTCACCGAGTTCCGACATGCTGGCCGTGCGCAGAGCACGCAAGGTACCACAGCTATTATGCAGGCCAACCTTGTGCGGAAACTCTGCCCAGGGAAAATCCTCAACCTTCAGGATATCATGCAGAAACTCTACAAGCTCAAAGGTGTTTTTACGCACATGCTTCACCTCTTCCGTCTGCGGGATAGCGTCAAAATTATCCCGCACATGGTGGGTGCAGCTGCCAGACGGCATGACAATGGCATCATACTTAGCAAAATTGCGCACAAAGAGGGCTTCTGCTGCGGCAGCATCTGAATTGCAGCCGGAATTGGCCATGGGCTGGCCACAGCAGGTCTGATCCATCGGGTAGTCCACGTCCTGCCCCAGCTTTTCCAGCAGTTCCAGTGTGGCAATACCCGCGTTTGGATAAAACGCATCAATATAACACGGTATAAATAGACCTATTTTCATGCAAACCCCCGATTTAAAAACAAGTTTTCAGCCTGTTGTAATCATGATCTCAACAAGAGAGGGACCATCGGAAGCCAGCGAAGCCTCAATGGCGGATGCGATATCAGACGCACGTGTCACCCGGCAGGACGGCACACCCATGGATTTCGCCATGGCCTGATAATCGATACTCGGATTAACAATATCCATGGCAGGATATTTTCCCTCACGTGCAGAAAGGTAATCTTTCTGTTGTCTCATAAAGTTTTTGAGAACGTTGTATTCCTGATTGTTCATGACCACGAACGTAACAGGAAGCTTCTCATGCGCAGCTGTCCAGATCGCCTGTGGCGAGTACAGTGCCGCGCCATCCCCCACCAGAGAGACCACACGGTCTCTCCCCAGCCCCAGAGACGCACCAACTGCTGCGGGCATCCCCCAGCCCAGAGCACCGCCACGCAGAAAGGAATACTGGCCCGGCCATGAGCTTTCCAGAAACAGCCGGACGTCAGATGACGTTGCAATCGCTTCATCCACAATCGCGATATCCGGTCCAATAGCCCGCACGGCCTCCCACGCAGCAACCCGCGGCGGAATGCCGTCCTCGTTTCTGCGGGCTTTGGCCTCTGCCACGGCTTCGGCCCGCTGGGCACGACGGACCTGCGCCACCTGCTCAGCCTGTGCTGCATAATCCGCCTGACGCGGCTTTACGGCATTTTGTAACAACGGCAGCAAAACCTGTAGAGAAGCCTTGATGTCCCCCACAACGGACAGCGGAGTGTTAAACGTCCGCCCAAGGTCTCGCACGTCAGATGACATCTGATACACTGAACAACCCGACGGCAAAGCGGGGCCTTCCGTATACAAAATGGTGATGAG
>NZ_CALLXM010000299.1 GCF_937875265.1 uncultured Acetobacter sp. | reverse complement strand
CCTGCCCCACGCTGGTGAGCGCCTGCGTGGGGGTGCTGAGGCGTTTGACGAGGGTTTGCAAAGACGCCTGCGTGCCCCCTCCTCCTGCCCCGCTGCGCAGACTGGCCTTCAAAGACTGTGCCAGCAGGCGGCTCCATGCTGTGCGGTGGTTGGCTACAGTCTGCCGCAGGAACGGGCGAGGGGGAATGACCACGGCGTGACCACCCTTCTCGCCCTGCCCCGGCACCACCGCACCAAATTCCTGCACAGCCGCAATGGCTGCAACCGGGGTGCCGTCTGCTTCCGTCGCATCCTTGAAAAAACCGGCTTTGACACCGGGTTGAGACGGAAACAAGCGACTGCTTTCAGGGGAGAGAGACATGAAAAATGCTTTCTCTGGCTAAAAATTCAGGGCCATGACAGCGGTGTTTGCGGAAAACCCGGCACGTAACGCGCGGTGCGCAGGAAAGCTGTGGCCGCCCAGTAAGTCGCTCCGTAGGGTGTTTGCGCCCACCATGCCTGCGCAGCGGTGACGGCCCCCATATCAGCCTCAACCGCCACACTGCCCATGCGGGCGGACGTAATGCGGCCCACCAATGCAGGAACCTCCGGAGTGTTCCCTGTCCCACTTGCGCCGAACCCCAGTTGAGCTAGGTGGGCAGCGATCAGCCCCAGCAGACTTGCCCGGCGCGTGAGGTTTGAAACGGGCGATGTTTCATCATTCGCAAGGAACAGACTGGCCTGATCAAAACACGCCTGTGCGCCCTCTGCCCCGACTGTGGCAAACAGCGCGGGATAGCGGGTCTGCCAGGCCTGCGCATCAAACAATGCGGAAGGCATGGGGGAGGACTCCTTGAAAAACGGTCAGACCGGGGTGATGCCGGGGGCTGGCGTGGCGGGGTTGATTGGCTCCACGCCCGTGCGCAGGGCAGCTTGCTCCCGCGCCTGCCCGGCGGCTTTATCCACCGTGCTCTGCGCAAAAATCAGGCCGGTTTTGAGCGGGGAAAACTCTGCGTATTTGCGGGACCATGCCGCCCAGAATTCTGCCGGGATAGGTGTGAGGCCATAACCGCCAATAACGGCAGAGGCCCGGGTGCCTGCCAGTTCATGCCGCGCGGCCCCCAGTGAAAGCACGAGGCCATTGGGCAGTTTGCAGCCGATGGTAACGGTGGAGGGTGTGGCCATGCCGAAGTGTCCTTTGAAACAGGCTGTTGGAGGAAGGAGGCGGTTACAGGCCTGCCATAGTGGCAATGCCAGCGGGAACGTAAATGATGGCCCCCCATGTGCCCTGAGAGAGTTTCTGCTTCCAGGCAGAGGCATCCGTCACCACGGCATGGGTACGGAGTTTTTCGGTAAACGCCGTTTCTGCCGTTTTCTGTGCGCCAACATGCTCCGCCATGATCTGCATGGTCTGGACGGTGCTGCCTGCGGCATCTCCATATTCCACAGCCTGCACAAAACGCAGGTTAGGATAGGTATCTTTCAGCAGGGAGGCGGCGGACAGTCCAAAGCTGTTGCGGCGGGTGAGCAGGCCCATGCGCGTAGGGGACAGGCCGAGGGCCATCGGTGTTTCCGTATCCACAAGGCCTGCTGTCTGGCTGCGTAGCTGGTTGATGAGGGCAATAACATCGTCCTGCCGCTCTTCCGGTGTTGCGGCAGCCCAGCCCGTGCCACCTGCGGCCTTGATGGTGGGCGTGATGGCGGCTGGCAGGCGCGGGTCATTCAAATAGCCATACAGGCGCAGGCCACTGATTCCAAAAAAGTAGCTCTGGTTCTGAAACTTGTTTAGTTTCAGGGCAGCAGCTTCCCGCAGGCTGGCAGCCCACTGGAGGCGAGCCTGCCCGGCCAGTGCCAGCTCCATTTCCCCCCACGAGACAAACACCTGATAATGGTAGGACTGGCGGTCCGGGTAGGTGGGGTTCAGGCTGACCTGACCATTACTGTTCCAGTCACCATAGCTGGAGACTTCACCTGTGGTCTCAACCATCGGGAAAATGGCAGTGCGGGTCACCCAGTCACCCTTACGGACTTCACCCAGCAGCTCAGCCGCGCGCATGGGGGCGAAGGCGACCTTGATCAGTGCCGGGTCCACCCATGCACTCATAAAGGCCGGAATACCACCGCTGGCCGTGGTGGAAAGCGTGGGCTGGGCATCCTGCGCCAGAGTATCTGTTGCCAGCAGGCTATTGGCAATCATGCCGCGTGCTTCCGGCATAATGAAACCAAGGCGATTGAGTTCGGCCAGTTGTGTTCTAAAATCGCTCATACTGCATGGCTCCAGCTGGAAATTTTGACAAGTTCACCCGCAGCACAGGCCGATGCGGTGTAAAAGCGGGTCTGCACGGCACCGGAGACGGTGGCTCCGGCATCCGCCGTGGCAATGCTGCCCGTGGTGGTGGAGGCAAACACGGCCTGCCCCGGTGTAGCGGCAGTGGTGCTGGCGGCCCAGAAATCGCCCGCGGCGAACAGGCTGACCGGAAACCCTTCTGGAATGGTCAGGCTACTTTCATCAAACAGGCTGGCAATCTGGCCGGTAAGATCCCGATGGACAAAACCATCCGGAGCAGGTGTGGTGCCGGTGGTGGGGGCGTTGGACACACTGCGGCCATCGGCCTGCACCCAGCCAAACGCGCCAATGGTGCAGCCGCCTGACGCGGCGACCAGTGCGCCCTCCCCTGCCGGAAACGTCGCTGTGGGGTTAAGGGATGCAAAATCACCCGGCAGGCCGGGGGCGGGCTGAGTGTTAATCTGCGTCTGAAATGCCATGATTTATGCTTTCACCGTAATACGACCAAGGCCGAACTCATCCCGAAAAGACACGGAGCGGTCAGCATCCATGCCAAAAGAGGAGCCGGAAGGAGCCTGTACTTTCAGACGCGCAACCTGCTGGAACAGCGGCCTGAAGGCGTCTTCGGGCAGGCCGGTGAGGTCCACGCCCTGTTCCCGCAAGGCAAAACCATAGACAGCACTGGCACTGTCCATAGCGAC
>NZ_CALLXM010000298.1 GCF_937875265.1 uncultured Acetobacter sp. | reverse complement strand
CACGCGGACGGGCTGTGCCACACCTACGTGCATTCTGCGGCGGACCCCGGCATGGCGCGCCGCATTGTACTGAATGCCAAAATGCGACGTGTAGGTATTTGTGGTGCAACGGAAACGCTGCTGATCGACGCAGCAATCGCGGCCTCTCTGCTCCCTAACATCGTGAGTGACCTTGCCGAGTTTGGCTGCACGTTCCGTGCGGATGCTCAGGCACGGGCCATCATGCCGGATCTGCCTGCCGCAACCCCACAGGATTTTGCAACGGAATGGCTGGATGCCGTGCTGAATATTGCTGTGGTGGATGGCGTGGATGAAGCGCTCGACCATATCCAGAAATACGGCTCTTCCCATACTGAAGCGATTGTGACGTCGGACGAAGCTGTTGCAACCCGCTTCCTTAACGGGACGGATAGCGCAGTGGTGATGTGGAATGCCTCCACCCAGTTCTGTGACGGCGGCGAGTTTGGCTTTGGGGCAGAAATCGGTATTGCCACGGGCCGCTTCCATGCGCGTGGGCCGGTAGGGGTGGAGCAGCTGACAACCTTCCGATACGAGGTGATCGGCACAGGGCAGGTGCGGACCTGAAACCCGCTATGGTCTGGCGGGATAAAATCCCCACATGTGGAGACCGCCGCTTTGCGCGGATTGGCCTGCTGGGTGGGTCTTTTAACCCAGCGCATCTGGGCCACCAGACTATTGCGCGCCGTGCTCTTGTGGCGCTGCGGCTTGATCAGGTTTGGCTGATGGTCTCACCGGGGAATCCCCTCAAGCCTGCTGCGGGGATGGCACCCTTTGCGCAGCGGCTGGCTTCGGCGGCGTCTCTGGCGGACGGGCGCAGGCTGATTGCGACGGATATCGAAGCGCGAATCGGGACCCGTTACACGTTCGATACGCTGGGGCGGCTACAAAGATGCTTCCCAAACGTGCATTTTGTCTGGCTGACAGGAGCGGACGGCTTTGTCACCCTTCCAAAATGGAAGGGATGGAAGCGTCTGCTGCATTGTGTACCTGTGGCTGTCATGCCGCGTCCGGGGCAGAATATGCGGGCTTTACGGGGGGCTGCGGCGCATTATCTGGCGCATTATCGTCTGCCATCACGGCAGGCACGTCTGCTGCCTGATCTTTCACCCCCAGTATGGACTTTTCTTCCGGGGCGACAAAACGGTATATCTGCAACATCAATTCGTCAGCGGGGCGGTTTCGGGGATGGTGCGGGCCATGCCACCGTGCCCGATCAGTCAAATTCAGGAGAATGATCATAACCAGCAAGCCACCCGCCGAAGCACCTGCGCGCAGCAGGTCCTCCACGGCAGCCACCAAAAAAGCAGCACCCGTCAGTACAACTCTGGCCGGAGCTGCTAAAGTTACGGGGTCTGTCCGTAAAAAAGCCGCCGCCGCCGGACCTAAAGGCAAGGTCAAGCGTGAGGCTGCCTCTCCGGATGTGATCGCACAGTCTCTCGACCTCATCGTCAACAGTCTGGACGATGATAAGGGCGAGAATATCGTTGTTATTGATCTGACAGGCCGTGCCTCGTTTGCGGACCGGATGGTTATTGCCACCGGTGTGGCGGATCGTCAGATTTCCGCCATGGCGCACCATATTGAGCGCAAGCTGAAAGATATCGGCATCAAGCGGGTGCTGGTTGAAGGCGCCAACGGGTCTGACTGGGTGCTGCTGGATACGGGCGATATCGTTGTCCATCTTTTCAAGCCGGAAGCGCGTGAGTTGTATGGTCTGGAAAAAATGTGGGGTGCCGAACTTGATGATGGGAATGAAGAGGCTGTGACGCCAGTCTGATGCTTCATCAAGACGTGTTTGTGCACTTACAAAAAGGGGAAGCAGTTTTGCTTCCCCAATTTTTTGAAAACGATCTCAAAAACAGAATGACTTTTATGCCCCAGCAGGAGAACGTGTGATGAAACTGATTGCTGTCGGGCGCATGAAAGATAAGTCTGAACAGGCGCTTGTTGCGCGTTACCTCAAGCGTCTTCGCCCCAGGCTTGATGTGGTGGAACTGGCTGATGGCCGGGGTAGCCCCGAAGAAATCAAGCGGCGGGAGGCGCAGGCCATTCTGGCGGCCTGCCCGGAACAGGCGTTTCTGATCGCGCTGGATGAAGCCGGGCGATCTTTTGATAGCCTGACATTTTCTGAAAGCGTGGCAGAGTGGTCCGCCCTGGGGCGTTCGCTCTGCTTTGTCATTGGTGGTGCGGAGGGGCTGGATGCGTCAGTCATCCAGCGTGCCGATGCCAAGCTTTCCTTCGGCACGCTCACATGGCCGCACATGCTGGTACGTATCATGCTGGTAGAACAGATTTATCGCGCACAGGCTATTGCCGCAGGCCACCCGTACCACCGGGCCGGGCGGCCTTAAAGAGTCGTTTAGCGATTTTTCAGCACAGTGCGCAGGTTGCCCGCATGCTGCTTCAGCAAAGTGCTGCCTTCCTCTGGTGAAAACCCAAAACAGACCAGAACAGCCAGTTTGATGCTGCCATCTGCTTTTTCCAGCGCGTCTTTTGCTTCTGCTTCTGTGCAGTCGGTTAGCTGCTGCACCATGCGGTGAGCGCGGCGCACCAGCTTAGCGTTTACAATCCGCATATCGACCATCTGCCCACGCCATGTATGGCCAAGACGGATCATCAGTGCGGTGGAGAGCATATTGAGCGCGACTTTTTGCGCGGTGCCAGCCTTCATACGGGTGGAACCCGCCACCACTTCCGGCCCGGTTTCAATCAGCAGACCCAGTTCCGCATCCTGAAGGAGGCGTGTGTCGGGGCTACAGGAGAGGCCAATGGTCAGGCTGCCAGCGGCACGGGCGCAGGTTAACGCAGCGCAGGTGTAGGGCGTTCCACCGCTGGCTGCCACACCAATCACAACATCATCAGGGCCGGCTTTATAGGTGATGATGGCTGTACGGGCTGCCTCTTCATCATCTTCCGCACCTTCCACGGGCTGGAAGAGGGCAGCGTCTCCCCCTGCCAGCAGCAGAACAAGCCGGTCTTCCGGCCAGCCGTAAGTCGGGATGAGTTCCACACCATCCTGCAAGCCAATGCGGCCTGATGTGCCAGCCCCAACGTAAAACAGGCGTCCACCACGTTGCAGGCGGGGCAGGGCCGCTGCAATGGCCTCCTCCATGCCGGGTAAGGCTGCTTTGACAGAGGCGACAGCCCCAAGCTGGCTTTCCAGCAGGGCATCCAGCATTGTGCCGGTAGGCCATACGTCCAGTGCTTCATACCGGGAATCATACGTTTCGGTTTTAGCCGGGACAGGGATGGAGGGCGTGGCCTGCTGGGTCATGCAACAAAAAATCCTGTGTTAATACAAAAGGTATTTCTGGCGCAGGGTACGGAAAGACGCGAGATCTTTCTCCCATAACGCCGCAAGAGCGGGTGCGTCTGCGCCTTTGTCCAGTGCTATGCGGACCTGCGTATTGCCGCAAAGCTGGTCAAAGGTTTTACCAGTGCCCCGCCAGAAAGAGGGGCCAGCCAGACTACGTCCTGTGCTGAGCAGGGTCATGCCCGTGGCAATGGGGTCAAAACTGCTGCGGTCGGTTACGGCACAGTGCAGGCCGTGGAGAAGTGTGTTTTTAAACGGGTCAGCCAGCGGCGTGAACCAGACATCCCGAAAAGCGGCACCTGCACAACCAGATTTTGTGGCGGCCTCCGCCCAGAGGTGGCCATCTACGGCCTCACTGCCCAGATAGAGAAAAGGCATGGCTGTACCACGGCCTACAGAAAACGCGGTGCCTTCAAACAGGCAGGTTCCGGGGTAGACCAGTGCCGTTAGAGGGGAGGGCATATTGGGGCTGGGTGGACACCATGTCAGGCCGGTGTCTTCAAAAAACATGCTGCGCTGCCAGCCGTCCATCTGCACGATATCGACCGTGGCTTTGCGATGGGTTTTTTCAGGTACGAAGGCAGAGTTGAACAGGAGGGCAAGCTCTCCCACTGTCATTCCGTGGCGCAGGGCAATAGGGGCACGGCCCACAAAAGAGGCCAGCCGTGGGTCCAGCACCGGGCCAGAGGCGTCCAGACCAGAAATCGGATTGGGGCGGTCCAGCACCAGCACAGGAAGGCCAAGGTCTGCACACGCCATTATGCAGTCAAACAGGGTCCAGATATACGTATAAAACCGGGATCCGGTATCCTGAATATCAAAGACCAGAAGTGTAACTCCGGATTTTTTAAGAATGCTTTTCAGAGCATCGCCGGTTTTTGTGTAGATATCATAAACCGTGCAGCCGGTATCTGGGTCCTGCATTTCCGGTTCCGAAAATCCTTCCCGCATGGAGCCCCGAAAGCCGTGCTCAGGCCCAAAAATGGCCT
>NZ_CALLXM010000297.1 GCF_937875265.1 uncultured Acetobacter sp. | reverse complement strand
TGCTGCCAATAGAGTTTACATGGCAACCCTTCCTGACGCGAAATCGCCTTCCGGGCCATTACGTTTTTGGTTATGCGCATGATACCTCGCGCTACCCGGATGTGCTGGGTGCATCTCCGGCAAACAAAGTTGTCGCGCCGGGCCGTTTGCACAGCGCACCAATGGATATGTTCTGGTTTGAGGGTGACCAGATGATTTACCGGAAAGGTGGCCGTAATCAGATGGCCGGGGGATACCTCATGGCGGGTTATATTCATAACACGCCTCATGTTTCTTCCATTTCTGATGAAGCCTATGGAGGACTTTCCTTTAATGGTGTTCTGCCTTCGCGCCTGACTGACAGGTTGGGAATTTTATATTCCTGGTATCATGTCAGTCATCGGAAGGAGCTTGGGCAGATGTACGCGCAGGACGCCGGTCTTTCTTTAGGCGCTCAGGTTCTGGCTCCGCAGACAGACTCTCACGTTATTGAGGCGTATTACGCGATTGATGCCGTTCCCGGTATTCTGGTCCAGCCGGAATTCCAGTACATGATTCGTCCGGGTGAAACCTCTCGCCGGCCAGATGCTGCACTGGTTGGGTTGAAAGTTATTGCTAATTTGTGAGGGGTTTTTACGGGCAGCCCTCTTAGCGTCCTGCTTTTTTGTGCAGGATATGGGCACCGAGGGATTCCAGAGCTTCCCGTAGCGGGCTGTCTTCCATTTCCGGCAGGTGGCAGGGCTTAGTGGCAGCTTTCAGGGTGCGGCGTGCCGTAAAGCGCTGTGCGGCGGTCGGGTCCTGCACAAAACGCAGCCGCGCCACCAGAGGCTGGCCGCACCATGTATTGATGCGCGCTATCAGCGTATCGCTCAGATGCTGGAGTTCCATAGCCACCGGCCCGGCACAGGCAATGCTCAGGGTACCGGCAGAAAGCTTGCGGGGCGTTGTGACGGCGGCATGAGCCGGGCCGACAATATCTATCCAGTCCGTAAAAAGCTGAGCCCCTGCTGGTGAGCGTTTTTTAAAGGCCGGGGCTGTTACATTTGGCAGCAATGCGGCCAGACTGCGGGCCGTCATGGCCCGGCGCGGTGGTGCGGGCGGCACGTCAGCCTTTTTGGCGGCTGAGGGTGTTTTGCGTGTCGTCGCCTTGCCGGAGGAACTCTCCTTCGTCATAACACTCTCCGTGAAAAAGCCATCCGCCAAATCCCTGCTCGACTGGTATGACAGACATCGCCGCACTCTGCCATGGCGGGCTGAGGCCGGACAGCATGCTGACCCGTACTCTGTCTGGCTGAGCGAGATCATGCTTCAGCAGACAACGGTCAAGGCTGTTGGCCCGTATTATCATCGTTTTCTGGAAAAATTTCCAACCGTGCAGGCGCTTGCCGCAGCGGACCGGGATGCCGTGCTGTCTGCCTGGGCCGGACTTGGCTATTATTCCCGTGCCAGAAACCTGCATGCCTGTGCGCAGCAGGTGGTGGCACTGGGGGGCTTTCCGCAGGATGTTGCGGGCCTGCGTGCCCTGCCGGGTGTGGGAGCTTACACAGCGGCGGCCGTGGCGGCCATTGCGTTTGGGGTGCCGGTGGTGCCGGTGGATGGCAATGTGGAGCGCATTACGGCCCGCCTGTTTGCTGTGGAGGAGCCACTGCCCGCGTCCCGCAAGACACTGGCCGCGCTGGCTGAAGGGCTGAACGGGTGCCGGGAAGCACAGGCACGTCCCTCCGATTTTGCACAGGCGCTGTTTGATCTGGGGGCGTCTTTGTGTTCCCCGCGTTCACCAGCCTGCGGGTTGTGCCCGTGGCGGGAGAATTGTGCCGCGCAAAAAGCCGGACTTGCCGCCACCCTGCCGCGTAAAATCCCCAAAGTGGCGCGGCCCGTGCGGTATGGCGCGCATTTTCTGGCCATCGATGCTGCGGAACAGGTGCTGCTGCGCAAAAGGCCGGAAACCGGGCTGCTGGCAGCCATGACGGAACTTCCCGGCACGGACTGGCGTTCGGACCCCTGGCCGGAGCAGGAGGCCCTGACACAGGCTCCTTTCAAGGCATCCTGGCTGGCGTGTGGGGTGGTCCGGCATGTATTTACGCATTTTACGCTTGAGGTGACGGTTTATGCTGTGCGCACAGGGCATTTTTCCAATCAGGCTGTGCAGGCAGGTTTTCTGGCACCGGTTGGCACTCTGGCTGCGCTTTCATTGCCCTCCGTCATGCTCAAGTGCATAAAACTCGGGCTTAAAGCTCTGTAAGAGGTCTCATGGTCTTTCACCACATTCCCCCCCGCAAACATCCCGATGGTGCAGCGCGGTATGAAGGCCGTCCGGGTATTCTGCTGCTTAATCTGGGAACGCCGGATGATACGGGGTACCGGGCTGTACGGCGGTATCTGTCCGAATTTCTCTCTGACCGACGGGTGATCGAAGGCTCTCCGGTTCTCTGGCAGCCTATTTTGCAGGGCGTGGTGCTAACGGTCCGCCCCGGTAAGAGCGGCAAGGCGTATGAGCGCATCTGGGATAAAGACAACAATGAAAGCCCGCTGCGTGGTTACACACGCGGGCAGGCGGAAGGGCTGCGGGCACGGTTTGAAGCGGATAACGTGCCGGTGGTCTGGGGGATGCGGTACGGCACGCCCTCTGTTGCGGCGGGTGTGCGTGACCTGCTGGAGCATGGGTGTGACCGTATTCTGGCTATGCCGCTCTATCCGCAATACAGTGCCACCACCACAGCCACGGCAAATGACCAGCTGTTTCGCGTTCTGATGACGCTGCGCAACCAGCCCGCTGTGCGCACACTCCCGGCCTTTCCGGATTATGCGACCTATATTGAGGGGCTGGCCAGTTCTGTCCGCAAGACCCTGGCAACACTGGAGACACCGCCGCAAATGGTGGTGGCGTCTTTCCACGGCCTGCCTCAGGAGTATGTGGACAAGGGGGATTCCTACCTTGCGGACTGCCAGCGCACGGTCAAAGCCCTGCGCGAGGCTCTGGGGATGGATGAGCAGACCCTGCCGCTTACGTTCCAGTCCCGCTTTGGCCCCACCAAATGGCTGGAACCCTATACCGCCCCGTTTATTGCAGGCCTGCCCGCAAAAGACGTGAAGCGCATTGCCGTTATCACTCCGGGCTTCATGACGGACTGTATTGAAACGCTGGATGAAATTGGCAATGAGGTCTGTGAAGACTTCATCAAGGCTGGCGGAGAAGAGTTCACGCTCATCCCCTGCTTGAATGACAGTGTGGAAGCTGTTGATACGCTGGAGCAGCTCGCCCGGCAGGAACTGGCAGGCTGGCTGTAAACACTCCGACACGACATTGCAGGCCGTGCCTTCCTGTTACCCCGGCGTTTGCCGGGGCGGCTTGATAACAGGCCGGTCTGTTTTTACCGGATACAGGCACGGCTCACTGGCTGCACAGCGCCAGCATTCCGGCTTGCGGGCTTTGCACACGTAACGGCCCTGTAAAATCAGCCAGTGGTGAGAATCACGGATCATCTCTGTAGGAATGCGCTTCTCAAGGGCTGCTTCCACAGCTTCAACCGTCTTGCCGCGCCCCAGACCCGTGCGGTTGGCCAGCCGGAAGACATGGGTATCCACTGGCACGGTTGGCTGATGGAAGGCCACACTCAGCACCACATTGGCGGTCTTGCGGCCCACACCGGCCAGAGCTTCCAGCGCGTCCCGCGTGTCGGGCACTTCGCCCTGATGGTGTTCCAGCAACTGGCGGGAGAGTTCCACCACGTTTTTGGCTTTATTGCGCCACAGGCCAATGGTGCGGATCAGCTCGCTCACCTCCTCGACCCCCAGCTTGACCATGGCCGCAGGGGTGGGGGCGGCGGCAAACAGAGCCGGGGTTACACGGTTGACGGAGGCATCCGTCGCCTGTGCGGACAGCACCACAGCAATCAGCAACGTGAAGGGTGTGGTGTAGTGCAGTTCCGTTTCAGCATCCGGCCATGCGTGTTCAAGGTCTGACAGAAACTGCACAATTTCAGGTTGCGTCATATCACGCGGGGCCGTCGCCTTGCTGTCAGGGAGTGCCGGGGCATCAGGCGCTGCGGCTTTTGCTGTCCGGCGTCTGGCAGCGGAGGTTTTAGCGGGTTTTGCCTCTGCCTTGGCAGGGGTGCGTGTCTGTCTGGCCATGCGGAAACTCTACCGCGCAGAGCGGGGGCACGTCCATCATCTGGCCCTCTGCACGGGGGCAATTTGTTTGCTAAAAAGCGGACCGCACGATACAGATGCAGGGAAAGACCCCGGCCGGGGTCAGCTGTTTTTAGCCCTTTTTTCGGATTTTCCTAATGACTACCTCCTCTTCCGCTGCGGGTCGTGCCGCACGGGGGCCAAACCTGTTTGTCGATGTTCTGAAGTTTGTCATGCGGCGGTGGATGGAATTCCCCCGCCCGCTGGCGGTCACGGTCATCGGGGTAATACTGGCCACCCTGCTGGATGTGCTTATGCCGGTTCTGGCTGGACGTCTGGTGTCGGACGTGGCGCAGCCAGCAGCACAGTCCGGCCTGATCCGGGATGCCCTGTGGATGCTGGCAAGTATGGCCGCCTGCGGCATAGGCAATGTTCTGGGTAAGCGGGCAGCCTATCTCGGCATTACGCATCTGAGCACGCAGGTTATGCAGAAAATTATTGGGCAGGCCTTTGCGCATGTCCAGCGGCTTTCTACGGACTGGCATGCCAATACGTTCGCAGGCTCCACAGTGCGGCGGCTGACGCGCGGCATGTGGGCGGTGGATATGCTGGATGACACCCTGCTGCTCATGCTCATCCCTGAAGCCTGCCTGCTGTTGCTCACCACGCTGGTGCTGGCATGGCACTGGCTGTTCATGGGTGTGCTGCTGGGCGTGCTGTCTGTGGCGTTTATCACCTGCTCCTGCCTGCTCACGCTGCGCTATGTGGCCCCCTCGGCCCGGCAGGCCAACCAGTGGGACAGCAAGGTCGGGGCTGCGCTGGCAGATTCCATTACCTGCAACGCTGTGGTGAAAGCCTTTGGCGCGGAGGAACGGGAAGAGGCACGGCTGATGCAGGTTGTCTCTGAATGGAAGAAGCAGACCTGCCACACATGGATGCGCGGCACCAACAGCGCCAGCATCCAGAACCTGATGGTCACGGCGATGCGGGTTATTCTGTCCGGGGCCGCCGTCTGGCTGTGGCTGGAGGGCAAGGCTGGTCCGGGTGATCTGGCATATGTGCTGACCATGACCTTTCTGGTGCAGGGCTATCTGCGTGACATTGGCCAGCAGGTTTCCGTCGTGCAGCGTTCCGTGAATGAAATGGAAGAGCTGATTGAACTGTGGCGCACCGAACCCGGCGTGAAAGACCTGCCTGTTGTGCAGCCTTTCTCCATTCGGGAGGGGGAAATCCGGTTCGAGCATGTGTCGTTTCAGTATTCCGGCCAGACACGCCCCATTTTTTCAGACCTTACTCTGACCATTGCGCCCGGTAGCCGCGTAGGGCTTGTGGGGCCGTCTGGTTCAGGTAAATCGACCTTCACCAAGCTGTTGCAGCGGCTTTATGCGCTGAATGGTGGGCAGATTCTGATTGATGGTGTGGATATCGCCACGGTCGGGCAATCCCGCCTGCGGTCTGAAATTGCCATTGTGCAGCAGGAACCCACGCTGTTTCATCGGAGTCTGGCAGATAATATTGCCTATGGTCGCCCCGATGCGACGCAGGCGGAAATTGAAGAAGCCGCCCGGCAGGCTAATGCCGCCGAGTTCATTGCGCGCCTGCCGGAGGGCTATAACACTCTGGTCGGGGAGCGCGGTGTGAAGCTTTCCGGGGGTGAGCGCCAGCGTGTGGCTATTGCGCGGGCTTTTCTCGCGGACAACCCGATTCTGGTGCTGGATGAAGCGACTGCCAGCCTTGATTCGGAATCCGAATCTCTGGTGCAGGATGCCATGCAGCGTTTGATGGAAGGCCGCACGGTCATTGTCATTGCGCATCGCCTTGCAACAGTGGTTGATCTGGACCGGATTCTGGTGTTCGAGCGTGGGCGTGTGGTGGAAGATGCCCCGCATGCGGAACTGGTGCAGAAGCCAGACGGCCTGTATCGCAGGCTCTATAATCTTCAGTCCCTGTAACCGAAACTTTTCAGAGCAGGAGGCGTTGTCTCCTCGCTCTGATTGCCAGACTTCTGCGGCTTTGTGGCAAACCCCTGTTGCAGGATCACCACACATCTGTGGTAATACGGAAAAACCCGTGGCTCCCCTAATTGCACTACATGGAAAGTATTATAAATAAACACGCAAGATATGTGTTTATTAAGTGTGTGCTTGGGAGCGTTCTGCTGTGCGCAAAGGTTTTTCGTCGGAAACTGTTATTCGGGTTCGTTCAGCACCGGGGCGCGCACCGGCCTGCGGTCGCGGTTTTTCTTCTGCGCTGCTCGCGGCCACATTGTTGTCCGGCTTTGCCGGAGGGGACGCTCTGGCGGCTGAGGGAACGCAGGCCAGTAAGGCCGTAAAGCATTCCCCCACCCGCGTTGTGCCGCACAAAACAGCCGGGCAGCCAGTGCGTAAGGCAACTGTCCAGCCAGTATCGGGCACGTCACACTCTGGTGCCGCCGCATCGTCTTCTGTCAGGTCTGCTTCCGGGCTGAACCCGCAGCAGGTTAGCGCCCTGCGCGGTGCGGTTGCTGCCCCGGCTCCTGTTGCAGCAGAGGGCGAGGAATCCGTCATTGTCACAGGCACGCGTGAGGCGGGCGGTCGCAAGGCGCGGGACAGTCTTTCCCCGATTGATGTTGTCTCGGCCAAGCAGCTGAGCCAGACCGGCCAGCCCAACCTGCGGGAAGCTTTGTCTCAGCTTCTGCCGTCTCTCACCATGCCAACCGGCGGGTTTGATAGCGGCGCACTGACAGATTCCATCAGCCTGCGCGGCCTGAACCCGAATGAAACTCTGGTGCTGGTTGACGGAAAGCGCCGCCACACCACAGCCAATATCTATGCCGACCCAGGCCCGCAGCAGGGGTCCACGGCGGTGGATATCGACATGATTCCCATGGCCGCGATCGACCATGTGGAAGTGCTGCGTGATGGTGCATCCGCCCAGTACGGGTCAGACGCCGTGGCAGGGGTGGTGAACATCATCCTCAAAAAGCAGGATCATGGATTTCATGCTGAATCCATCTCCGGCATTACGGCCTCGAAAGATGGTTTCCAGCAGGGTGTGTATCTGGATGGCGGGGCAAAACTCGGCAATCGGGGCTTTGTTCATGTGAGCGGTGATTTTTATCATACTGATCACACCTTTCGCAGTGCACCGGATGCCAGAACCGGCCAGAAGAATAATAACGTGCTGGGCCAGCCCGAGCAGACGCGTGAGAGTGTTTCCATCAAGGCCGGGTATGACCTGACGGACAGTATTCAGCTTTACGGCACGGGCACCTATGCGCACCGCCATGCAGAATCCTACCAGAACTATCGTCAGGCCAGTTCTCTGAACAACTACCCCGGATATGCCGCTATTTATCCGTGGGGTTACTCCCCGCTGGAAACGCTGGATGAAAATGATTACGAGCTGACGGCTGGGATCAAAGGAAAACTCGCTGGCTGGAACTGGGATCTTTCAAGCGTCTACGGGCGGGACTACGATAATATTGGTGTCGCTAACTCCGCCAACCTGACGCTGGAGAAAGACACAGGCCGCACGCCTACGCATTTTGACGTGCAGGGCTTTAATAATTCCCAGTGGAGCAACAACTTCGATCTGTCCCGTAAGTTTCGCTTTTCCGGCTGGCCGCATGACATCAACGTAGCAGGTGGGGCCTCCTACCGGTACGAAAGCTATTCCATTGGCACGGGGAGTTATGACTCAACCTATGGCAGCGGGTCTGACGCTATGGCGGGCACCAATGCCGGGAACGCGGGCAATTTCAATCGGGATGTTGTGGCCGGATATGTGGATGTATCCACGCATCTGACACGCCACTGGCAGCTGGATCTGGCTGGCCGTTACGAGCACTATACCGATGTGGGGGATACGGAGACCGGCAAGGTGTCCTCGCGCTACGAGGTCTCTCCGCGTCTTGCGTTCCGTGCGACCATTTCCAACGGCTTTCATGCGCCGACACTCGCGCAGGAGCATTACAGCGCGCTGGCGATTTCCCCCACCGCAGCGCGTGGCCTGATTGCCGTGAACTCTCCAGGCGCACTGGCCAACGGGGCGTCCCCGCTCAAGCCGGAACGCTCAACCAACGTCAGCGGAGGGATCGTTATGGAGCCGTTCCGTAAACTGCATGTGACAGTCGATGTATATCAGATCAACCTGCGCGATCAGATCATGCCCGGCGGGCAGGTTTACGGGGAGCAGGCAGCACAAGCCCTGCAAATGAATGGCTTCAAGATTCCGGATACCGTGAATCTGAATTCCTCCCTGTCCACCCACTGGTTTGCCAACGTGGCCAGCACTCGCACGCAGGGGCTGGACCTGACGGCAACCTACCCAACCCAGCTGGGCACTATCGGCCGGATTGACTGGGATGTGGCCATCAACCTTAACCGTACCCGTCTGTCACATCAGGGGACAGATGCGCAGGGTAACCCGCTGATGAATGCGCAAAGTATTGCGTATCTCACCACAGCCTATCCGCGTAGCAAGATGATTTTTGGCGGACGCTTTACCAGTGGCAAGTGGACTGTTGGTGTGCATGAAATCCGGTATGGCCAGACTACGTCTCAGCTCAGCTATTATGGAGGTGCCGGAAATACCAGTTCACTTTCCAGCACAGTGTTCAGAGAATTCCATAATACGCCGAAGTTTATTACAAATCTGGAAGTCACCTATCGTGTGCACCCCAGACTGGCACTGACGCTGGGCGGCAATAACATGTTTGATGCCCGCCCCAGCCGTGTGCCAGACAACAACCGCTATCTGGGTGCACCGCAATATTACATGAGCACGTCCCAGCTTGGCATGAATGGCGGGTTCTATTACCTGCGCGGTGATATCAATTTTTGATCGCCGCACAGGATAGCAAGGAAAAAGCCTGCTCAGCTTTTGCTGGCCAGTGCTTCAAACATACGGGCAATGGCTTCTGCGCCGGGGTCCGGCACATTGGCTAGCTTGGCGTCCGGTACGTAGGAGGCGCGGCCTGCATTAGCGTGTGTCATGCGTTTTGTGGCGTCAGCCCCGTTGCGGGCAGCCTGAGCGGCCTCTGCAAGCGTGCCATTGGTGGCCAGAACGGTAAACGCGGGGTGCAGGGCATCAATCATGGTGCGGTCGCCCGGTTTGGCGCCCCCATGCTGCTGCATGGAGGTCAGGCCGTCCATCAGAGCTTCGGCCCATGTGTTCGTGCTGCGTCCGGCAGCGGAGAACATAATGGAGAGTAGCACGCCGCTGGATCCCCCCGCATGGCGGGCCAGAATGGCACCAAAGGTTGCAAACAGCTCCAAAGGCTCAGCCAGCGGCAGGCGATCAACCTTCTTCAGAATCTCCTGCGCGCCTTCTGCAAAGGTGGAGCCGGCATCGCCGTCCCCAATCTGGGCATCCAGAGCATTCAGGGCGTCTGCATTGCTGATCAATGTTTTGGCTGCGTGCCGGATTAGCGCCTCAACCTTGGGGGAAGAGGAAGGCGGAAAACGGAACGTGTCCGGAAGGGCGGGCAGGGGGCGTACGGTGGGGGCGTTAAACGGAGCCGCACCCGGCCAGGCCCAGGGTTCTGCCGGAGCGTTCAGGGCCGCGCGGATATCCTCATTCAGTGGAATGGCGGTCAGGGAAAAACCGTTCATGTCCAGCGCCGTCATCATGGGGGCCGGGCCAATAATCAGATCCGTGTATTTGGCCAGATCGGTCTTTGCAAAGGCATGCAGCAGCAGTGTCATTTCAATGGGGGGCACCGTGCCCAGCATGTTCAGCAGCAGGCCGTAACGTTCATGTTTACCAGAGGCATTTTTGGCGGGCAGAGCTTTGGTAAGGGTGTCTGCTGCCTGCGCCATCAGGGCATCGGCCTGTGCCAGCGCAATCTGCTGTGCGCCCGGTTCCCCGTGAATGCCTAAGCCCAGTTCAGCCTGTTCTGCGGTCAGGCGTGTGGTGTGGGCCGGGTCATAGGCATTGCAGTCGGTTAAAGAGAGGCCGATTGAGGAAATCTGTGCAGCAGCCGCACGGGCGCGTTCAGCTACTTGCGCCAGAGGTTCTCCCTGACTGGCGGCGTAGCCCGCAATTTTATGCACCAGCACGGTGCCTGCCAGCCCACGGGCAAAGCGGTTATCCGGCAGGGCGATATCATCCCCCACCACAACGGTTTCCACCTGATGCCCCATGCTGCGGGCTTGCTCAGCGGCCAGCGCAAAGTTCAGGCGGTCTCCCGTGTAACTTTTAATGACCAGCAGGCACCCGGCCTTACCCGTTACAGCCAGAATGCCCGCCAGAATGGCGTCCACGCTGGGGGAGGCAAAAAGTGAGCCGCAGACCGCGGCATCCAGCATTCCCGCCCCGACAAACCCGGCATGGGTAGGTTCATGCCCGGCCCCGCCGCCGGAAATAACGGCTACGTGGTCCGGGTTGCGGTCTTTTCTCAGCACAACGCGGATATCTGGGTATCCGTCCAGTCGGCACAGATGTTGCCCCATGGAGGAACTCAGCAGGCCATCCAGAGAGTCGGTTACGAGTGTTTCGCGTGTGTTGAAAAAACGCTTCATA
Organism: uncultured Acetobacter sp.; assembly: GCF_937875265.1. Lineage (GTDB taxonomy): Bacteria > Pseudomonadota > Alphaproteobacteria > Acetobacterales > Acetobacteraceae > Acetobacter. The sequence goes on along the minus strand of NZ_CALLXM010000297.1, from coordinate 44,303 downwards.
AAAGCTGGTCCTGCATTGTGCCCGATAAGAAGCTGGAGTCTAATCCGTAGAAATATTTTTATAAAGACAAGCTCTGTTGATTTTCTTGGGGCATCGGTATTTCAGAGTAAAACGCTGTAATGGGAAAATGTTTCTCTTCAAGAAGAGAAAATTTATAAAAGAAAGAATTGATAATTCATGTGAGCACAACGCTCTGAGCCGTGCCCCCTCTTTACCTTAACAGCAAAGAGGGAGGGTAAAGAATGTTTTATTCAGCGGGAACGTAGACCTGTCCGCCTGCTTTGCGGAATTCTTCGTTTTTCTGCTCAATGCCAGCCATACGGGCTGCATCTTCCTTCAGATCCTGACTGATCCGCATGGAGCAGAATTTCGGACCACACATGGAGCAGAAATGTGCGGACTTATGGGCGTCCTTCGGCATGGTTTCATCATGATAGGCGCAGGCCGTATCCGGATCGAGCGACAGATTGAACTGATCCTGCCAGCGGAAGGAGAAGCGTGCGCGGCTGAGAGCATCATCCCGCAGTTTTGCTGCCGGGTGGCCTTTGGCAAGGTCAGCCGCATGGGCAGCAATACGGTAGGTAATCACGCCGGTTTTCACATCATTACGGTCCGGCAGGCCCAGATGTTCCTTGGGCGTGACATAGCAAAGCATGGCCGTGCCAAACCAGCCGATCATAGCTGCGCCAATGGCTGAAGTAATGTGGTCATAGCCGGGGGCAATATCGGTCGTCAGCGGGCCAAGCGTGTAGAACGGGGCTTCGCCACAGTCACGCAGCTGCTTGTCCATGTTTTCTTTGATCTTGTGCATGGGCACATGGCCCGGCCCTTCGATCATTACCTGACAGCCCTTGGCCCATGCAATCTGGGTCAGTTCTCCCAGTGTTTCCAGCTCGGCAAACTGTGCGGCATCATTGGCATCGGCAATGCTGCCGGGACGAAGGCCATCGCCCAGAGAGAAGGAGACGTCATACGTGCGCATGATGTCGCAAATCTCTTCAAAATGCTCGTACAGGAAGCTTTCGCGGTGTCCGTTCAGGCACCAGCTTGCCATGATGGAGCCACCACGGGAGACAATGCCTGTCACGCGGTTTGCGGTCAGCGGCACATGCTGGAGGCGCACGCCTGCGTGAATGGTGAAGTAATCCACGCCCTGTTCCGCCTGCTCGATCAGCGTATCACGGAACACTTCCCAGCTGAGCAGGCTGACATCCCCACCGACTTTTTCAAGAGCCTGATACAGCGGAACGGTGCCGATGGGGGCGGGAGCATTCCGCAAAATCCAGTCGCGGATATTGTGGATGTTACGGCCCGTGGAAAGATCCATCACGGTGTCAGCACCCCAGCGGATGGACCAGACCAGCTTTTCCACTTCTTCTGCGGCGGAGGACGTGACGGCAGAATTGCCGATATTGGCATTCACTTTCACAAGGAAATTCCGGCCAATAATCACCGGCTCCAGTTCCGGGTGATTAATGTTTGCGGGAATAATAGCGCGGCCACGGGCAATTTCTTCACGCACAAATTCCGGTGTGACAAAAACCGGAATGGAAGCGTCAAAAGAGTTGCCATCTTCAAGGCAGCCCGCAGCGCCTTCCGCAGCTTTGTGGCGGCCAATATTTTCGCGGTGCGCCACGTAAATCATCTCTTCTGTGATGATCCCGGCTTTTGCAAACTCATACTGTGTGACCGGCTTGCCAGCCTGTCCCTGCAAAACGGTATGCGGTGCCGGGCAGGGAGCTACAAGCTGTTCGCCCTTAGCATTTCCGTTATCTTCCGGTTTGACAGTGCGAGGTCTGGCCTGCACCAGATTACGTTTGGCAAGCCACGCTGCGCGGGGTTTGGGCAGGCCTGCGCGGACATCAATCTGTTCAGTGCTGTCCGTATAAGGGCCGGACGTATCATACACGCGCAATGGTGGCTCGTTGGCGGACGGGTCCAGCATGATTTCACGGAATGGCACGCGAATATCTGGCCGATCCGTCGGGCTGGAATATACTTTTCTGGAGCCACGAATGGGGCCTGTTGTCACCTGGCCTGGGGCCGGTGCGGTTGTGTTCGCAGGTTTGGGGTTGCCCGTAGCAGCCTGTGTTGCGGGCTCGGCTGTGTCAGTTTGGGTCATCGCGTTCTCCTCTGCCCAGAGGAGGACAGAGGCCGGAAGCGGGCTACTGCATGGGGAAACACTGTACAGTTCCGCAGCGGTGAGCATCTTCTGGCGCCAGTCCCTCCGCCGGTATAATCCGGATCAGGTTCCCCACCAGAGCAGCATGCTTCTGGTGGCAGGGTCACCACGCGTCCTTTGCGGGACAAAGTGGACTCTCAGTTCCTTGCCGGAACTCCCCTTGGTCTATGAGCAGGAGCAGATAGCGTTCAGGGTGAGTCTGTCAAGAAAAAACCGGTTGAGGTGAGGCGTTTTGCAGGCGACGAAATGCGGTCTTCTGCGTTGAGCATCAGGCCATTCAGGCGCGCTGAAACACGCTGTTTTCAAGGAGCATCAAAAGACCTGATTTTTTACAGAAGAATAAAAAATTTCATTTTTCATGCAATCGTTGCGAAAGTGTGGTATTAAGAAGGCATGCAAGCAGAAAGAAACAAAGCTCAGGAAGCAATCGCGAACGTCGAAATCTCCCCTCATGCTCATCGTGTCTTATGGATAGCTGCACTTGTTGCCGCTATATGCGGTGGTCTTTATGGATATGATACGGGAATTATTTCCGGCGCTCTTCTTCTTATTACAAAAGATTTTAACCTGACTGCTGGTCAGGAAGAAATGGTAACCTCCGCCATTCTGGTTGGTGCAGTGATTGGCGCGCTGTGCGTCTCATGGCTGTCTGAACGGTTTGGGCGGCGCAATTCCGTAATGGTTGTAACAGGCGTGTTTGTGCTGGGCGCTGTCGCCTGCTCGCGTGCGCCGGACGTAACTTTTTTGATTATTGCCCGTGTTTTTCTCGGGCTTGCCGTTGGTGGCGCCACACAGGTGGTGCCCACCTACATTTCGGAGCTGGCACCAGCCAGCAAACGCGGCAATCTGGTAACAATGTTTAACGTTGCGATTGGCGTTGGCATTTTTCTTGCAAACCTCGTCGGTTTTACCATGCGTGATGCATGGGGCTGGCGCCCGATGGTTTCCATCGCGGCCCTGCCAGCGGCTTTCGTGTTTGTGTGCATGTTTTTCCTGCCTAAAAGCCCACGCTGGACGGCAGAGAATGAAGGGCTGGTTTCTGCGGTTACACAGCTCAGCCGTGTCCGGAATTCCCGCAAAGCCATTCGACGGGAAATTCGGGAAATTCATGAAAATGCCTCAGGCATTGATGATAATGAGCGCGGCTGGAAAGGCCTGATGCTGCCTTGGGCGCGCCCGGCAGTGATCGCAGCGCTCGGGATTGCCTTCTTCACACAGGCCGGTGGTCTGGAGATGATGATCTATTACGCCCCAACCTTCCTTTCAGATGCCGGGTTTGGCAACTCTGCCGCTCTGATGGCCAGCCTTGGCATTTCTATTGTCTATCTGGTCATGACCCTGCTGGGCTGCATTTTTGTGGACCGCATCGGCCGCCGCCGTCTGGTGCTCATCATGGGGCCGGGCTCAGTGCTCAGCCTGCTTGGTCTGGGTATCATGTTCGCCATTCACCCGGATAAGGGTAGCGTGGGAAGCTGGGCGATTATCGCGTTCCTATTGCTGTTCATGATGTTTAATGCCGGTGGTATTCAGGTTGTAGGCTGGCTGCTGGGTGCTGAGCTGTTCCCGCTGCCCATGCGTGCGGCCGCCACCAGTGTGCACGCCGCCATGCTGTGGGGGGCTGATCTGCTCGTTACGTCCACGGCCCTGACACTGGTGCAACTGGTTACGCTGGGTGGCACCATGTGGATCTACGCCGGGGTCAATCTGGCCTCAGTGATTTTTGTCTACTTCTTTGTGCCGGAAACTGCCGGGGCAACACTGGAGGATATCGAGCTTGCTCTGCGTCGTGGTGAATTTAAGCCCCGCCCAGGACAAGACCCGCGTATCCGATCCTATGATGAGGAAGAAGACGAAGACACGGCTCAGGCCACGTCTGCCGCGTAAGGTATGCGTTCCCTTATGAAAAATGAGAGAAAGGCTCCTTCGGGGGCCTTTCTTTTTATCTGCTGATTGCTGGCCCGCAGGGAATGACGGAATGCCTTATAAAGTGCTGATTTGCGATTTTGATGGTACGCTTGCGGACACACGGACATCTGTTGCCATCTGTGTCCGTCGGACGCTGCAAGAGCTTTGCGGCGCGTCCGCCTCTTTATGTGATGGGGAAATTGAGGCTGTTCTGGCGCGTGGGGCTACGCTGGGTGCCACGTTTGAACAGTTTATCGGGCAGTTGTCCGGCCAGTTCATAACGGTGGATGCATGCGTGGCGCGTTACCGGCACCATTATGCGGCAGAGGGGTTGCGGTGGACAACGCTCTTTCCGGGTGTTCGGGCGTGTCTGGCTCAGGCCCGGACTGCCGGCGTGAGGCTGGCTGTGGTCAGCAACAAGGGGGAAGCTGCCCTGCATGCCGCCCTGAAGCATTTTGATCTTTCAGAGTATTTTGAACTTGTGCTGGGAGAACAGCCAGATCTGCCCCCCAAACCTGAGCCAGATCTGTTTGAGCAGCGTATCCTCCCGTTTTTTGCCCCGGCAAACCGTGCAGAGATGCTGTTTGTGGGCGATACGTCAGCCGATCTGCTCTTTGCCCTGAATTGCGGCATGGAGGCCTGCTGGGTGACGTATGGGCATGGCAAGCCTGATGCCTGCCGTGCCCTGAAGCCACGGTATGAAATACAGAATTTTCAGGCTTTGGAGGCGTGTTTTCCCGTGCTTTCTCAGCGGAACACCAGTCCACCATCAATCATCACAGACTGACCTGTCATATAATCCGCATCTGTGCTGGCCAGATAGGAGACAAAGCCAGCAACATCGTCCGGTGTTTCAACCCGGCCAAGGGCTATGCCCTCTACATATTTCTTGTAAGTCTCGCCAATTTCGGCCCCGGTGGTTTCGGCCATACGGCGGTCTATCTCCGTCCACATGTCTGTGCCCACAACGCCGGGGCAATATGCGTTGACGGTAATGCCGGAGGCGGCCAGCTCCTTGGCTGCAGCCTGCGTCAGTGCCCGCACGGCAAATTTGGTGGCTGAGTAGATGCCCAGAAACGCGTATCCTTCATGCCCGGCAATGGAGCAGGCATTAATAACTTTGCCCCCGCTTTTCTGAGCTTTGAAGGCTTGTGCTGCGGCCTGAATGCCCCAGAGCGTACCCTGTACATTGATGCGGAAAATAGTCTCCACATCCTCTGGTGTGGCGTCCAGCAGTGCGCCAACATGCGCGATACCGGCATTATTGACCATGATATCCACATGCCCGAAGACCTTACCAGCTTCCTGCACGACGGCAAAAACCTGATCACGCTGGCTGATATCAGCCGTCTGCACGAGGGCTTTGCCGCCTAGTGCTTCGACTTCTGCAGCAACCGCAGCCAGCTTGTCTTTCTTGAGGTCTGTCAGCACCACATCCGCACCATCACAGGCCAGACGCAGGGCAATGCCTCGTCCGATTCCCTGAGCAGCTCCGGTTACAATGGCGGTTTTTCCGGCAAGTTTTCCTGAAAGAGACATCTGCGTGATCTTCCTCTTAAAGCGCGTGTTGCGCGTGGCCCCACGCTGGAAAAACCAGCGGCATTGAACAAGGGCAGAGGAAGAAATGTCACGGAATTGTGACCCCGGCCAGCAGTTCCCGCAAAGGAAGTGTGGCCGGGGGTAGGCGGGTCCGTATTAGTGCGGGCGCGCGGTAAACTGTTCCAGCCAGTGGATAGTGTAATCCCCCTTCTGGAACTCAGGGTCAGCCAGAATACGGCGGTGTAGCGGAATGACGGTCTTGATGCCTTCCACTACAAATTCGTCCAGCGCACGGTGCATACGGGCAATGGCCTGGTCCCGCGTGGGGGCGTGGACAATCACCTTGGCAATCATGCTGTCGTAATACGGCGGCACCTTGTAGCCGGTATAGAGCGCGCTATCGATGCGCACGCCGAGGCCACCCGGTGCGTGATACACCGCCACAGTGCCGGGGCAGGGGGCGAAGGTATCCGGGTCTTCTGCGTTGATGCGGCATTCAATGGCATGGCCGGAGAATGTCACATCGGACTGCGTGTAACCCAGCTTTTCACCCGCTGCGAGGCGGATCTGCTCACGGACCAGATCCACATCGCACACCATTTCCGTCACCGGATGTTCCACCTGAAGGCGGGTATTCATCTCAATGAAGCAGAACTGGCCATCCTGATACAGGAACTCCAGTGTGCCCGCGTTTCGGTAGCCCATTTTGGAAAGGGCTTCCGTCACGGTTTTGCCAATGCCGTTACGCTGGTCTGGCGTGATGGCCGGAGACCCGGCTTCTTCCAGAAGCTTCTGGTGGCGGCGCTGCAGGGAGCAGTCGCGTTCACCAAAATGAACAACATTGCCATAGTTATCGCCCAGAATCTGGAGCTCGATATGCCGGGGCTTATCGAGGTATTTTTCCAGATAGACGGCGTCATTGCCAAAAACCGTACGGGCTTCCGTGCGCGCTACGGTCCAGGCTTCTTCAATCTCACTGGCATCGCGCGCCACTTTCATGCCGCGTCCGCCACCGCCTGCGGTGGCCTTGATCAGAACCGGATACCCAACCTGTTCCGCGACGGTACGGGCTTCGTCCAGGCTTTTCAGTTCACCATCAGAACCGGGGACCAGAGGCACACCCAGTGCTTCCATGGTGGTCTTGGCGGTAATCTTGTCACCCATCATGCGGATATGTTCCGCCGTTGGGCCGATAAAGGTCAGGCCATGTGCCTCTACCGTTTCCGCAAAATCCGCGTTTTCAGACAGGAAGCCATAGCCGGGGTGAATGGCTTCCGCCCCGGTGATGGTGGCTGCTGAAAGAATGGCAGCCACATTCAGGTATGAATCCCGCGCAGCAGGAGGCCCGATGCACACGGCTTCATCTGCCAGACGCACATGCATGGCGTCTTCATCCGCTGTGGAATGAACCGCTACGGTCTTGATGCCAAGTTCCCGGCAGGCGCGCAGGACACGAAGGGCAATTTCGCCGCGATTGGCGATGAGGATTTTTGAAAACATCACTCAATAATGGCAAGCGGCTGGCCAAATTCAACCGGATCCCCGGAGGCAACGAGCAGTGTTTTCACGGTGCCGGCTTTGGGGGCCTTGATCTGGTTGAAGGTTTTCATCGCTTCAATCAGCAGCAGGGTCTGACCTGCACTGACAATCTGACCTTCGCTGACAAACGGGGGAGAAGACGGGTCGGGCGCGAGATACGCCACACCCACCATCGGGCTGTTTACAGCGCCAGGGTGGCGGGAAAGGTCTGCCGGGGCAGCCGCCACAGGGGTTGTGGCTGCCGCCATGGGTGCCGGAGCAGGTGCCGCAACAGCCGCAGGCGCCGCAGCCTGTACGGTGGCGGGGGCACGGGCCACCCGGATGCGGCTGTCTTTCTCCGAGACCTCAATTTCAGTCAGTCCGGTGTCGGTCAGAATTTCGGCCAATGCCCGAATGGCATCTGCGTCCACGAGCAATCCGCTCATTGGTCATCCTCATCTAGAATAAGATCTGTCATTGCCTGCAATGCCAGAGAATACCCCGCCACGCCTAGCCCGCAGATAACGCCAACGGCGGCACGCGAGACATAAGACATGTGGCGGAACGGCTCACGACGGTGAATGTTGGAGATATGCACCTCGATCACGGGCAGGTCCGTAGCCAGAAGTGCATCCAGTAAAGCCACAGAGGTGTGGCTGTATCCCGCCGGGTTGATGATAATGCCGCGCGCACGCTTGCGGCATTCCTGTACCCAGGAAATCAGCTCCCCTTCAATGTTCGTCTGACGGAAGTCTATAGCCAGATCCAGCTTGTCGGCTGTCTGAATGCAGATCTGCTCCACATCATCAAGCGTCGCGCGCCCGTAAATTTCAGGTTGGCGCTGGCCAAGCATATTCAGGTTCGGGCCGTTAAAAACAGCGATGAGGGGTCTTTCCATAGTGTTCCGGGCCGTAGCACGATGCCGGACAGCATCCAAGAGAAGAGATGCCCTACAAACCTAAATCCTGAGTAAAAACCTGCGGGGTAAATTTGTCAGGCCCAAAGCCGGAGACAGAAGTAAGGCGCGCGCGTGCCACGTTTTTGCCATGCCGGTGGGGCATGCAGTTGTCAGGATAAAAGGACTCAAAAGGCAGAAAGCGGTTGCTTTTTGCGCAGTCCACCGGTTCTATTGACCGGAGTTAAACGGAAAATGGAGTAAACAAGCGGATGTCAGCCCTGCGCCGGGCACTTCTGGGAAGTGTGTTTATTATGGCCTCCATGGCTTCTGTACCGGCTGCTAAAGCCGAAGAAGAGCAGGGGGCAACTGCATGGGCCGACTCCGTTCAGCGCGCTTTAGCCGCGCGTGAGGAACAGGATCCCACATTTGACACTCCGGAAGCCGGACAGTCCGCGCATGCGCACCGTTTCCAGAAGGGTATGGCCAGCTGGTATGGTGGCCGGTTCCATAATCGCCGCACCTCCTCTGGCTCTCTGTTCAATAAAGCCAGCCTGACCGCAGCGCATCCCACCGCTCCTCTGGGCAGTAAGCTGCTGGTCACTTCTGAAGAGACAGGGCGCTCTGTTGTGGTGACGGTGAATGACCGTGGGCCATATAGCCGTAATCGGATTATTGATCTCTCGCAGGCGGCCGCTGCCCGCATTGGTATGCTGGGCGCAGGCGTTGCTCATGTGAAAATTGAGGTCGCACCGATCGAAGTGGCGTCTGCACCGCAGGGTGACAAGGACTCGCTCGATTCCACCACGCTTCAGATGGCCGCAGCACAGCCGCAGCACAGCATGCGTGCTCTGAGCCGTCCCCGTATGAGAGCCACTCACGGCTAAGTCTGAGCGTTGAAAAATTCATGAAAAAGGCCGGTCAGTGTTTTATGACCGGCCTTTTTTGTGCGCTCCTGATGGAGCATGTGTCAGATAAGGCTTAGAATGTCAGTGGTTTGCGGCGTTCGCCCCGGGCATAAATTTCCATCTCGGCGTTCAGTTCAGCCCCCATCAGCACAACCCAGGCGCTGACAAAGAACCACATCATAATGGCAATCACAGCACCCAGAGGCCCGTAGGTGGCATTATAGCTGGCGATGTGTGCCACGTAGTAAGAAAAGCCGAATGCGACGATAATCCATGTGAAGGTGGCAAAAAGTGCCCCAGGCATAACCCAGCGCCATAGTCCTGGCAGTTTGCGGTCCGGCCCGAAGCGGTACAGTGCGGACATGGCCAGGATCTGGAATGTAAACATGATGACTGGCCCGCTCCATTGCGCCAGAAATTCGATGGAACCGGGTGGGGTAGGGATGTTCAGCCAGGCTGGCAGGTTCAGCAATAGTGGCAGGGCGACCATCAGGGCCAGCGTAAGAGCAGCCCCCAGAACGGCAGAAAGCGTCATGGCCAGTGCTGTGAGCTGGAACACAAAAAAATTCCGGTTTTCCTGAGTATTGTAGGCAATATTCAGGGCCGCAAGGATGGATTTTGTGGCAGCGGATGCAGACCAGAGCGCTACACTCAGGGAGATGACGAGGGTTAGAGTGAGTGAACTGTGTGGTTCTGCCACCAGCGTCTGAATGCGGTCGTAAATCAGCGCATAGGCACTGGGTGGCAGCAGATTACGCAGCACTTCCAGTTGCGGAGTGACAGTTTGCACATCAAACGCCAGCCCGTAGATGGAAATCAGTGAGCTGATGGCCGGGAACAGTGCCAGTGTGGTGTAAAATGCGCAGCCTGCTGCGACCAGCGTGGTGGGACCGGAAATAAGACTCTTGAACGTCAGGGTAAAAATCGTCTTCCAGTCCTGCCACCGTAAGGCAGATGGGCGGGAAAACGTGGGACCGTGTTTCTTGGCGTCCGATGTCAGCTCGTCTGTCGAGGCAAGACCATGCTGATGCGGAGCGGCTGGATCACAGAGAACCTGCATCGTGTGTGAAACATCCTTTTTGGCGTGCGGCATCGCGCCTGAGGGGGCCGAACCGTGAAATGTCGGGCCATGCGGCCAGACTCCTGTAACGGGCGGTTCCCTTCACGGAAGAAAAAGGCGTTCTGCAAAACTCGAAGCTCTGCGCAGACGTGAAGAAACCGGTGGGTGGCCCAGTTTTATAGGGCTTGATGCCCGTTTTCCACGTTTTTTTAAAACAGCTCTTTTTTTGACTTGCACTTGTGGCGCTCTGGCCTCATATGCACCCCCCTACGCAGCAACGCACGTGCCACTGGCCCTCTGAGGTTACGCAACGACGTCAAGCGTTCTGGCAATCGGGGTTTCCGCTGTTCGGGAAGCCCGTCTCTGGTCGCTGGTCCGTTAGACCGTTTCGCAACTCCTCCTCGCGTAATTATTAAAAGCGATGGAACATTATTTGGGGGAATGGGTGGGATGAATCCCAAAATTGCCCGTTTTTTCGCTGAGCAAAAGCCAGCAACGCCTTGCCTCGTCGTCGATGTCGACCAGGTAGAGGCGCGTTATCACGCTCTGACGGCATCCCTGCCGCATGCGCGTGTGTATTACGCCGTGAAGGCAAACCCGGCCATGCCGATTCTCAATCGGCTGGTAGGGCTTGGCTCCTGTTTTGACGCTGCCTCCTGGGAGGAAGTGTCATTGTGTCTGGATGCCGGCGCTGCACCGGATGCCATTTCTTTCGGCAATACAGTCAAAAAAGTCTCCGCTATTCGCGCAGCGTATGACGCTGGCGTGCGGATGTACGTGTTTGACTGCCGGGAAGAGCTGGAAAAGCTGGCGGCTCATGCCCCCGGCTCCCGCGTGTATTGCCGCCTGCTGGTGGATAATGACGGCGCGGAATGGCCGCTCTCCCGCAAGTTCGGCACAACGCTCGATTCTGCGCGTGAGCTGATGCTTCAGGCGCGTGAACTGGGGCTGGACCCGTACGGGCTGTCTTTCCATGTTGGCAGCCAGCAGCTCTCTTCCGATGCCTATGAAGTGGCGATTTCCCGTGTGGCCGCTCTGTTTACAGACCTGAGTGCTGCCGGGCTGGATCTGCGGATGGTCAATCTCGGCGGGGGGTTCCCGGTCCGTTACCGTAGCGATGTGCCGGAAATTAACCATTTCGCACAGGCTATCAGCCGCGCCATGACAGCCCATTTCGGCAATGCTCTGCCGGAAATGCTGGTCGAGCCGGGCCGCTATATTGTGGGTGAAGCCGGGGTTGTGCGCTCGGAAGTGGTGCTGGTCAGCCGCCGTGGGCGGGAAGACGGACCGCGCTGGGTGTATCTGGATATCGGCCGTTTTGGTGGGCTTGCGGAAACGGAAGGCGAGGCGATTCGCTACGCCATTCGCACTGCGCGGGATGGTACACCGACCGGACCGGTTGCCATTGCCGGTCCCACCTGTGATGGCGCAGATATCATGTATGAAAAAACAGCCTATGAGTTGCCCTTAGGCCTGGAAGCCGGAGAGCAGCTGGAGCTGGAAGCCACTGGTGCTTACGTATCCACGTATTGCTCGACCCGGTTCAACGGTTTTCAGCCGCTGACCGAGCATTATATCTGATATGTTCTCAGGCGGTGGCAGGCGTGTAAGCGTTCTGCCACCGTTGTTTTGTGCCTCTCCCACACTGACCAGACAGGATGGCAGCCCTGCCTTGTGCTGACCTGCCTTTGCAGGTGCTCTGATCTGGCTCAACACTCATCTGATAAATTTTGATGATGAGCTTGGAGAGATTTCATGAAAAAAACAGGATTGCTGCTGGTAGCCCTTCTGGCTTCTGTAGGGCATGTGGCTCCGGTTTTCGCTCAGACCACCAGCACCGCAACACCCACCACAACTGCTCCGGCTGTGAGTGCTGATGTGGCTGCGCAGGATTTTGGACGTCTTTCAGCTGATGGCGGTACCGCCTCTGAAGATATCGGGCTGGCGCGTCAGGCTATTTTTGATGGAGATCTGGATGCGGCCCGTCGGCTGATTGCTGATGCTGCAATGGCGCTGGAGCGCGCAAAGGTGGATAACACGGCCTTCCAGAAAGCTGAAACGGATCTTCAGCCCACCAAAACCAAGAGTGCTGTGGCGTCGCACGCGGCATCTGCCAGCAGCACACCGGTTGCCTGGCTACCAATTGACGGAGAACTGGTGCTGGACGAGGCTATTGACCCCACATCAGAAAAAACCGCTGCCGTTGCGTCGGCCAACCGTCACCTGCGGGCAGGGAATACGGCGCGTGCTGCAAATGTGCTGAAGGTTTCCGGCATTGATGCGGACTATATTATTGCCGCAGTGCCGCTTGAGCAGACACGCCGTGACGTTGCGAAGGCTGCAAAATTTATCAAGAGCAATCCTTATAAAGCGAGTGAAGCTCTGCGTGATGCGGAAAACGCGGTGCGTTATGCATCTGTCAATATTCAGGCGGTTCCGACTCAGGCGCCTTCTTCCCAGCAAGCTCCTGCTGTGCCGGCAAAATAAAGCGTATTTTCTGAGTATGTAGAAATATTGCCCCGGTCATCACATAGATGCCGGGGCTTTTTTCTTAGTTTTTCAACAGAGGTGCGGCAGCCTTGGGGATACCGCTTTCAATGGGCAGGTCGGAATTTCGTGACCATTCATTCCATGACCCCATATAAATCCGCAGGTTTTTAAAACCAGCTTCTGACAGAGCAACATAAGTGTTTGCCGCCCGAGCCCCCTTGAAACAGTAAATGATGATGTCATCTTCAGGTTTCAGCCCACGAGACGCGGCCAGATCAAGAATATCCTGTTTTGAACGGAAAGAAGCCTGACCTTCAGAAACTTCCATGAAGTCATACCATTCAATCCAAACAGCACCGGGAATACGGCCCTTACGCGGGGCGAAGTCCACGCCATAGGGTGAAGAACTTTCGGCCAGCCATTCCACTGCGTCCCGGTTATCAAGCAGCTTGATGTCAGGGTCTGTTAGCGCATCCAGCACGTCTTTATAGGTCGCCATCAGGTCAGGATGAATGCTGACCGGGCATGGTGTGCGTACTGGCGTGGTGGTTTCAGTCGTTATGGCACCCCCGGCCTGCTTCCATGCCATCAGGCCCCCATCAAGAATGCCGACTGTTGGGTAACCCAGATAACGCAGGATCCAGTAGCCCCGACACGACCCGCCATAGCGCGTATGCAGGGCGTCCTCATAAATAAGAGCTGTTTTCTTGCCATCAAGACCATAGTTTGATAACAGATCAGTAAATTTCTCCTGAAGGGTTTTTAGTCCTTCATCTGTCGTTTCTGCAAGATACGTGAAAATATCCGGCATATTAACGGCACCGGGTAGGTGGCCTGCATCAAAATCCTTCCGGTCGCGCACGTCAATAAAGACGACGTCACCCGTGGAGATTAGCTCCTGAACCTGTTTGGGTGAAAAAAGTACAGTGTTCAGCATTCGATTTCTCCATGACTGTTTGAATGGGTGAACCCTATCAGTCCTGTTCGGTCGTCTGTAGGCGCGCTCATGCGTTCCCGTTATGAGGCAGGTAGGAGGCTGTGTAACGAGCTACTGGTGTGTGCGCTGGGAAGCATCGTCTTTTCAGGGTAAAGTTTTCTGCAAACAGCCCGAAGGACTTTATCCATGCAGTATCGTGAACTTGGCCGCACAGGTCTTATGGTCAGTGAGCTTTGTCTGGGAACCATGACGTTTGGTCAGCAGAACACAGAAGCTGAAGGTCATGCGCAACTGGATCTGGCGCTGGAGCATGGCGTCAACTTTATTGATACTGCCGAACTGTATTCCATCCCGCCGCGGGCCGAGACGTATGGGGCAACGGAAACCATTGTAGGTAGCTGGCTGAAAGCGCGTGGCGGGCGGGATAAAATTATTCTGGCCAGCAAGGTTGTGGGGCGCAGTGCGTCTCCGTGGTTCCGGCCCGGTGGGGAGCAGGCACGTCTGACCCCGCGCCAGATTCGGTACGCGCTGGAGAACTCCCTGCAACGGCTGGGTACGGAGTATCTGGATGTGTATCAGCTGCACTGGCCGGATCGGAAAATCGGTTTGTTTGGTGAGGGCGGCACAACCTTTACAACCCTCCCGGATGCAGATGACGTGCCGCTTGAGGAAACACTGGGTGTGCTGGGAGACCTTGTGGCGGAAGGCAAGATTCGCCATGTCGGGCTGTCGAACGAGACAGCATGGGGTGTGGCTAAATCTCTGGCCTGCGCAAAAGAGGGCGCGCCGCGTGTCGCATCCATCCAGAACGCCTATAACCTGATCAACCGGACATTCGAGATTGGTCTGGCGGAAATGGCCTTGCGGGAGAAGGTCAGCCTGCTTGCGTATTCTCCGCTGGCACAGGGCTATCTGACGGGCAAATATCTGAACGGTGCCCGCCCGGCCGGGGCCCGCACCACTCTGTTTAACCGTGGGCAGCGGTATGAAAAGCCCGGTGTGGATGCCGCTGTGGAAGCTTATCTCGCTCTTGCGAAGGCGGAAGGGATCGACCCGGTGCAGTTTGCGCTGGCGTTTGTCACGTCCCGCCCGTTTGTTACGTCCAACATTATTGGGGCTACCAGTGTGGAGCAGCTGACCACGGCTCTGACATCAGTGGATGTGCGCATCACGCCGGAGCTGGAAACGAAGATTAACGCCATCCATCAGGTGCATTCCAACCCGGCTCCGTGAAGCGTGCTCGGTAGGGGTATTTAAAAAAAAGATGCGCCTGAAACTCTAAAGGGCGCACCAGCCGTTCATTCGGCAGGGTGCGCCCTTTATGTATGCGGCCTGTTTTTATAAAAGACTTGATTTGCGGAAAGCGGGCGGGGGTTATTCCACCGCTGCCCGTAAACCCGCTCCAGCTGCCAGCGGGCAGAGCGGAATGGCCGCAGCCAGAAATGCCCCGAGCAATTCCAGGTCCGGCGCCCAGGGTAGCCCGGTGCGGGCGGCATCAATAGCGGCAGCCCCGAAAATCAGCGCCGGAGTAATCAACGGCAGCACCAGCAGGGGTAAAAGCACTCCGCCGCGTCTGGCTCCCAGCACAATGGAGGCCCCCATGCCGCCCACCAGAGACAGCACCATGGACCCAAGCAGCAAACCCGCCAGCAAAATAGGCAGGGTGGAGCCGGGCAGACCGAGCATGATGGCCAGCGGCACGGCGGCCAGCAGGAGGGGCACGCCGGTGGTCAGCCAGTGAGCGGTGATTTTGGCAAGTGCTACCAGTGAGGGCGGCAGGCCAATCAGCAGGAGCTGATCAAGAGACCCGTCTTCCAGTTCAGCACCAAACAGGCGGTCCAGCGGCAGCAGGGCAGCCAGCAAGGCGCAAACCCAGATAATGCCCGGTGCCATATGGCGTAGCAGGTCCGGCGATGGCCCGAGGGCCAGCGGGAAAAGTGTTCCGGTTAATATAAAGAAGAGGACCGCGCCCAGCGTATCGGCCCCATGCCGCAAGGCAAGCCGCAGGTCCCGCGTGACCACGGCACAAAATAGCCCCATCATGCGGCGTCTCCTGTCAGGTCTGTTTCATCAGCTCCCCACCAGCCCCGGCTCTGGTCTGGCATGCCGGGCAGAGCCAGATGGCTGACATTGTCCAGAGGCAGCGGGACATGCGTTGTGGCAATCACAAGGCCGCCCTGCGCGCGGTGGGTGGCAATGGCCTGCCCCAAAAGGTCTACGGCGGCGGCATCCAGCCCAAGGCTGGGTTCATCCAGCAGCCAGAGCGGGGCCTGCGCCAGCAGCACACGGGCCAGTGCCGTGCGGCGCTTCTGGCCAGCGGAAAGCAGGCGGGCGGGCAGGGCGGACAGGTGCAAAAGGTCCACAGCTTTCAGCGCGGCCTGCATATCGCCGCCACCGGCACGGGTGAACAGCGCCAGATTTTCCCGCACGGTCAGGCTGGGTTTCAGAGCGTCCTGATGGCCCAGATACGCAACGCGGGAAGCATGGGCCGTGCGGTCCTGCGAAATGGGTTCGCCCTCCCACAGCAGAGAACCGCCATCCGGATGGCGTAATCCGGCCAGAACGCGCAGCAGGGTGGACTTTCCCGCGCCATTTGGGCCGGTCAGCAGCAGGGCGCCTCCGCTTTCCAGTTTTAAGCTCACATCATCCAGCACCAGCCGGTCCCCCCGGAAAACGGAGAGAGACTCTGCAACCAGCCGGGGGAGAGCATCAGAGCCCTGTGGCGGGGATATCTGCCCCGCGTCGGGCGAAAAAAGCTCGGAGATGGGACTTCTCCTTAATGTTACCAGTTAAAGGCCGCCAAAGCGGGCTGTTCGCGTTTTCGTGGTCGGCCGCCCGCTTGTGCCACGCCAGACTGCCGGTATGTTCTACCGTCATCGGGATATCAAGCCGGCCGCCCGGAAGACCGGGTGAGTGCAAAACGCCGCACCTGGCGGCGTGCCGGCTCCGGAACGTATCACCAGCCATCGGCTGTGATCGGGGAGAAGGGTTACTATGAAGACGGTTGGGCACGATTCACTCAAAACAGGTCGCACGCTCTCGGTTGATGGCAAGACCTACCATTATTTTTCCATTCCCGAAGCGGCAAAGACCATTGGCGATATCAGCCGTCTGCCTGTTTCGCTCAAAGTGCTGCTGGAAAATGTTCTGCGCTTTGAAGACGGCCGCTCATACAGTGTGGACGACGCGAAGGCGATTGCAGGCTGGCTGCCGGAAGGACATAGCAGCAAGGAAGTGCCGTTCAAGCCTTCCCGCATTCTGATGCAGGATTTCACGGGTGTGCCTGCGGTGGTTGATCTTGCAGCCATGCGCGACGGTATTGTGAAGCTGAAGGGCAACCCCCAGAAGGTGAACCCGCTGGTGCCGGTCAATCTGGTGATTGACCACTCCGTGATGGTGGATGTCTACGGCTCCAAGGATGCGCTGCAGAAAAACATCACGCTGGAATTCGAACGCAATGGTGAGCGTTATGCCTTCCTGCGCTGGGGCCAGGAAGCGTTCGAAAACTTCTCGGTTGTGCCGCCAGATACGGGCATCTGCCATCAGGTCAACCTTGAATATATCGCTCAGGTTGCCTGGACCGCGAATGTTGAAGGGAAAGACTATGTCTACCCGGATTCGCTGTATGGCACGGACAGCCACACCACCATGATCAACGGCCTGGGCGTGCTGGGCTGGGGTGTTGGCGGGATTGAGGCTGAAGCCGCCATGCTGGGCCAGCCGATTGCCATGCTGGTGCCGGACGTAATCGGTTTCCGCCTGACGGGCAAAATGCCTGAAGGTGCAACGGCGACCGATCTGGTGCTGACGGTCACCCAGATGCTCCGTAAAAAGGGCGTGGTTGGCAAATTTGTTGAGTTCTTTGGCTCGGCTCTTGACCACCTGCCGGTGGCTGACCGTGCAACCATTGCCAACATGGCTCCGGAATACGGCGCAACCTGTGGTTTCTTCCCGGTTGATACGCTCACGCTGGACTTCCTGCGTGAAACAGGCCGTGACGAACACCGCATCAAGCTGACGGAAGAATACCTGCGTGCGCAGGACATGTTCCGCACAGCAGAAACACCTGAGCCGGTCTTTACCGATATTCTGGAACTTGACCTGTCCACGGTGGTGCCGTCCATTTCCGGCCCCAAACGCCCGCAGGACCGCGTGGTGCTGAAGGAAGCCAAGACGGCGTTTGAAAAAGAACTGACGTCTTCTCTGGGTGTTCCGGCGAACGATGCGAACAAAAAAGTGCCGGTAGCCGGGACTAATTATGAGATCGGTCAGGGTGACATTGTCATCGCGGCTATTACCTCCTGCACCAACACGTCCAACCCGGCTGTGCTGATTGCGGCAGGTCTGGTGGCACGTAAGGCACGCGCACTTGGACTGACCCCGAAACCATGGGTGAAAACCTCTCTGGCTCCCGGTTCTCAGGTGGTGACGGACTATCTGGACCGTTCCAAACTGTCTGAAGATCTGGATGCTCTGGGCTTTAATACAGTGGGCTATGGCTGCACCACCTGTATCGGGAACTCTGGCCCGCTGCCATCTCACATTGTGGACGCCATTGAGAACAATGACCTGGTTGCGGTTTCTGTTCTGTCTGGCAACCGTAACTTTGAGGGCCGTATTTCCCCCAACGTTCGGGCTAACTATCTGGCCAGCCCGCCGCTGGTTGTGGCTTACTCTCTGCTGGGCACCATGCGGAAGGATATCACTACAGAAGCACTGGGCACATCCAAGGATGGCAAGCCGGTCTACCTGAAGGATATCTGGCCATCCAATAAGGAAATTGCTGACCTTATGGGGTCTTCCATCAACCGCGAAGAGTTCATCAAGCGCTACAAGGACGTGTCCAAGGGCACGAAAGAGTGGCAGGATCTCAAAGTGGCTACGGGGTCTGAAACCTATAAGTGGGATGCAAATTCCACCTACGTGCAGGATCCTCCGTATTTCAAAAATATCACGCACGAACCCACTGCGCCGGGCAACATTGAAAACGCCCGTATTCTGGCGCTGCTGGGTGACAACATCACGACCGACCATATCTCACCTGCCGGTGCCATTAAGAAGGACTCTCCGGCTGGTCGTTATCTGATCGAACACGGTGTGCAGCCGCAGGACTTCAACTCCTATGGCTCACGCCGCGGAAATGACCGCGTGATGGTGCGTGGCACCTTTGCCAATATCCGTATCAAGAATGAGATGCTGCCTGGCACAGAAGGGGGGCTTTCCAAGCACTTCCCGGATGGCAAGGAAGGCGCAATCTATGATGTCGCTATGGAATACAAGAAAGAGGGTATTCCTCTGGTTGTGCTCGGTGGCAAGGAATACGGCATGGGGTCCTCACGTGACTGGGCTGCCAAAGGCACCCTGTTGCTGGGTATCAAGGCCGTGGTTGCGGAAAGCTTTGAACGTATCCACCGTTCCAACCTTGTTGGCATGGGCGTGCTGCCTCTGCTGTTCAAGGATGGTGTGACCCGTCAGACCCTGAACCTGAAGGGTGATGAGACCATCACCATCAAGGGGCTGGAAAAAATCACCCCACGTATGGATGTGATTATGACTATCACACGGGCGGATGGCGCCACGCAGGACGTTGAGCTTCTGTGCCGCGTCGATACACTGGACGAAGTCGAGTATTACCGGCATGGTGGTATTCTCCAGTATGTGTTGCGTGGGATGACCAAAGCTGCCTGACGATTTCCTCGTTCCATCGGAACATCAGAATGCCGGCCCGGATAACTCCGGGCCGGCTTTTTGCCTTGAAAACGAACCTGTTGTGCTTGATGCGCAGGATATCCACAAAAGCTTTGGGGATGGCGCTATTCTTGGTGGAGTCTCGCTTCAGGTACGCAAGGGCGAGCTTGTCTCCATCATCGGGCCGTCCGGCTGTGGGAAATCAACCTTTCTGCGTTGCCTGAATTTTCTGGAAATTCCTGATCGGGGCATCATTAATGCCTTAGGGGTAACCATCGCCCGTGATGGTGGGCCGTGGCGGCGTGCGGATGAGCAGATGGCGCATCGGCTTCGCACCCATGTGGGCATGGTTTTTCAAAGT
This sequence comes from uncultured Acetobacter sp., assembly GCF_937875265.1. Lineage (GTDB taxonomy): Bacteria > Pseudomonadota > Alphaproteobacteria > Acetobacterales > Acetobacteraceae > Acetobacter. The sequence continues at coordinate 24,820 of NZ_CALLXM010000297.1, read as the reverse complement.
TTTAATCTTTTTCCGCATTTGAATGTTCTGGATAACGTCCTGCTCGCCCCGCGTATTGTGAAGGGCGGCACCAGCCCGTCTGAGCGTGATGAGGCGATGGTTCTGCTGGAAAAAGTCGGGCTGGGCCGGGTGGCACAGCGCTATCCTGTTTCACTCTCCGGAGGGCAGCAGCAGCGGGCCGCCATTGCGCGTGCGCTGGCCATGCGCCCCGAGATCATGCTGTACGATGAACCCACTTCGGCACTGGACCCCATTGTGGCGGAGGAAGTGTTGGGGGTGATGCGTACGCTGGATGACGAAGGCATGACGCAGATTGTTGTCACGCATGACATGCGTTTTGCTCAGGTGGCTTCAGATACAATTGTTTACATGGATGGCGGCCATATTATTGAATCTGGCCCCCCGGAAACCCTGTGTGTGAATCCGGCAGATGATCGGACACGGCGCTTTTTAAGGACGGTTTTGTGAAACACGGCATGCGGCGCCATCTGGCCCGTTTTTTAACCGTTCCGCATTGGATTTTGTGCGCAATGGTTGTGGTGCTGCTTGCCGGAGCAGGGGGTGTTATGCCTCAGGCTGCCCGTGCGGAACAGCCCCTGCGCTGGGCAGCAGATGCTTCAGCGGATGTGCCGTATACATTTCATGACCTGAATGATCAGTCCCGACTGACGGGGTTTGAATATGATCTGATGCAGTCTCTGGGGGAACATATCCATATCCCCCTGCAATTTGTGCAGAATGACTGGGATGGTCTGATCCCCGGCTTGCAACGCGGCCTGTATGAGATGGTCATCTGCGGGATTGAGATCACACCGGAACACGCCGAAGGGATTGATTTCAGCGCCCCGTATTACGTGACGTCCGAACGGATTGTGGTCCGGCGCAACGGCCCGGCTCTGTCCGGGCTGGAGGCGCTGAACGGCCATGTTGTAGGCACCATCAAGGCGACGCAGGCAGAACGCATTCTGGCTAACCATCCTCAGGTGCAGGTCCGCACTTATGATGAAGAAACCAATGTTTTTATGGATCTGGTCAACGGACGCACGGACGCCGTGCTGATTGACGGACCAATTGCTCAGTATTACGGGGCGACCAACCCGGACCTTCAGGTGGTTGGGGAACCCATCGGCACGGTGTCCTACGGCATTGCCTTTGCCAAAGGAAAGAGCGCGGCCCTGCGGGAGCAGGTGAATACTGCGCTGGAAGCCATGAAAAAGGATGGCAGTCTGCATCGTATCCTGACGCGCTGGAACTTGTGGACTCCGCAAATGGCACGCTGGTCTGAAGATGTTTCCGCACCAGCTATAGAGCCAACCAGCTGGAATGATTATGTGGCTGCGCTACATGGGGCATCTGGCTGGCACGCCAAACTGGTGCGTTATGCAAGCTTTGTGCCGTTACTGGCCAAAGGGGCAGTGCTCACACTTCTGGTTTCTCTGTGCGCCATGGTGCTGGCTGTTGGTCTGGGGCTGACACTGGCGTTGTTGCGGCTTTACGGCCCTGCTCCGCTGGCGACACTCTCATCATTCTATGTTGAGGTGGTACGCGGTACGCCGCTGCTGATCCAGATTTTACTTATCTTTTATGGCCTGCCGCAATGCGGCCTGAACCTGACGCCGTTTGTGGCTGGGGTGCTCGCACTAGGGCTGAATTACGCGGCGTATGAAGCGGAAAACTACCGGGCTGGCTTGCAGTCCGTAGCGCGGGGGCAGATGGAAGCGGCTCTGGCGCTCAACATGACGCATGTTCAGGCCCTGCGTTATGTGGTGGTGCCGCAGGCGTTCCGGCTTGTCATGCCGGTCATGACGAATGATTTTATTTCTTTGCTGAAGGATTCTTCGCTGGTCAGTGTGATTACCCTTACAGAACTGACCCAGACTTATATCAGGCTGTCCTCAACCTATTTCGATTATTTTGGCACAGGGCTTATGGTCGGAGGCGCATATCTGCTTCTGGGGCTGCCTTTTGTCAGGCTTGCTCGTATGGCTGAAAAGAAACTCTCTCAGCCCCATATCCGGCGGCGTTAAAGTTGTCTGCCAATGCGCTTACGGCATGGCGGAACAGAGAACTCACTATATTGTCTCGCAAGAGAGCATGCGTCACACATAGGGTGAATGGCTTGATAAGCTTAGGTTATAATCTGTTCCTGTCTGAAGGCGTGCGCAGCGGTGCAATAACCGGATTGCTCTAGCCTGAGGTGCCCTGAAGGCGGTAGCAGAGAGTGGCGGAATATCTGCAAAAAAGTCCGGGATTTAATGGATCTTCTTTCAGCACTGCACAGCTTTGTCCGCGTGGCGGCCACAGGCTCTTTTTCCGCTGTTTCACGTGAGACAGGGGTTAGTCAACCAACCATTTCCCGCCATATTGCACTGCTGGAAGTGCATTACGGGACAACGCTGTTTGCGCGTACCACCCGCAGCCTGATGATGACGGAAGATGGGCGCAGCCTGCTTCCGCATGCGTATGAAGTGCTGGAAATTCTGGAAACGGCGGAAACTGTTCTGGGGCGCCGCAGGGCTTCGGTCTCTGGGCTGGTCCGGTTGGGGATGACGACTGCATTTGGCCTGCACTTTACCAGTAAACTGGGTGAACTGCTTGAGCGCCACCCGGATCTCTCTGTAGAAGTCGTGATCCGCGACGGATTTGGTGACCTGGTAGAAGAAGGGTTGGATCTGGCCGTACGGGTTGGGGATATTGCTGAAGGCTCCCTCATTGCCCGTAAGCTGGGTGTTGTCCGCAAGTGGCTGGTGGCATCACCCGCCTGTCTGGCCCGCTGTGGTACACCCCAGCACCCCAGAGACCTCCCGGAATATCCTGCTATTGTCTACAATTACGGCGGTGGTCGGCATGATTGGCACCTGTTCCGTGACGAAGAAGAAAGCGTGATTGCGCCTTCCACCGTGTTCCGCGCCAATAGTAGCGAGGCGGTCCTGTGCGCAGTTTCAGCCGATATCGGGATTGGTCTGCTGCCGGAATTTCAGGTGCGGGAAGACGTGCAGGAAGGCAAGCTGGTCAGACTGTTTGCAGATTGGCGCATCCCCAACCTCCCGTTTTATGCTGTGCATACCGGACCGCGGACGTTGCCCCTTCGCACCCGTACGGTGCTCGATTTCCTGATTGAAGTATCATCAGAAGTCTTGCGGGACGATTTGTCGTCCTGAAAAACAAGGGGGTGGAGTGCTGTGAAGGCACTTTCCCCCTTTTATTTTTCGTAAAATTCCCAGTTTCTGCCTTGCTTGCGTCTTTCCGGTCTTAACCGTGAAAACCGGGATCAGCTGCTGCGGTTTCCGGCAGCGGGTGGCTGCTATCCAGCGTACCATTATACCCTTTGCGCAGATAAGGCAGCCAGCCTTTTAGCCACCGGTCAGTCCGACCAACAAAGTCAGCAACCACAGGTGCGCTGGCCATTCCGGCATGAGACCAGTCTTCTGGTGAGCCCGGTATCGCTTTCTGGCCCGCAAGTGCTGGGCTGAGTAGGGTATGAATGGTCGCAAAATCCACACCGCTGCCAGATTTGCTTTTTTCAATATGCGTCCAGGCCGTATCGACCAGCACAGGTGGCAGGTCAAAACCCATCATGCCCAGCCGTTGCAGAGCAGGCGGGATGAAGAGCGGGCTGCTCAGCAGGCCCTGAAGTGCCTGATTGGACGTCAGGAACAGATTGTTGACCACCCGGATAGGAGAAGTCATCCAGCATTCTGTCTGCTTTCCGTCCTGCGGCAGATCCCCAACGGTAAAGTTGAAGGTGCTGTGGCACTGGTCCTGCAACATCTGGGTATCAGATGCGGGGAGGGACTGCGTGGTGGCCTGCGCAATAATGAACCCTGTCACCGCTCCTTGTTCTGACCGCACAAAGAGGGAGGTCAGAATTTCCCCGTGTGAAATATCATCCTGATAGTTCAGCACCGGATGCCATTTGCCTGCAGGCAGTGGGAGTTGCCGCCCGGCAAAGGGAATGACCCCTTCAAACTGAGCATCCATTGGGGGCTGCGAGACCATGCGCCGCCCTTCATCCGGATTGGAGGCAGCGTTCGGGTTGGCTGAAGAGCGACCCAGCATCTGGCCGACTTTGGAGGTGATGGTCCCGTAATATGGCAGCCGGTTTACCAGCCAGGGGGCCGGAAACATGACGGAAAACACACCACATACACCAGTAGTGATCAGGACCGTGCGCCACAGGGGAGCGCGTTGCCAGAGGCGGGTAAAAGCGGACATGCCGGGTTGCTCAGTTCACACAGTTCAGGGGCAGAAGGCGGGGCCAGTCAGAAAAACTGACCTTACGGAGTCAGGCGGGCATGAATGGCGTCACCATTTTCGGGCGTGCCATCCGCAATCTTGGCGTTAATTGAGCCATCATCTTCCCGCACGATACGCACCATCTCGGCACCCTGCTGGCGCGCCACAATCAGCGATTCGCTGATCATATCTTCAATGGAGCGCACCAGATCGCGGGCCGAGGCTGCGTCACCCATCCGGCTCTGGCGACGCATCACATCTATCAGCAGGCCAGCATCAATGCCGCCGGTTTCCACTTTCAAGCCGTAGCTTTCAATCATGCCTTCAATTTCCAGCGCGGAAACGCGGGCAATATCCAGCCCCTTCAGCGCACGGAATACAAAAATGCGGTCCAGACGGTTCAGGACTTCCGGTGCAAACCCGGCCTGACGCAGTGCTTCGACCGACTCGGCACGCATGCGGTCCGGATCATTGTGCAGGCGGTCAGAAATTTCCGTCAGGGCATCGGTTGCAATATTGGACGTCAGCACGAAAATGCAGCGGACGGTAGAAATTTGCTGCCCGGTGGAGGCTTCCGTCACATGCCCGTCGTTCCAGGCGGTCAGGAATTTTTTGAACACATCGGGATGTGCTTTTTCAATTTCATCCAGCAGCACCACGGCATCGGGTTTTTCCTTCAGGCCGCCGGTCAGCTTGCCGTAACTGTCAGACCCCACATAGCCTTTGGGGGACCCAAAAAGCTGAGTTGCGGCGTGTGGGCTGCTCATCTGCGTCATATCAAAATGCAGCAGCGGGCGCTCAAGCTGGCGGGCCAGCTGTTTGGCCAGATACGTTTTCCCGGTGCCGGGCGGGCCAGCCAGCAGGAAAATCCCCACGGGTTTGCCGCGCACCTGAAGGGCTAAACGGCGGCGCAGCTGTGTGGCGATATCTTCACACACCTGATCCTGGCCGATCACTCTGGCGCGCAGATTGGCGGCCAGTTCCTCGGCATCAATTGTCGTTTCCCGCTGTTCCCGCGCCAGCATTTCTTCCAGCGCGTTGCGGTTGGTCAGTCTGGCAAGAACGTCCATCATCCACCCCCGTCGGCGTAACAGGCCCTTGCGTGCGAGCCGTTCAGCGCGTGTTTCAAATAACAGCCCCCCGATTGTCAGCACTCCGCCGACGGCCGCCAGTATAGGCCAGGCTGGCGCACACCACTCCATAAAGTGGGTGATGGAGGCCAGCGAGAGATGCAGGCTGATGGCCATCTGAACACTGGCAAGCACCAGAAAGATAACCATCATCAGCGGCATGAGCCGGTTAAGAGCGGGGAGCAGGCTTTTCATTGCGCAATCACCGTCAGGCCAAGCGTATCACCCTGATGCATGACAGGCAGCACCTGTGGGCCAAACATGGTCACCACACCGCTCCCTATCCCAACAATCCCCGGGTCAGACGCAGGGATGATATCAACATTCCCACTCACTGTAATGGGAAGAATAAGAACGGTCGGTTTGGACTGGAGCAGTACGGTCCGCTGTGTTGTGCCGCAGATCACGGTAACTGTTCCTCCTGTGCCGGTCGCATCAAAAATTGGCATAGCGACCAAGCGCAGGTCTCGCCGCTTCACGCCTGCCAGAATATCGGCCTGCTCTTTTTCAGAATACCCGGAAGCAGCCAGAGCAGCTGCCGCCTTTTCCGGCGCAATCAGAGAAAACTGTACGCCGGGGCGGGGCTGGGTGGTGCTACCACTCTGGTCTGTGCTGGCATCGGCAACCGGGGTGGCGGTGTTGCCGTTGTTGGAGCCAGCGTAATGGAAACCTGCTCCGGCAACCAGAGCGCAGGTGGCCAGAGCCACCATGAGGAGGCGGAAATGGGAGGGTTTTTCCTCTTTTTCCGTTTGTGCCTTGTATGCGGGGTCAGGCGAATGAGTCATGGAGCAATCAGACATACCCAGGCAGGAAAGTGCAAGTTCTGAGAGGGTAGCAAAGCGCGGAAAAGTCTTCACGCCCATTAATTTCTTTTTCACGAATTAGCGTGCAGATGCCTGACGACTCTGTTTACGCCCTTGCGGCCTGGCAGTGTATCCCCTACATGAAGGATCATCCTTTCATTGAATCAGAATTTTGGGGGGTGGCCTTTACGGGCCGCCTTTTTTGCATTGGACGCTGATCTACCTGTTCATTCCGGCCTTGAAGCCCGGCTTGTCGCCCTTGTGGCGCCAACGCTGGAGGACATTGGCTATGAAATTGTCCGTATTGCTGTACTGGGGCGTGAAAGCCCCACTGTGCAGATTATGGCGGACCGTGCGGATGGGTCGCTCATCAGTGTGGAAGATTGTGAACGCATCAGCCATGCGGTAGGCGCTGTGCTGGACGTGGAAGACCCTATTCCGGGGGCGTGGACTCTTGAAGTCTCGTCTGCGGGAATCGACAGGCCACTGACGCGCGCCAAGGACTGGAACCGGTTTGCCGGGCATCAGGCCAAAGCCGAAGTTCTGGTGCCAATTGATGGCCGCCGCCGGTTTTCCGGTGTTGTGCTTGGGGCTGAAGATGGTATTGCCCGGCTCCGGCTGGACGATGGTACCGAGGCCGCCCTGCCGCTGGAAGAAATCCGGCGGGCCAGACTGGTCCTGACAGACGCCCTGATTGAAGCGAGCGCGCAGATGGCGCGCCCTGCCGAAACGGGTGAAGAAGAGAAGAGCAAGGTCGGGGCAGAGAATCCGGCCGGGCGCAAGTTACACTGATCAAGCCGCCTGCTTTGGAGAGCTGAGAGTATGGATACCTCTGTTTCCCGTCCTGAACTGCTACTGGTTGCAGATGCTGTCTCGCGCGAGAAGGGAATTGAGCGCGAGGAAGTTCTGGAGGCCATGGAGCAGGCCATCCAGAAGGCCGGTCGTGCCAAATACGGGCACGAAAAAGATATTCGCGCGACAATTGACCGTCGGACCGGGGAAGTTCGCCTCTCTCGCTGGACAGAAGTTGTCGAGACTGTAGAGAACGAAGAAACCCAGATTCCGCTGGCTATTGCGTGCAAATTCCAGCCGGAAATCAAGGCAGGCGAGTATCTGGTTGACCCGCTGCCACCAATTGATTTCGGACGTATTGCCGCCCAGACCGCCAAGCAGGTTATTGTGCAGCGGGTGCGGGAATATGAACGCAAGCGCCAGTATAATGAGTTCAAGGATCGCGTAGGCGAAATCGTCAACGGCACCATCAAGCGGACTGAGTATGGCAACCTGATGGTTGAAATCGGGTCTGCGGAAGCACTGTTGCGCCGTGATGAGCTGATCCCGCGTGAGACGTTCCGTAACTCGGACCGCGTCCGTGCGTACATTTATGATGTGCGTGATGAGCCCCGTGGCCCGCAGATCTTCCTGTCCCGTACGCATCCGGCATTCCTTGCTAAGTTGTTTGCGCAGGAAGTGCCCGAAATCTACGATGGTATCATCGAGATCAAGGCTGTGGCGCGTGACCCTGGTTCTCGTGCCAAAATGGCTGTAATCTCGCGTGATGCGTCAATCGACCCGGTCGGAGCCTGCGTTGGTATGCGCGGCTCCCGCGTGCAGGCCGTTGTTGCCGAATTGCAGGGCGAAAAAATCGACATCATCCCCTGGAGCCCGCAGGCAGCCACCTTCGTGGTGAATGCTCTTGCTCCTGCTGAAGTCAGCAAGGTGGTGATGGATGAGGAAGCCGGTCGCGTTGAAGTTGTGGTGCCGGATGAGCAGCTTTCGCTGGCCATCGGGCGTCGCGGTCAGAACGTGCGTCTGGCCAGCCAGCTGACACGTTGGGATATTGATATCCTGACGGAAGCTGAAGAATCTGAGCGTCGCCAGGAAGAGTTCCGTCGTCGGACAAATCTGTTTGTAGAAGCGCTGGACGTTGATGACGTCATTGCAGGGCTGCTGGTCACAGAAGGTTTCCACACGATTGAAGAACTGGCATATGCTGACATCGACGAGCTGATTGGTATTGAAGGTTTTGACGAGTCGGTGGTAAGTGAGCTGGTTCAGCGCGCTGAAGCCTATCTTGTCCGTCAGGAAGAAAACCTGGATACCAAACGCCGTGAGCTTGGTGTGACGGACGATATCGCCGATCTCGGGGTTTTCACAAACCAGATGCTTGTGACGCTAGGCGAAAAAGGTGTAAAAACCCTTGATGACCTCGCGGACCTTGCTGGTGATGAGCTTGTCGAGATTCTCGGTTCCGATGCCATTGAGGAAGATGCGGCCAATGAAATTATCATGGCGGCACGCGCTCACTGGTTTGAGGGAGAAGACAGCAAACCCTCCGGTCAGGACGAGGGCTGAGCAGGTAATTCGGGCCTGACGAAGAATGAGTGGTGATTTGCCCGAAGCGTATGATGATGAGAAAGGCCCCCTGCGGCGTTGCGCAGTAACGCGGGAGCAGGGGCAGCCAGCCCTGATGATACGGTTTGTGGTTTCACCCTCTGGTGTTGTGGTGCCGGATCTGGACGCCCGCCTTCCCGGTAGGGGAATATGGTTGAGCGCCCGCCGGGATGTGATAGAACAGGCCCGCAAACGTGGTGTGTTCGCACGGGCTGCACGTAGTCAGGTGACGGTGCCGGAAGATTTGTCCGCTCAGGTGGAGGCAGGTCTGCACCGGCGTATGATGGAACTTCTAGGGCTGGCACGGCGTGCCGGGCAGTCCATAAGCGGTTTTATGAAGGTGCGGGAATTAGTCACACAGCGTCGTGCTGGAGTGATTGTTCATGCATCGGATGGAAGCGGAGAGGAACTTGGTCGGCTCGTGTCGGGTGCCAGAGACCTCCCCGTAATTGAGGCGCTTTCGAGCGAAGACCTGGCAAGGGTGTTCGGGCGGGAGCGAGTTGTGAATGCAGCGCTGGCGGCCGGGGTTCTGGCCTCGCGTCTGTGTTGTGAGAATAAGCGTTTTTCGGGGGTCACCGACGGTGGCTCCCGGGTTCGTCGGACCTTTCCGGCGGATGGGTGTGAACAGGCGGGTCAATGAGCGAAGGCAAGGATCAGGATCAGGGTAAGGGGCGTCTGTCCCTTCGACCGGCAGGGCGTTCGGAAGTCGGACGGACGGTTGATGCCGGGTCCGTGCGGCAGAGTTTCAGCCATGGGCGCTCGAAGGTTGTACAGGTTGAGGTGCGCAAAAAGCGTGGCCCCGGTACACCTGGTAGTGCTGGTGGTCGAGGTGCCGGTGGGCGGGCCGGGGGTGGTCGTACCCTGACGGCTGCTGAACTGGCCATGCGCCAGCGTGTGCTGGTGGAACAGACAAAAGCAACCGCTGAAGCTGAACGGCGTGAAGCCGAGCGGCGTGAGCAGGAAAAGATTCAGATCCTTTCCGCAGCTGAAGAAGCGCGTCGTCGTGAAGAAGACGAAAAGCGTACAGCAGAAGCTCAGGTCGCAGCTCAGGTTGAGGCAGAAGAAAGTGAGCGGCAGGCCCGTATTGACTCAATCAAACAGATTGAGCCTAAGGGTCCTGTTGTATCCGCTGTGCCAATTCCAGGTGAAGTGACTCTTGCGCCGCCGGTTAGCCGCCTGAAGCCTCTGGCTGAACGCGCTATCATGCCCGCTCGCCCGCTTAAGCCGGCAACGCCGCGTCCGCAGCCTGCGGCTGATGGTGCTGCGGCTGAGGCGCCTGCGGCTCAGACCCTGCGCCTGCGTGGACGTGGCGCGGACGGTGAAGAAGAACAGCGCCGTGCGCCGGCCCGTCGTCCGGGTGGGAGTGCTCCTCCAAACCGTAAGAGTGCTGGCCCCCGTAAGGGTGAAGCCGGGCGTCGTGCAGGCCGTATTGACGTGCAGGCTGCGATCGAAGGTGATGACGATAAGACGCGTTCACTCGCATCAGTTCGTCGCCAGCGTGAGCGTGAACGCCGTCAGGCTGAGCTTGAACGCCTGCGTGCCGATCAGGTTCGTGTGGTGCGTGACGTTATTCTGCCGGAAACCATTACCGTGCAGGAACTCGCCAACCGTATGGCAGCCCGTCAGGGTGAAGTGATCAAGGCGCTGATGAAAAATGGCGTCATGGCAACGGTTACTCAGAGCATTGATGCCGATACAGCTGAACTGATTGTTGAAGAATTTGGCCACCGTGTGCGCCGTGTTTCCGAAAGCGATGTTGAGCTGGGTATTGAAGGCGTTGAAGATCAGCCCGAAGAGCTGAAATCACGTCCGCCGGTTGTGACCGTGATGGGCCATGTTGATCATGGTAAAACCTCCCTGCTTGATGCTCTGCGCACCACGGATGTGGCCGCAGGGGAAGCAGGTGGTATTACCCAGCATATTGGCGCGTATCAGGTTACCCTGAAGTCCGGTGCGAAAATCACGTTCCTGGATACACCTGGCCATGAGGCGTTTACCTCCATGCGTGCCCGTGGTGCTTCCATTACGGACGTGGTGGTGCTGGTGGTTGCAGCGGATGACGGTGTAATGCCGCAGACGATTGAAGCTATCAAGCATGCCAAGGCTGCGAATGCGCCAATCATTGTGGCGATCAACAAGATCGATAAGCCGGGTGCAAATCCGGAACGGGTAAGGCAGGAACTGCTGAACCACGAGATTGTTGTGGAATCCATGAGCGGTGACGTTCAGGACATTGAAGTGTCTGCCACCAAACGTCTGGGTCTGGATCAGCTGGAAGAAGCTATTCTTCTGCAGGCCGAGATTCTGGATCTGAAGGCAAACCCGGATCGTTCTGCTGAAGGCGCTGTGATTGAAAGCCGTCTGGACCGTGGTCGTGGTTCTGTTGCGTCTGTGCTGGTGCAAAAAGGCACTCTGCAGAAGGGCGACATTGTTGTGGCCGGTTCCGAATGGGGTCGTGTTCGTGCGCTGATTGATGACCGCGGTCGTCAGGTAGCGGATGCAACACCGTCCATGCCGGTGGAAATTCTGGGCCTGACTGGCGTGCCGTCTGCCGGTGCACCGTTCGTGGTCGTGGAAAATGAAACCCGCGCTCGTGAGATCTGCGAGTTCCGTCACCGGAAGCTCAAAGAGCATCAGGTTGCTGGTCAGGTTGCCGCACGCGGCACGCTGGATCAGATGCTGGCCCGTATTCAGGCTGGTGAGCAGAAAGAAGTTGCGGTTCTTATCAAAGCCGACGTGCAGGGGTCTGCTGAAGCAATTCAGATGACAGTCCTTAAGCTGGCGCATGAAGAAGTTGCAGTGCGGGTGCTGAACGCAACGGTAGGGCAGATCACGGAAAGTGATGTGCAGTTTGCCAAAGCGTCTGATGCCATCATCATTGCCTTCAACGTGCGTGCCACGGCGCAGGCCCGCACACTCGCCCAGCGCGAGGGTGTGGAAATTCGCTACTACTCCATCATCTATCAGGTGGCGGATGACGTGGAACAGTTGGTGCGCGGCAAGATTGCGCCCAAGCATCGTGAGAAGTTCCTGGGTTATGCCGAAATCCGCAAGGTTTTCGAAATTACCAAGGTCGGCAAAGTGGCTGGGTGTTACGTTACAGAAGGCGTGGTCAAGCGCGGCTGTGGTGTGCGTCTGCTGCGTGATGGCGTAGTGATCCATGAAGGTGATCTGAGCCAGCTGAAGCGCTTCAAGGACGATGTGAAGGAAGTGGCCAAAAGCTACGAGTGCGGTCTGTCTTTCGCCGGTTATAATGACCTGCGTGAAGGCGACGTTGTCGAGTGCTTTGAAAGCGAACTGGTGCCTGCATGACCCGTCGAAACGGATCAGGCAAGGCAGGGATTGGAGGGCCGGCGGGGTATCTCGCCGGTCTTTCTCCTTTAGGGCCGTCTCAGCGCCAGTTGCGCGTGGGCGAAGAAGTGCGGCGTGTGCTGGCGGAATTGTTTGCCCGCACAACGTTCCGGGATCCGGATCTGTCAGATACGGCAGTGACGGTTACGGAAGTCCGGCTTTCTCCTGACTTTAAGCATGCTACGGTTTTTGTGGCCCGTTTGGGTCGTAGTGATGTGGATGCGCTGCTGCCAGCCCTTAAGCGGGTTGCGCCTTGGCTGCGCGCACAGATGTCGAGCAAAATGCGTCTGCGTGCTGCACCGGAACTGCACTTCCAGCCCGACACCACGCTGGATGTTGCCATGTATATGAACTCACTGCTGAAATCCCCGGATGTTCAGCGTGACCTGACAGATAAAGACGACGAAGAGCCAGAGGCCTAAGCGCCTCTTGCTGTTTGTGCCGGGCTTGATGCCCAGCGTATCTGTGCGGAATTGGAAATAGCTTTTTCAGCTTTTCCAGGGCTGCACAACGGGGCGGATAGCAAAGTTACTTTGAATCCGCACCACCCCCGGCATCCGGGACAATTCTTCCTTATGAATCCGCTCATAATCTGACATATCGCGCGCTTCCACGCGCAGCAGATAGTCTGCATCACCAGTCATGAGGTAGCATTCCTTCACGTCCGGGCATTCCCGTACGCGGGTTTCAAACCGGCGCAGGCCGTCATCTGTTTGTCGTTCCAGAGTGATCTGCACAATAACGGTCGACATAGTGTGCACCGCGTTTTTATCAATAATGGCGCGGTAACCCTGAATAATCCCTTCCTGTTCCAGAATTTTAACCCGGCGCAAACAGGCGGATGGGGAGAGGCCGACTTTCTGGGCCAGCTCAGCATTGCTCATGCGCCCGTCATGCTGAAGGTGGCGTAAAATCGAGTCTGTTAGGCGGTCGAAGATCATAAGGTCAGATCCTGCTTATTTATAAATATCATATGAAAATTTACCCAATCTGTCGCAGTTTATGCGGCTGATTAGCAGGATATGCTATCAACTTTCTGCTAAAGTTTTGAAAACGAAATGGTGTGGATGGTTGCCGTGGCGTCTTCCTGTGTTTCTGCCAACCCAGACTGGCCCGGTCACCGGGCCGGGGCTGTTCTGACAGTTGATCTTGCCGCTATTGCCGCGAATTATCGCCTGCTGGATGCCAGAACGTCCGGTGCGCTCTGTGCCGCTGTGGTCAAGGCGGATGCCTATGGTCTGGGGGCAGCACAGGTGGCCCCGGTGCTGGAGCAGGCCGGGGCACGGGACTTCTTTGTGGCGCATGTGGATGAAGGCCTTGCCTTGCAGCAATGGGTTTCTCCAAAATCTCAGATTACGGTTCTGCATGGTGCGCGCCCGGACGCGGTGGAAGAATGCGTGCGGTCCGGCCTGCGTCCGGTGCTCAATTCCCTTGAACAGGTCACCCAGTTACAGGCGCTGGCTAAACGGCTTGGCGGCCCGCTGGATGCTGTTTTGCAGCTTGATACCGGGATGTCCCGCTTCGGTCTTTCTCAGGCGGATGTTAGGTGCCTTGCGCAGGAACCAGAGCGGTTGGCGGGTATTTCTCTCAGCCTGATCATGAGCCATCTGGCCTGTGCGGATACACCAGCGCATCCGGCGAATGCGGAGCAGCTTCAGGTTTTACAGTCCTATGCGGCCCAGTTGCCAAAAGCACCGCTGAGCCTTGCGGCGTCATCCGGTATTTTTCTGGGGGAGGCTTTTCATCAGGCCCTCGTCCGGCCTGGTGCGGCGTTGTATGGCATTGCCCCCAATAGCTATGGGCCTAACCCGCTATCTGCCGTTGTGAAACTTCAGGCGCATATTTTGCAAATACGCAGGCTCTCTAAAGGAGACCGGGTAGGATATGGGCTGACATGGCGAGCGGATGGTCCACGGCGGGTTGCAACAATCGCCACGGGTTATGCGGACGGCTTTGCCCGGCAGGGGGCTGAGCAGGGCTGTGCATGGTTTGGTGCCCAGCGTTTGCCTATCCTTGGCCGTATTTCAATGGATTCCATGACCGTGGATATTTCCGATATTCCGGAAGGCCAGATTGCGGCGGATGATACGGTGGATCTGCTTAATACCTCTTACGGTGTGGATGCCGTGGCTGAGGCTGAAGGCACCATAGGGTATGAAGTACTGACGTCCCTTGGGGGCCGCTATCATCGTATTTATAAAAATAACTGACAGAACAGCTAAGTCTCCAAAAATAAAAAGGTGGGTCTTATGAAAGTCATCGTTCTTGGTGGTGGTGTAGTTGGCGTGACATCTGCCTGGTATCTGGCGCAGGCCGGGCACGAGGTTACGGTGGTGGAACGTCAGCCTGAAGCTGGAATGGAAACTAGTTTTGCCAATGCAGGGCAGGTTTCTCCGGGGTATTCTGCACCGTGGGCGGGGCCGGGTGTGCCGTTGAAATCCATCAAATGGCTGATGATGGCGTATCGCCCGTTTGTGTTCTGGCCAATGCCAGACCCGCATTTGTGGTCATGGCTGATGCAGATGCTGGAGAACTGCACCACTGCGGCATATGACCGGAATAAAGGACGGATGGTACGTCTGGCGGAATATAGCCGTGATGTGATGATGGATCTGCGGGCTGAAACCGGCATTACATATGATGACCGCCAGCAGGGCACTTTGCAGGTGTTCCGCACACAGAAGCAGCTTGATAGCTCAGCGCAGGATATTGCTGTTCTCAAACAGTATCAGGTTCCCTACGAAGTGCTGGACCGGGCCGCCTGTGTGCAGGCTGAACCCGGTCTGGCCGATGCTGCGAACAAGATTGTTGGGGGTTTACGTCTGCCCGGTGATGAAACCGGGGATGCCTTCAAGTTCACGCAGCGTCTGGCTGGCATGGCGGAAAAGGCGGGTGTGAAGTTTCTGTATAACAGCCGTATCAAGCAGCTTTTATCTGAAGGTGGTCGCATTACGGGTGTTGAAACCACTCAGGGTGTGCTGACAGCAGATTCCTATGTCCTGTCTCTGGGGAGCTTCTCCCCTGCTCTGGTGCGGTCTCTGGGGATGAAGCTGCCGATTTATCCGGTAAAAGGCTATTCTCTGACAGCAGATATCACCAATGCAGAGCGTGCGCCGATTTCCACCATTATGGATGAAACTTTCAAAATCGGTATTACCCGTCTGGGTGACCGCGTGCGTGTTGGGGGCACGGCAGAACTGGCCGGGTTCAGCCGCCGCTTGCGCGCACCGCGCCGGGCAACGCTGGAACATTCCGTGACGGATTTGTTCCCCGATTGTTGCGATGTGCCGGGGGCCTCTTTCTGGACAGGCCTGCGCCCCATGACGCCGGATGGCACGCCGATTATCGGCCGCACCGGGCTGGAAAATCTGTTCCTGAATACTGGCCACGGTACGCTGGGCTGGACTATGGCGTGTGGCTCTGGCCGGGTGCTGGCGGACATCATGTCTGGCAAGACACCCGACATTGCTTATGAAGACCTAAATATTTTCCGCTATCGTCAATAATAAAAAATCCGTCATGATTTGCTAATTTTTTCCAAAATGAGCATGTCCTGGTGAGCCGATTAAGCCTCCTGCTCAATACTGCAGGAGGTTTTTTTGTAATTGCATGTCGGGAATGCAGAACCGTATGGTCTGCATTTTTTCAAAAAACTGTAAATTTTTTTAGTCAGAAAAAATGTTCTTCTAAAAAAACATATTTTCTGCTGGCGTATGGCATGGATTTGCCTGTTTTTTCTGGTGAGATGCCAGATGAACAGGGATGTTCATGTTGCTCCTGATGCTTTTATAGAATGGGCTTTGGTCGTTATGCTGCCAGACTGGTTTTTCTTGCCTTCCTGCGTTTCTCATATTCTGCATCGTGCCTGCCTGCCGGTTCCGCCTCGTGCCCAGCGGCTTTCCTTTAGTGTGGGGTTTCTTGCTCTTGCGTGTGGTCTGGGTGCAGGTCACGCCACGGCACATGCAGCAGAGGTTCCAGCCTCGCAGCAGGGCCCAGCTTCTGAGCCTGCTCCCCCCTCTGCCAGCCAGCAGCGGGAAGCGGCTCGTCTTTCCACCAGCATAGTGTTCAAACCCAGCCGCGCCGATATGGCGCTGATTGAAGATCTGGAACACCGGACATTCTCGTGGTTCTGGGAAGCCGGTGATGCACAGACCGGTCTGGTGCCTGACCGGTATCCGTCTGACCAGACGCAGGCCAGTGTGGCGTCTATCGGGTTTGGGCTGACAGCGTATGGCATTGGCGTGGAGCGCGGCTATATCACCCGCCAGCAGGCGCGTGAGCGGACGCTGAAGACCCTGCGTTATCTTTCAAGCCTGCCGCAGAATGACAGTGTTGATAAAGCCTCAGGGTATCACGGTTTTTTCTATCATTTCCTTGATCATAAAACCGGACTGCGTTTCAACAACGATATTGAACTCTCCAGCATTGATACGGCTCTGCTGATGCAGGGCATCCTGTTTGCTGAAAGTTATTATACGCAGAATACACCGCAGGAAGGTGAAATCCGTAGCCTGGCTAATCAGCTTTACCAGAATGTTGACTGGGCCTGGATGCGTCGGCCCGATTTGCGCCTGAGTATGGGGTGGTCACCTGAGCATCAGTTTCTGGCTAATTACTGGGAAGGCTACAGTGAAGGTATGATGGCCTATATTCTGGCCCTCGGTTCCCAGTCGCATCCGCTTGAGCCAGCGTCCTGGCAGGCCTGGCTCACGACGAATGATAAGCGTTGGGGCGAGTATTATGGTC
Organism: uncultured Acetobacter sp.; assembly: GCF_937875265.1. Lineage (GTDB taxonomy): Bacteria > Pseudomonadota > Alphaproteobacteria > Acetobacterales > Acetobacteraceae > Acetobacter. The sequence goes on along the minus strand of NZ_CALLXM010000297.1, from coordinate 8,160 downwards.
AGACCATGCTGAATTTTGCGCCGTTGTTTGGGCATCAGTACACCCATTCCTGGATTGATTTTAGGAGCATTCAGGATGACTGGAACCGCGAAAAAGGCATCGACTATTTTGAAAACAGCCGCCGTGCCACGTATGCCCAGCGGACCTACGCCATGACCAACCCCGGCAAGTGGCAGGATTACGGTCAGGATGTGTGGGGCCTGACGGCCAGTGACGGACCGGGTGAGCAGACGCAGACAGTGGGGGGCACTCCGCGCCACTTCCTGTCCTATGCCGCTCGCGGAACAGGACGTGACTATACGCAGGATGACGGCACTATAGCCCCCACGGCTGCTGGTGGATCTGTTGCCTTTGCTCCGGAAATTGCTATTCCGGCCCTGCGGGAAATGAAACATCGCTACGGCAGCCATATTTATAGCCGCTATGGGTTTGTGGATGCGTTCAACCCCAGCTTCCACACCGCAGATAAGTCTTTCTGGTCTGATACCGCCTATCTGGGCATTGATCAGGGGCCGATTCTGCTGATGATTGAAAACTGGCGCAGCGGACTGGTGTGGAACACCATGAAGCGAAACCCCGCCATTCGGCAGGGTTTGCTGAAAGCAGGTTTCCGTGGCGGCTGGTTGGGGAATGGAGCGGGTGCGCCTGTACCCGCAACGCATGCAAACGGGCCAGCGCCTGATATAGCAGCACCAGTTAGCCAGCACGCTATGCACCACCCTGCTCAAAGCAGTGCGCAGAAAACCGGCTGAATGCTGTGTCGCCTTTTATCCCTGATAAGAGGCGATTTCGATCAGGTTCTGGTCCGGGTCATGGCAATAAACGGATGTGATAGGCCCTAACGCACCTAAACGCGCCACGGGGCCTTCCACAATTTTCACACCACATTTTTCCAGATGTTCGACCACATCATCACTTTTTACAGCGGTGACAAAACACAGGTCATTCCCGCCGGGCAGGGCATGCACGGCGGTGTCCCATCCTGTGGCGTCCTGCGGGCGAAGGTTGAGCTTCTGCCCGCCAAAACGCAAAGCTGTACGGTTGTTGCGGCCATAGTCCTCGCGGTCCATGCCCAGTACGCGCTGATACCAGGAGGCGGAGATTTCGAGGTCTCTTACGGTCAGGACCGCATGGTCCATCCGGTCAACAGTAAAGCGCATGGGGTAAACACAGCTCCTTTAATGCTCAGCTGAGTTCAGCGTAGAAGTCATTCCCCTTGTCGTCGATAACAATAAAGGCCGGAAAGTCTTCAACCTCGATTTTCCACACAGCTTCCATGCCCAGTTCGGGATACTCCAGAACCTCAACCTTACGGATGCAGTCCTGTGCCAGCCGGGCTGCCGGGCCGCCCACAGACCCCAGATAGAAGCCACCATATGTCTGGCAGGATTCTTTCACGGCCTTGGAGCGGTTACCCTTGGCCAGCATGACAAAGGAGCCACCCGCCGCCTGGAACTCGGCGACGTAGGAGTCCATGCGGCCAGCAGTGGTCGGGCCGAACGAGCCTGTTGCCATGCCTTCGGGCGTTTTGGCAGGACCTGCGTAATAAACCGGGTGGTCTTTCAGGTACTGCGGCAGGCCCTCACCACGCTCCAGCCGTTCACGGAATTTGGCGTGGGCAATGTCACGCGCCACCACCACCGTGCCGTTCAGGGCGAGGCGGGTTTTAACCGGGTAGCGGGAAAGCTCTTTGCGGATTTCGTCCATCGGGCGGTTGAGGTCAATTTTAATCGCCTCGCCTTCCAGATGTTCATCAGTAGTTTCCGGCAGGAAGCGGGCGGGGTCATGCTCCAGTTCTTCCAGAAAGAAACCGTCTGCTGTGATGCGGGCCTTGATCTGTCGGTCTGCGGAGCAGGACACGCCCATGCCCACCGGCAGGGATGCGCCATGGCGGGGCAGGCGGATGACCCGCACATCATGACAGAAATATTTGCCACCAAACTGCGCGCCAATGCCCAGCTTACGGGTGAGTTCCAGAACCTTCTGTTCCATCTCCACATCCCGGAAGGCATGGCCGGTCATGCTGCCGCTGGTGGGCAGGCTGTCATACCAGTGGGTGGAAGCCAGCTTGACGGTCTTGAGCGTCTGCTCAGCAGACATGCCGCCAATAACAATGGCCAGATGGTAAGGCGGGCAGGCGGATGTGCCGAGTGTTTTGACCTTCACATCCAGCCAGTCCAGCAGCTTCTGTTCGGAGCCCAGCAGTGCGCGGGTTTCCTGAAACAGGAAGGTTTTGTTGGCTGACCCGCCGCCCTTGGCGACAAACATCAGGTCAAACTGTTCATCATGATGCGTGGCGGGGCTGGCGAAAATATCGCACTGCACCGGCAGGTTGGTGCCAGTGTTCTTTTCCTCAAACATGGTGAGGGGTGCCATCTGCGAGTAACGCAGGTTGGTGCGGGTGTAGGTTTCATATACGCCTTTGGAGAACGCGACTTCCTCATCGCCTTCCACCCATACGCGCTGGCCTTTTTTGCCGAAGACAATGGCCGTGCCGGTATCCTGACACATGGGCAGCACGCCGCCCGCCGCAATGCCAGCGTTTTTCAGGAGATCCAGTGCCACGAAGCGGTCATTGTCCGAGGCTTCGGGGTCCTTGAGGATGCTGGCAAGCTGTTTGAGATGGGCAGGGCGCAGATAATGCGCCACTTCATGAAACGCCTGCGCCGTGAACTCCGTCAGAGCTTCCGGTGTGATGTGCAGGATTGTTTTGCCGCTGCATTCCGATGTGCTTACACCGGCGATATCCACCTTCCTGTAGGACGTGGTGTCCTCCCCCAGAGGAAAAATGGGGGAATAGGTAAAGGCGGTTACCGGGGAGCGAGGGGGCTGGCTGGTCATGGTGTGCTGAACTCTCCGTCGGCCTGCCCCGAAATGTGGGGCTTAACCGGGTGATGGCCCCTTCTTGCGAAAAGCGTCAAGACTTACGACCTGTGAGGACGTGTCACTTTCCGCTGAGCTTTTGGCGTCTTCCTCTGCCGGTGTGGCCGGTCTGGCGTCTGTTTCGGGCACGGGCACGTCCTCCGGTTCTGTCGCCGTGAAATGCAGGCTGAGATGGATGGAAGGGTCAGCAAACCCGGTAAAGGCAGGCACAGGAATAACCAGAATCGAGCCCGCTCCACCAAAGGACAGCCCGACGGACACAACACCTGCGGTGCGATCGACCGTTAAGTCCCAGAACTGGTGTTGCAGTACAATGGTCATCTCATGCGGGTACTGGGCGCGGAGACGGTCAGGGATCACCACACCGGGGAAATCGGTGCGGAACGTCAGATAAAAGTGGTGTTCACCAGCAAGACCTTCGCGGCTCACATAATCGAGCGCGCTCAGCATCACGCCGCGATAGGCGTCTTCCAGCCAGCGTTCATAGGGCAGCAGACTTTCAGGCGGAAAAGCGCCGTTTCCCGGGGTGTTATCGTGGTCATCCGCCATGACTGGTCTCCTCGTTTTCGTCGGTTGGACAGGCCGACGTCTGGAATATCACTCTGCCGTCAGCCATGCGTGAAAGAGGGAGCAAGCGCAAGTCAGCAACGCATGATTCTGCAACACAGCAGGCAGCAGACGGGTCTGCGCAGAGGCGTTCAAAAGAGCTTGAGGACCGGCCCGCTGCGGGTCTTGCGCCGCTGTGGCGACTCTGGTCTGCCCCGAAGCTGGCAAAGTGTTCTGTAAATCTTTTTCGGGAGGACTGTTTAAGGGGACAGTCAGGTGGGAGAGCTTCTGTTGCCCGGTGCTCTCCCGAACCGCGCTTATCGCTTATGCAGCGACAGCGAGCACCTCAGTGTTATCGTTGGCACTTGTATGTTTAGCCCGATAACGGCGGTACAATGCCGGGCAAAAGGAAGGTCTTTACCACGCGTGTCGAGCCTGTTTCGTCCCCATCCGTCCGAACCGTGAGGCAGGATTGAATGTGGTGGAGACGCCGGGTACTGCCCCCGGGTCCACAACGATTATTCCACGTTCCGTTTATCACCATAGCCAAGGAGCAAGCCCCTACGGCACTTACGAACATAAAGAGCACAAGGGCGGATTGCAAGATCCCGTTTGTCAGGTCGTTCCGGATCAGGTGTGTCCGGTGGCATGGCCTGTGCCACCCGGAAACTCTTTATCAAGCGTGATGCGAGAGCGTGCCGAGCAGCACGGGGCTACCTTATACGGAATGTGCTCGCTCGACTTGAACGGGCGCTCTGGTGTAACAGGTGCCCCAGATCAATTTTTATTCGGGAAACAGCATGTCACTGACCGATGCCCAGCGCGCAGAAATTGCCGCGCATGCCCAGGAGTCCGCTCCGACCCGCCGCCCGACGGTGCCGGCACTCGAGGCCATGCTGTATGAACCGCAGGAAGTGCTCGACCACGGTTTTCTGCGGGTTATTGACTACATGGGGGATGATTCCGCCATTGTGCAGGCGGCCCGTGTGTCCTACGGGCGCGGAACCCGTAAGGTTTCTGAAGATGCCGGGCTGATCCGCTACCTGATGCGGCACAGGCATTCCTCGCCGTTTGAAATGTGCGAGATGAAGTTTCACGTCAAACTGCCCATTTTTGTGGCGCGGCAGTGGATCCGCCACCGGATGGCCAGCGTGAACGAATATTCTGCCCGCTATTCTATTCTCGACAGCGAATTCTATATCCCCGCACCGGAACACATGGCGTCTCAGAGTGCCGTGAACCGTCAGGGCCGGGGGGATGTGCTGGCCCCTGATGATGCCGCTGCGGTGATGGATATCCTGCGGGATGACGCCATGCGCACCTACCGCAATTATGAAACCATGCTGAGCACGGAAGAAGGCTACGGTCTGGCCCGTGAGTTGGCGCGCATCAATCTGACCGTGAATACCTATACCCAGTGGTACTGGAAGATTGATCTGCACAACCTCATGCACTTTCTGGCCCTGCGGCTGGACCCGCATGCGCAGTATGAAATTCGTGTATATGCGGAAATCATGCTGAAAATCCTGCACGCATGGGTGCCGCAGACGGCAGCCGCGTTTGAGGATTATCGCCGGGGTGCTGTGACGTTCTCTTCCGGGATGCTGAAAATTGTGCGCCGCATGCTGGCAGGTGAGGCGGTTGAGCAGGCCGGGTCCGGGCTGAGCAAGCGTGAGTGGGATGAAATGATGGCTGTTCTGAAAGGCTGAGCCTCAGCCTATGCAGGACGTCACCCCTAAAGACGAAGCGTTTGTTGAGGAGGAGGGGGGCGCGATCCCTGCCTCCCCGTTTTCTACGCAACCGGGTGAGCTAAGTGGCTTGCGGCCTCCCTCCGGCCGTCTGCCAAGCTTCACGCCGTTTCTGGTGGTGGCCTGCGTGCTGGTGGCCGTGTGGGCCTTTCTGTTTTTTACGGCCCCGAAAGACATGAAGCCCCAGCACCTGCATATTTGTGAAACGCAGGGGCCGGACAACCACCGGGCACTCTGCTTCCATTAAAATTGACATGATCGTCAAATTCATTGCTTTCTGTGCAGGGCTCTTTTGCACAGAAGATGGATTGAAGTGAGATGTTTAATTTTGCGCTGAAATTTTTACGCACGTTTGCTCTGGCCGCAGGGGGCGCCGCGCTGCTCAGCACGCTGGCCCCCGCTCATGCTGCCGATACGCTGCGTCAGAAACAGACCGCAGCCTGCAAAGGCGATGCGCTGAAACTCTGCGCGCTGGCCATTCCCAATGAAAAGAAGATTACCAGCTGCATGGAGCGCAAGAAGGACAAGCTGAGCCCTCAGTGCCGTGCGTTTTTTGATAAGCCAATGAGCACTCAGAAAGCATCTGGCCGGAAAAATTAAGTCCGGTAAGTGTGAGGCGGAATATCCCGCCTCACAGTGCTACTCTGCGGCGCTGGTTTTCTCTTTGAGGGCCTTCGCCGTAGCCTGAGCAATAAGCCGGAACGCTTTGGCTCCCTCGCTCTCTGAGGCGCTGGCAACAATCGGGGTTCCGGCATCCCCCGTGGAGCGGATATCTGCCAGCAGCGGCACTTCTCCAAGGAAGGGTACGCCCATGGTTTCTGCTTCCTTGCGCGCGCCACCATGGCCGAACAGTTCAGTGTTATGGCCACAGTTGGGGCAGCAGAAATAGGACATGTTCTCAATCAGGCCGAGAACAGGCACCTTCATTTTTTCGAACATGGTCACGCCGCGCCGGGCATCAATCAGGGCAATATCCTGCGGGGTGGAAACAATGACCGCCCCGGCCAGCGGCACTTTCTGCATCAGGGAAAGCTGGGCATCGCCCGTGCCCGGCGGCATGTCCACCACCAGAATATCCAGCACGCCCCAGTCCACATCCGTCAAAAACTGGTTGATGGCCCCCATCACCATAGGGCCACGCCAGATCATGGCCTGCTTTTCATCCACCAGCATGCCGATGGAAACAGCGCTTATGCCCCAGACCTTCATGGGTTGCAGGCGGCCTTCGCGCACTTCCGGTTTGGTTTCCGTGCCCAGCATGCGGTGTAGGGAGGGGCCGTGGATATCTGCATCCATCAGCCCCACACGCAGCCCTTCCTGCGCCAGCCCGATGGCCAGATTGGTGGCGGTGGTGGATTTGCCAACGCCGCCTTTGCCGGAGGCCACGGCAATAATGGCTTTTACATCAGGCAGCACCGGCGCATCCGGGGAGGGTGCGGGGCCACCAAACGGACGATGTCCCCCCCCACCTGCGGCCTTGGGGCGTGCGGCAGGGGCCGGGGCGTCCGGCGCGGCACCGGGGCCAGAGGCCGGGCGGTGGGCGGTCAGAATGACATTGGCGGACTGCACCCCCGGCAGTTTTTCCAGCGCAATTTTAGCCTCCTGGCAGAGGGGGGCGAGGGTGGATGCCTGATTTTTGGTAACAGCCAGCGCCACACCCAGCCGCCCGTCTTCCATCCGGAAGCCTTCCAGTTTGCTCAGGGCCAGCAGGGAATGGCCCGTTTGCGCATCCCGCACGGAATCCAGCACACGGGCAACGTCATCATGGTGAAGGGGGGAAGGTGAGTGTACCACTGTTTTCTGTCCTGACTCTGGCTGTCTCTGCGGCACAAGAGGCCTGTTGCCTTGTTGGCAACAACATGAGGCTTCTGCCGTCAAGGGGGAGGGGTTGGGCAATGTCGCGTCTTACTGGGAGCCGCAGTTTTCATGGCCCATAGTTTTGACTCTTTTTTCCGGAATTCGGGGCACATAAAGAGGGGGTGAACTCGCCCGTTATCTGGTGTGCGCCTGAGTATGGTGGAAAAAGGGGGCGATCTGTTATCATGATTGCAATGCCGCATGATCCGTCCTTCGTGGAAAAACCTGTTCTGCCCCAGTTTCACTCGCAATCAGAGCCGCCCGTAACCCGTAGCGTGCGGGACCATCGGATTGACGCCATGCGTGGCGTTGCGCTGCTGATGATGTTTGTGGACCATATTCCGCAAAGCCTGCTTAACCGGTTTACCATGCGCAATGTCGGCTTTGCCGATGCCGCGGAAATTTTTGTCCTGCTGGCAGGTTATGCCTCATGGCTGGCATATGGGCGTGGCTTTCGCAAATACGGGGTTAAAGTGTGTCTGGAGCGCATTTTGCGCCGCTGTGTGCAGCTTTATATCGGGCAGACTATTATGGTGATGGTCTATGTCATCACCGTCCGTGTCTGGCGGCATTATACACTGGTGCCGGTGGATTTTCTGGAGCCTGAACTGGCGCATGGCCTTAGCTGGGTCTGGCGCGTCATGATGTTTGATGCCCTGCCCAGCAACCTGAACATCCTGCCACTTTATATCATTTTGCTAGGTGGGTTTCCGCTGTTTTATGTGCTGATGCGCATTCATCGCTCTCTGGCGCTGCTGCTGTCAGGGGCTTTGTGGATGCTGGTCAACCTGGACCCCGGCCTGAACCTGCCTAACTGGCTGGACCCGGATGGGTGGTATTTCAACCCGTTTGCCTGGCAGTTTCTGTTCGCGCTGGGGGCCTCGGCCTCTGCTGAGACAGAGCGGCGCGGTGCAGATTTCCCGCGTGTTGATGTGCTGGCCGGATGCTGCACACTGTATCTGCTGTTTTCTGCCCTTCAAGCTTTCCCGTGGGCACAGTGGGGGCTGCCGGACCTGCGGCCTTTTGGCAGCATGATTATGCCGGAAAAAAGCTGGCTCTCGCCTTTGCGTCTGCTGGATGTGATGGCCATTTTCTATCTGGTGCAGTCCTCCGCCGCAGCCCGGAA
>NZ_CALLXM010000296.1 GCF_937875265.1 uncultured Acetobacter sp. | reverse complement strand
GCTTGCTTTGTTAAAATCCTCTCCAGGGTTCAGAAAAACCTTCACGCTGGGCATTTTACTCCAGATGTTTCAGCAGCTGGCAGGCATTAATATTCTGCTATATTACGCCCCGCATATTCTGGAAAATCTGCATTTTTCTGCACAGGCCGCCGTATGGTGCACCACACTTCTTGGTCTGGCCAATATGGTCGCGACCGGTGCAGCTATCCTGTTAATTGACCGATGGGGCCGCCGCCCGCTGTTGCTCCTCAGCACCATTATAGCCACCATCAGCCTCGCACTTTTCGGCCTCCTGCTCTTCTCCCACGCTGGAGGCAGCTTTGCCGGAGTGGCCATTATCACTCTGCTGGTTGTCTTCACTCTGGGATTTGCGACCGGCGAAGGCCCCATTCCCTGGACCATGTGCACGGAAATCCAGCCTCTTCAGGGCCGGAGTCTGGCCATTGCCTGCTCAACCTTTGCCAACTGGATTACAAACTGGCTGATCAGCAACGTCTTTTTATCAGTTATGAGCGTGATTGGTGATTACGGGATTTTCTGGCTGCTCTCTGGCTTTAACGCAGTGTTCTTCCTGATCGCTTATTTTCTGGTGCCTGAAACCAAAGGCTGCTCACTGGAAGAAATTGAGCAGCGCGTCAAAGCAAACCTCCCGCTGCGCGAGATCGGCCTGCCTCTTTCTCCCTCCAAATCATCTGGCACCGGCCAGACGGTTCCTTCCACCCCGCAGAAAGGATAAGTCATGACCGTTCGTCTTGGGTTTATCGGCACGGGGGACCTCGGTGCTGACCATGTCAGACGATGCGCAAACATCATTTCTGGCGCAACTGTTTCAGCCCTTTACAATCGCACCCGGTCTCGCGCTGAAAAAGTTGCGGGTCAGTTCGCGCCTGATGCTCTGATAACCGCCACACCTGAGGACCTGATTGCAAGCACTCAAGTAGATGCTGTTGTCATTTCCTCCGCCAGTCAGACGCATGAGGATCTTGTCCTTAAAGCAATTCAGGCGGGCAAATATGTGTTCTGTGAAAAGCCACTCGCCACAACGGCAAAGGGATGTGAGCGTATTTTGGAAGCAGAGCAGGCCGCCGGCAAGAGACTGGTGCAGGTCGGGTTCATGCGCCCTTATGATGAGGGTTATCAGGAACTGAAATCTCTTGTTTCCAAAAAGACAGTTGGTAAGATTCTATTAGCTCATGCGGCCCATCGCAACCCAACATCCGGGCCACATTACACACGCGAAATGCTGATCAGTGAAACGCTCATTCATGATCTCAACACGTTCCACTGGCTCTTGGGGGAAAGCTTTATCGCAGCACGGGTTCTCTACCCTCGCCCTACCTCTAAAGCGGATGCCTCATTGCAGGACCCACAGCTTGTTATTCTGGAAACAGAAAGCGGGGTGCTGATTGATGTGGAGGTTTTTG
>NZ_CALLXM010000295.1 GCF_937875265.1 uncultured Acetobacter sp. | reverse complement strand
CGGGTACACTCAGCATGGTACGGGCCTGCGCCATGCGTTCATTCACACGGGTGCGGTCCAGATTAATGTCTGATGAATCCTCAAACTGCACATAGACAACCGAAACACCGGAGCGCGAGACTGAGCGTAAATCTTTCACGCCCGGAATGCCGGCCATGCTGCTTTCCACTGGAAAAGTAATCAGTTTTTCAACTTCTTCTGTTGCCAGACCGGGAGCCACGGCGGTTACCAGAACCTGCTGTGGGGAGATATCCGGCACGGCTTCCACCGGCAGGCCGGACAGAACAATCACCCCACCCAGTATGAGCAGGACCAGAAAGGCCAGAAGCAGAAAGCGAGCCTGATTCAGTTTTTCAAAGATTGTGCGCACGGCTTTAATCCGCATCCATATCAGGCAGGAGGAGCATGGCCTTCAGGGCCAGACTGCCATCAGAGACAACCTGATCACCAGTTTTCAGGCCCGATAGTATCAGGGTCTTCCCGTTTTCCTCCATTCCTGTGTGGACGGGAACGGGCTGAAAACTATCTGGTGCAGTTTGTATAAAAACCATTGTCTGGCCTGCAATGGTCTGAATGGCCTGTGCAGGCACAATAAAGCCAGCTCCGGTTTTGTCGGTTTGCAAAAGGCTGTTCAGCATCATGCCCGGGCGCAAATGCCCTGCGGCGTTTTCAACACGGCTGAGCACACGAACCAGCCCGGTTGCAGGGTCTGTGGCGGTATCAACTGTTTCAATGGTGGAGAGCAAAGGCGTGGAGGGTGGTGTGTCCTCTGAGGATGAGAAAAACGTCTCCTGCCTGCCACCCGGCACCAGCATCTGCGCATCCTGCGCGGTGACATCTGATACAACCCACACATGGGCTGTATCACTCACGGTCAGAAGCGGCAGAGGAGGCGCTACATCAGCAGCAACCGCCGTTGTAACCTCCGTTATGGTGCCATCCACGGGTGAAATCAGGGTCGAGGTTTCATCCGTGCCGTGTGTTTCCGTGGGAGAGGTGTATTCTTCCTGCAGACGATGCGCCAGCACGCCCAGTTCAGCCTCATGCGTGGCAACCGTATTCTGCGTCTCTTTCAACACAGCCAGCCGTCTGCGTGTTTCTCCAACGGACACAGTGGTGCCTGACAGTGCCCGTGCGCGGTCATACCCGGCAGAGGCGTTGTCACGGTCTGCCCGTGCGGCGGCAAGGGCGGCCCGGGTCTGGGCTTCTTGCAAGCGGGCCAGATGCAGTGTGTGGTTCTGATACGTCATCAAAGGCTGGCCAGTTTTTACACTCTGGCCCGGCAGCACAAAAATGGAGAGCACTTTCCCATCGCCAGCCGTATGGAGTGTGACAGTGCGTGTTTTATCCGGCAGCACACGTGCCATGGCGGGCAGCATGCGTGCCAGCGTGCCTTGTATTACGGGTGCAAGATGCAGTCCTTCGTTACGGATGGCCTCGGCAGAGAGCTTGATGGCAGGAAGAGGGGTATCTTCAGCCAGAGCAGGCACAGGTAACGCGACAAGGCCAATAAAGAAGGCAGCAATAAATTTCATGAATGTAACGGCCAGTTTTTGAGAAAAGACATTCGAGAGCGGGGCATTGCGGGGTGTCGTCATGGCACAGGGCCTGCACTGCTGCGCGGGGCTGAGACCTGTTCAGGAATGTGCAGAGCTTCCCCTGGCTGCCGCGTATGCGGAACGGCGTCGTCTTCCGGAATATCAATAACGGCTTTGGCCTGAACCGGCTGCGCGGAGGGCGTCTGGTCAAGCCCCGGCATGGCACCCGCAGCAATCAAGGCGCGCACAATGGCGCTATGCCAGAGGATTTCCGCCCGGTCTCGGACCAGATCGGCTGCATACGCGGCCTGCCGTGCCCGGAGCGCATCATCCAGTGAGTTTTCCTGCAATTTCCATGAGCGTTCCATCAGGTCTGCCCGGCTATCCAGTTGCTGGGCGGCGGTTTGCGCGCTTTTCAGTGTCGCAGAGGCAGACGCCAGCCGTGCCCGGATCTGTGCCAGTTCCTGCCGCACCATACGTCTGGCCAGTGTTTCCTGTGTTTCCGCTGCGGCCACCCGGTTGCGGGCTGCCGCCAGCAGGGGGGCATTATGAACGGCGCTGGGCAGAGGCATGGTGAAGTTGATCCCCACGCGGTCATCCCACGGGCTGCCATACTGTTTTTCATGAATAGCCCCCACGCCAATTTCAGGATTGGGCATAAAAGAGCGGCGGGCCAGCACCATATCTGCACGGGCTGCCGCTGTTTCTTTTTGTGCGGCCCGTACGCGTGGGTCATTGTCTTCCACCGTATAGGCCACAAGTTTCTGTTCAGCGCTTTGCGGGGCCGTAAAGGCGAGGATATCCGGCACAATGGGCGTCCCCAGCAGGGCCACCAGCCCGGCGGTGGCGGTCTGGGCTTCTTCCCGCGCCATGGCGGCATCGGTCTGGGCTGAAGCCTGTGCGGCCTCAGCCATCTGCTGGTCAGCCAGCGTCATTTCACCCGTACGGGCTGCGCGGGCAACATGCGCGCTTACGCGTGTGGCAGCGCTGGAAAGGGCCAGAGTGGTAGCAACTCTCTTGCGGGCCAGCATGGCTGTGGCTGTGGCCTCCAGCAGCCGGACGGCAAGGGCCATATGTTCTTCGCTTGTGCGTTCGGCTGCTGTTTCAGCCTCCGCGCGGGCAACCTTGCGGGTGGCATTCCCTTGCCCCGGCAGCCACAAAGGTACACTCACGCCGCCTTGATAGGTTGTGTAGCCGAGGTTGGAGCCTATTGCGTGGTCATCAAAATAAGAACCGGAGAGAGATGGCCCACCGGCAAACCAGCTGCCTGCCGCTCTGGCACGGGATTCGGCAGAACGACGATTAGTGCCCAGCTCAGAGCGACGCGGGTCCTGTGCCCAGGCTATGGCAAGGGCCTCTGGAAAGGGAAGACGCTCATAGACAGCCGTGTCCTCGTTGCGTGAGGAGGAAACGCTCTGAGCAT
>NZ_CALLXM010000294.1 GCF_937875265.1 uncultured Acetobacter sp. | reverse complement strand
TGTCCCGCCAGCATGGTTTTGCACGGGCCGGGCGCGAAATTCGGGAGCGTATTCTGGGGCTGATCCCCGCGTCCCTCCCCCGCACGCAAGAAGATGTGGGGGCATTTATCTGGCCTGAAGAACTCTCACCAGAAGCGCCGCTCGCTTTTAAAGCCCCTGCACCACAGGAAACGCTGGACCCGGCCACCGTGCCGCTTGCTATGCTGGTCAGCCTGGCAAAAACACTTCTGCCGACGGGCCTGAGCGATGAAGACCTCATCACCACCATGCGCAAAGCCTGTGGAATGGGCCGCATGGGAGCCGCAACACGCGCACGGTTTGAAACCGTTCTTGCCCAAAGCCGGGTTGAAGAGAGCCGTTCCATCTGATCTGCGTCTGCTCCATTTGGAAAGCCTGTCTGATTGAAGGCCTTCCAAATGGAAGCTCCGTTTTTATAGTGCAGAAGCAGGTTTTCTGCGCCATTACTTAATTAAAGGAACAATTACACTCATGCGTCGTTCAAACGGGAGAGATCTTTTTCTTTCGTTTTTAGTATAAGGACGCCGGTATGCTACATCATGATACGGCCACGCGCCGTCTACTCCCCCTTCCTATTGAGGACTATGCTTTACTTGGGGATTGCCATACTGCTGCTCTGGCAGGCAAAGATGGCACCATAGACTGGCTGTGCTTCCCCCGCTTTGATAGTCCGGCCTGCCTTGCAGCACTGCTGGGCTCGGCTGAAAACGGTCACTGGGCCTTGCATCCAGCAGAACCTGTGCTCAGCGTGCAGCGCCGCTATCGTGAAAATACTCTTATTTTAGAAACCACGTTTGTGACCGAAAGCGGCGAGGTTACTCTTGTTGAGTGCATGCCGGTGGAACAGGAACATCGCTCTCTCATCCGTCGTGTAACCGCCGTGCGTGGGAACGTGCAGATGCGTTTGAGCGTTCTTCTGCGGTTTGATTATGGGCTGACTGTTCCCTGGGTGACCCGGCTGCATGGAGAGCACGGGATACGCGCCATCGCGGGCCCGGATCAGTTGGCGCTTCGCTCCACCGTACCGTTGCATGGGCGGGACCTGACAACTGAAGCCTTGTTCTTACTTGAAGAAGGCCAGACTGAAACCTTTGTTCTACAGCACGCGCCATCACATTGCCCCTTGCCCTCACTTCTGGATGCAGAGACGGCTCTGGCTCATACCGAGCAATGGTGGCAGGCATGGTGTAATCAATGCACTTACCAGGGTCCGTGGCGCGATGCAGTGATACGCTCGCTCATCGTGCTCAAGGCGCTAACCTACGCACCAACTGGCGGTATTGTTGCCGCCCCCACGACCTCTCTGCCGGAAGACCCGGGGGGTATCCGCAACTGGGATTATCGGTATTGCTGGCTTCGTGATGCGGCACTCACCCTTTCCGCATTTATTTCCTGCGGATACTACGCCGAAGCGCAGGCGTGGCGTGACTGGTTGCACCGTAGCATTGCTGGTGATGCCAGCCAGCTTCAAATTATGTATGGTATTTGCGGAGAACGCGAACTGCGGGAATGGACTGTTGACCACCTGCAGGGTTACCATAAAGCATACCCAGTGCGCATAGGTAACGCAGCGTCAGATCAGGTACAGCTCGACGTTTACGGCATTATGGCGCACGTCGCCCAACTTGGACGCGCAGCGGGGCTGGGAACAAGTGAATCAGCATGGTCGCTACAAACCCATTTGCTCAACTGGCTTCAGAAAATCTGGAAACAGCCCGACCAGGGTATCTGGGAAGTACGCGGAGGCCCAAAACCGTTTGTTCATTCCAGAGTCATGGCGTGGTTTACGTTTGATGCGTCTCTGCGCGACATGGAGCGCTATGGTCTTCCTGGCCCCAGAGATAGCTGGACCCAAACGCGAGATGACCTGTATGCCGATATCTGTTCCAAAGGATTTAATGAGGCAATCGGCAGCTTTGTGCAGTTTTATGGCAGCGACGATCTGGATGCCTCCCTTCTGCTCATCCCCCGTACTGGCTTTTTGCCTTACAATGACCCGCGCATTCAGCAGACAATTGTCATGATTGAAAAGCGGCTTCTGCATAATGGATTTCTTAAAAGATACGAAACACATGGAAATGTTGACGGGCTGCAATCTACGGAAGGAGCTTTCCTTGCCTGCTCTTTCTGGCTTGCTGACGCCTATGCGCTGACAGGCCGAAAGCAGGAAGCTGTAACCTTATTTGAAAAACTACTCAGTTTACGGAACGATGTTGGCCTGCTTGCAGAAGAATATGATCCAGAGAACAACGTTCAGCTTGGAAATTTTCCACAAGCCTTTTCACATCTTGCATTGATTCATACAGCCCTGACGCTTTCTGCTGAACAACAGGAATGATCTCCAGATTACGGTAACCCTTGCCTCCTGATGTAAATAAATACGGAATTGTGATAATAAACAAACCGTATCATTCTATGCCCAAATATTGCGTGGCCAGTGTATGAATGCGATGATGGCAACAGGTTACTGATACGCAGATCCTGTTGCCTGCTTTTTTGAAACACGCAGCGCCTTCTGGCGTAATCCTTTTCCAGATGGTGCGAGGCTCGGCATGGATCACGAAACGCGTCGCTTCTTTCTGCGCGCAGCAACGCACTCTGATCATCAGGAGCTGGATCAGCTGATTGGCCCTCTGACATCTGAAGCCGCCTATCGCAGATACCTGAAAAGCCTTGCCGCATTCCGGGCCGGTGCGGAACAGGCCATTATGGTTGCTGCATGGCCAGATGCCCTTTCCGGCTGGGCCCCGGCATCCTTAACACCTCTGATGCAGGCTGATTTGCAGGACCTGCGCGAAACCAGCGCACCGGTCTCGGCCCTAGCTCCTCCGGCCAGCGTCTCTGCTCTGCTGGGTATGCTTTACGTTCTGGAAGGGTCTTCGCTGGGGGCACGCCTTCTGGCCAAACAGGTTTCTACGCTCGGATTTACAAAAGACTTCGGAGCCCGTCACCTGGCAGTCCAGACCGCCTCTCCGGACAACTGGCAGGCGTTTCTGCGCCTGCTGGATGCTGCACCTGAATGGGATGCAAAGGCAGCAGCCGCAGCGGCTCATACTCTTTTTCGTTATGCCATTGATGCCGTAAGGCGCACGGACAGCCTTACGGAACACACTCATGGTTGAATTTGGTCAGGCAGATCTTACCAGTTGCGATAAAGAGCCCATCCATATTCCGGGCAGTATTCAGCCTCATGGCTGCCTGCTGACGTGTGACCGGGATAGCTTCACGCTACGTCGTGTGTCTGCAAATGCCGCCGCCATGCTCGGCCTGCAAGGGCTGATGCCGGGCGTGCCGCTTGCTGAGTATCTGACTCCAGCCACACTGCACGCATTGCGGAATGCGCTGACCAACAGCCTCTCGCTTGGTCGTCCGGCCTATATTTTTGGCGTGCGTATTACAAAAGACACAGCGTTCGATCTCTCGATCCATGTTTCCGGGGATGATGTTGTTATTGAGTGCGAACCAGAAAGCGCTCCTGAAGAAAACAGCCAGTCCGTTGCCAGCCTGCGGATGATGCTGGACCGCCTGCGCGACATGTCGGACATGGAGAAGCTTTTCAAAGCCGTGGTGCGGCTTATGCGGGGCATGCTGCATTATGACCGTGTGATGATCTATCGCTTTGACCCGGACTGGTCAGGCAAGATTGTTGCTGAGGCCCGCTCCTCCGCACTGGAAAGCTTTCTGGGCCAGCATTTCCCCAGCGCTGATATCCCTGTGCAGGCCAGAGACCTGTATCGGCGCGCTTTGATCCGCATGATCGGCGATGTCAGCTACACGCCCGTTCCGTTGCAGGAGCTACCGGGGCTTGGCTCTCTGGATATGTCTTTGTCCCAGTTGCGCAGTGTCTCCCCCATACATTGCGAATATCTGACCAACATGGGCGTTGGGGCCTCCATGTCCATTTCCCTGATGGTGGATGGAAAATTGTGGGGCATGATTGCCTGCCACAACTATTCCCCCAAAATCCTGACGCTCGGAGAACGCACAATCGTCAAGATTTTCGGCGAGTTTGTTGCACTCCGCATTGTCGTTCTGCTCAGAACCAGCCGTTTGCAGGTGACCCAGCAGACGCACAGCCTGATTGAAAATTTTCTGAGAGACGCTGTCCCGATGTCGGACATGCCCTCTTACCTGCGGGAACACATTGCTGATCTGGAGCCCCTCATCCCCTGCGATGGCATTGGGTTGTGGATCAACGGACAATGGACCACGCATAATGCAGCCCCTTCCGCGCCGGATGTTGTTCTGGGTCTTGTTTCCCTCGCGCATGCTCACGCTGGCCACCATATCTGGCACACGGACCATCTTATCGGCATCACGCCAGACGCATCGGCCCTGCTGCCCGAGGTTGCGGGCGTCATGATTATTCCCATCTCGGCGCAGCCGGGGGATTATGTTTTTCTGTTCCGACGAGAGATTCTGCAAACTCTCAACTGGGGTGGAGATCCGAATAAAACCTACACCAACGGCCCGCTTGGCCCACGGCTTACCCCGCGCAACAGCTTTGCCATCTGGAAAGAAGATGTGCAGAAAAAATGTCTGCCTTGGACAGATAACAATCTGGAGGCAGCCGGGCTGATCCGCTCCGGGTTGATTGAGGTGATGGGCGCATACCACCAGCAACAGCTGAAGGAGCGCGCTCAGGCCGATACGCGCCAGCGTATGCTGAATGAGGAACTGAGCCACCGGGTTAAAAACATTCTGGCCGTCGTGCAGTCCCTCATGGCGCGGCCCGTGCCGGAAGGCCGCACTTTGCAAGAGCATTTTACCGTGTTGCAAGGCCGGGTGAAGGCGCTGGCCTACGCGCATGATCAGGTTGTGCGCACCGATGGTGGCGGCCTGCTTTACCCGCTTCTGGAAGCAGAACTGGCGCCTTATCAGCTCCTGCCGGACATCATTACGCTTTCTGGCCCCTCCATCTGGCTGACGGGGCGTTCCCTTTCCGTCATAGCGCTTATTGTGCATGAGCTGGCGACCAACGCAGCCAAATACGGTGCCTTTTCCAAGCGGGAAGGTCGCCTGCACGTCACATGGTGGCAGGATGAGACCACGCAGGACTGGGTCATGACGTGGCAGGAAACAGGAGGGCCGGTAACGCAGGCGCCTGACCGGAAAGGGTTTGGTTCCATCCTGCTGGACCGGGCTGTCCCGCATGAATTGCAGGGCAAAACTACAAAAGAATTTCGAACGGAAGGGCTTTTCATCCGTTTTGATCTTCCCAGCCACCATGCTGCGTTGATCAGACAGGAGAACAGCACCATGCAGGAAACCCTGACGGCAGATACCATGCAGGCAGACCTTACCCGGTTGCACGATAGGGGTGTCCTGATTGTTGAAGACCAGCTTCTGATTGCGATGGATGTGGAGCAGGCTCTGGCAGACCACGGCATTACACAGGTTCGCACTGTGTCTTCCGTGTATGAAGCGCTTCAGGCCATTCAGTTAGAAAAGCCGGATATTGCCTTGCTGGACTTCAACCTTGGTGATGAAACATCGACCGATGTCGCCCGCGCATTGCGGGAGAAGAATATCCCGTTCCTGTTTGCCACCGGCTACGCGGACCGCTCCATGATCCCCACCGAGCTTCAGGATGTACCGGTGGTACGCAAACCTTATGCCCCCCTCACCCTGATCCGTGAGATGGAAAAACTTATCGGGTAACAGACCTTTTCAGAACGACTTGCTCTCATCAGGTTCGGAAACATCGGCCGCCGGACCGGAACACAAATCCCACGGCACAGGGATGGCCCCAATCCTCTGTGTCGAGACATGATACACGTCCCGCACCAATGGCTCTGCCAGCACGTGTTCCGGCACGCCATGCGCACGCACCCCACCATTCTGCATCAGGACAAGCTGATCGCAAAAGCGGGCGGCCAGAGCCAGATCATGCAGCACAACAACCACGGCTTTGCCATCCTGATGAGCGGCTTGCTGGAAGAGTGACATCACCATCAAGGCATATGCCGGGTCCAGTGCCGCCACGGGCTCATCCGCCAGCAGGACGGGTGCATCTACACAAAGCATGCGGCACAGGGCCAGCCGGGCAAGCTCTCCACCTGAAAGACGATGCGCTGGACGGTCAGCGCTTTGCAATAAGCCAGTTTTCTGGAGTGCGTCTGTGACTTTAGGGTGATGCAGCGCCACCGCCCCTGTTTCACCATGCGCAAGCCTGCCAAGGGCCGCCACATGACGCACCTGCATGGGGGGCGGTCGCACTATGTCCTGCGGCATGAATGCAATCTGACGGGCACGCCACGGTGCTGCCGCTGTGGCAAGATTCTGGCCATCAAGCTGTAAAAGGCCCGTGTCTGGCGCTTTCAACCCGGCGAGAAGGCGCAGCAGTGTGCTTTTCCCTGCCCCGTTCGGGCCAATCAGCCCCAGCACTTCGCCCT
>NZ_CALLXM010000293.1 GCF_937875265.1 uncultured Acetobacter sp. | reverse complement strand
CGGCGTGAAGCCGCCCGCGCACTGTGCCAGCTTTGCGCCCCCATGATGCCGCATCTGGCAGAAGAAATGTTTTCGCTGCTGGAACCGGGCAAGACTATGGTGGTGCAGCTGCCCTGGCCGGAAGCCGATGCAAACCTGCTGGCCGCAACACAGGTCACACTTGCAGTGCAGATTATGGGCAAACTGCGTGGCAAGATTGACGCCGCACCGGATGAAGACAGCGCCACAGTGATTGCCCGTGCAGAATCCGAGCCCAATGTGGCGCGGCTTCTGGAAGGCAAGCGGATTGTTAAGCGCATTCATGTGCCCAACCGTATCGTCAACTTTGTAACGGCAGGCTGATGTCCAAACCCCGCTTCACGCAAACTCTGTTGAATGGCTCTCTGGCAGCATTGCTGCTGGGGGCTCCTCTTGCGCTGGGCGGATGCGGCTTTCAGCCGCTGTATGGTGAACGTGCGGATGAGCCGCAGATTAATGCGGAACTCAAGCGCGTTTACGTTTCCAATATCCCTGAACGGCTGGGCCAGCAGGTCCGCCTTGCCCTGCAACAGAATATGGCGGGTGACGGGCCGGAAGAGCCTGATGGTTACAAGCTGAGCGTCCAGCCTTCCGTCAGTTCAGAATCTCTTGATATCCATTCGGACAACACCTCTGGCCGTGTGCGTATGAACGGCCATGCTCACTGGTGGCTGTATAGCGTGGAGCAATACCCTAAAATGCTGGCACAGGGTGATGCGACTGCTCTGGATGGCTATACCGCCACTTACGAACAGTATTTTGCCCAGACCATGAATAATGAAACGGCCACTGGCCGCGTGGCAAAAGCACTGGCTGATCAGATCACCCAGCAGGTCGCAACATGGTTGCGCACGCAATCGGCTCCGGCGCAGAAGCGTACTCAGGGACCGAAAGCCTTCTACCCCATGCCCAACGCCATCCCGAATTCTGAAAAGGATGCGCCTATGGAGCAGGAAGGGGATGATGCCATTCCGGATATGGCCACGGGCCGTGGCGCGCCCAGCTCTACCGGTGGCCTGTAACGGCTGAGGGCAGGGAGCCGCCCCCATGAAAATTGATGCCCGCAGCCTGCCCCGCGTAACCAGAGACCCCGGCGCGTGGCGCGTTATCCTGCTGCATGGGGAAGATACGGGGCTGATCCGTGAACGTGCGCAGGATGCCATACGGCAGATTGCCGGATCTGTGGAGGATCCGTTCCGCGTGGCCGTGCTGGACAAAGAAACACACGACCGGCTGGAAGAGGAAGCGACCGCGTTTTCTCTGATGGGCGGCCGCCGGGCCGTGCGCGTGCGAGATGCCGGAGACAGCTTGTTAAAGGCCGTAACCCATGTGCTGGAGCAGAACACCGATACGCTTGTGGTGCTGGAATCCCCCGGCCTGCCCTCCCGCTCCAAACTGCGCGCCCTGCTGGAAAAGCGCCCGGACTGCGCAAGCGTAGGCTGTTACCCTGAAGAAGGCCGCACGCTGGAAGCCACCATTACCCAGATGCTGGCCAGCCGAAGCGTGAGGATTGATCAGGACGCCCTGCACTGGCTGACAGGCCGATTAGGGGCTGACAGAAGTGCTGCCCGCAGTGAGGTAGAAAAACTGGCGCTCTATGCCGGAGATAACGGCACTCTCTCATTGGAAGATGTGCATGCCTGCATTGGGGATGCCGGAAGTGTTTCCGTAGAAGATGCCGCCTTTGCCGCAACAGACGGCCGCCGGGCCGATGCGGATCTTGCCATTGAACGAGCTCTGGCTGAAGGCATCAGCCCCATTGCCATTGCCCGCACATTCCTGTCCCACCTGCATCGCCTGAGGCGGGTTCGGGCAGCCATGGCAGATGGCGCCAGCCGGAGTGATGCCATTAAAGGCCTGCGTCCGCCGGTCTTTTTCAAGCGCACAAACAGCTTTAACCGGGCGGTAGACCTCTGGCCGCTCCCTGCCCTGACCAAAGCCGTGCAGGAAACGCAGGCGCTGGAACTCTCCTGCAAACAGACTGGCGCGCCCGATGCCCTGCTCTGCAAACGTTATGTGGCCGGGCTGGCGGCCCGTGCCGTTCTGGCATCCCGGCGCTGAGCCTGCGCCCTTGCTCCTGCGGGGGGCTTTCAGTATAGACAGTCAGGTGTGTCCGCGTAGCTCAGCAGGATAGAGCACAGGATTCCTAAGGTAATTGGGCGCCATGACGGGAAACCCCATGGTGTATCCGCTCAAATTCGGGGAACGCTCTGGCAAGCTTTTGCCGTGCCGATCCCGAGCCAAGCCGCGCTCTGCCTGCAGAGCCGGAAGGTGTAGAGACTGGACGGGCGGTGCCTACGGGCCTGAAAAGGCTTAAGGCAAAGGGACAGTCCAGACCACGAACACCCGGCCCCAGCAATGGGACAAAGCCGGGGGGCGGTGAAAACCGAAGTGGGATGAATCCTGGGGCCATGGGTTCGAATCCCGTCGCGGACACCAACAGCCTGTTTTAGGGCCTTTTATTCCGTTTCAAAATCCCGGAAAACACGTGAACCTGCTCAATGGTTTCTCTGAAAACAACGCTTATTTTTCAGCCGCTTTATCCGGCACCTCAGCCTGATCAATGTCCTTAATGGACTGATCCGCCTCATGCGTCAGGCGGAGTGTTTCTTCTTCACTATTTTCAGAAGATGCAATTCTTTCTCTGTAATCATAGAATTTCTTAATCAGGTCATCTTTGATAAACCAGATTGTATTGAACAGGATTTTTTCAGGCAGAAACAGCCGGACGGATGATGGCACAAGCTTCAACACCCATCTGTAAACGGCTTCCATTTTTTCGCGGTCGTTCAGAACTTCGCTGGCAGCTGCCACAGCGACCATCAGAACAGCTTTTTCAATGTAGGGTTTGTATTTTTGTAAGAATTTTTTAGGGAAAATTGTTTTCGGCTTGTATTTTTCCACCACCGCCTTGCGGAGCGTGCCTGCTGTCTGGCCAACAGCTTTCGCTCTGGCTTTCAGTTTTCCTAATCTGGTCGGTTTTTCCTCTGTCAGCAGAAGAGGCGCCTCGTAAGACAAGAGATCCTCTGGCGCTATACTGGTCTTTTCATCATTTTTATCTGGCACAATAGATCAGCCCTGAACATCACTTCTCAAAAAGTGGAAAAACTATCTCGCAATACTGGTGTCGTCCTGACGATAGCAGCCAGAGGGTTCGGATTCAAACAGGTGCTGGAGAGCAGCTGTATCCCGCACAGTGTTGGCACTCTTTTTAAAAGGGTCACACTTTTTTAATACAGTCTGCCCTGCACAGACCATAAAGTGCTATACATTCCGCTTGCGCAGCGT
Source organism: uncultured Acetobacter sp. (assembly GCF_937875265.1). Classification (GTDB taxonomy): domain Bacteria; phylum Pseudomonadota; class Alphaproteobacteria; order Acetobacterales; family Acetobacteraceae; genus Acetobacter. The sequence continues at coordinate 4,705 of NZ_CALLXM010000293.1, read as the reverse complement.
TTCCCGAAAATATCGATCCAGAACAGATGGTCTCGATATCAGAATTGACAAGAACGACCGTGAAATAATTAACTTTTTTCAATATTGTTTCACTGTCCGTACATTCCCATATACTAAAGCGAAAAATAATAAGAGAGGCAGGATCAACGTATGCCGAAAATTTTAGCACTTTTTGCAGATGTGCTTATATTTGTTCTGGTGCCATGGGGCTTCTGGCGTCTGATTAATAAAACTATTCCTATCGCCGTTATCCCGATTCTTGTCGGTATTCTTTTAGCTGTGACACATGCCCCAGTGCAGGAACTCGGCATTCCTTCTCTTTATGGGGATTCCATCGGATGGGTGGCGGTGCTGATCCTCTCCTTCACCGCCGGGCTGGAAATGTGGCAGACCCCAGCAAAAGAACAGGATGACCCCCGCCCCGCCCCCGCTCTGGCCCGCGTGCTGGCCGGGGCGCTCGTGGCGCTGGCCGGGCCATTCCTGATTGGCTCCGTACTGGTTTATTATTTCTTCCTGCCTCTGCATGGGTGGACACCGCCGCGTACAGGCCCGCTGATCGGGGCCATGTCGATCGGGTTGTGTATGGCCGTCAGCGCCCTGCCGGTGCTGATTGGCGTCGTGCGTGAACTCTCTCCGGTCCATCGGCCTATTGGCCATCTGGCACTTAAACTGGCTGTGGTGGATGACGCCGCCTTGTGGGTCGGGCTGGCTGCTCTGCAATTTGCAGCGCGCGGCTCTGCCAGCCTGCGTGGCTGGAACGGACTGGAATTTGTTGCCCTAGCCCTGCTCGTCGGGCTGGCGCTGGCCGGAAGCTGGGCCACCCGCAACCTGAAGCATCCGCCGCTATGGGTCATCTGGCTTGCGGTGCCCATTTATCTGGCTGCGGGGTCCTGGGCCAGCATGCAGCTTGGCCTGCATGAATTGATCGGAGCTTATTTTGCCGGGGCCATTATGCCGCCAAGCTGGGTGCGTCGCCTGCCGGTGGAAAAAGTTGGGACTTTTGCCCTCATCTGGTTCGCCCCCATGTTCTTTGGCCATAGCGGGCTGCATATTGATGGTGACGCCCTGACATGGCCTTCCGTCATAGCGTCCCTGATGTTGGTAGTGCTCTCGGTCGTTACCAAAATTGGTGCAGTTTCCCTGTTCCCACCTGCCGCCGGGTTGAACGGCAGGCAACGGCTGAGCATAGGCGCACTTCTTCAGTGCAAGGGACTTATGGAAATTGTGGCCGCCACCATTCTGCACCAACAGGGGATGATTTCAGAGTTTGCCTTTGCGTCCCTGATGGTTCTGGCCGTGATTTCAACAGTCCTGACCGGGCCGCTCTTCCGGCTGGCAGCCCCAAAGGCCGCAAGCGGCATACCATCTTAGAGAATATCAACACAGAGGGGAAAGGCTGTCTGGCAGTCTTTCCCGGCAGCCTATCAGGACGTAGCGTTTGGCATCCCAGGGCGGATGAATGCAAACTGCGCGCCGCCTTCTTCCTGCGTCTTTACGCGGGCAGGGGGCGTAGCGCGGCGCTCGGACACTTCCTGCAACAGCGGTAATGCCATGCGGTCTTCACGCAAAAGGCCGATCAACGCCCGTGCGCGCAGCACTTCCTCATCATTCGCCAGACTGTAGTAGATGGTGCGGGATTCCCGGCGCGGCACAATAATGGCGGCACGCCGCAAGGTGCCCAGCTGCTGGCTCAAAGTGGGCTGGCCAATACCGGTTCTGCTTTCCAGCTCACTTACAGCCAGAGAGCCTTCCAGCAGAGCATCCAGAATCATAAGGCGCTGGGGCTGGGCAAACAGCTTCAGTCGTTCCACCAGCAGTCTGGCCATGTCGAACGAAAGAGAGCTCATACCTTCTCATCCTGTTGCAACGCCATGAACCAGGCTGGCCCGGCCTCTGCCACGGCATCCTGCGTCTGAGCGGCGGGGATCACCACATCATCCCCCGGCATCCAGCCTTCGGGGGTGAGCACATCCCCTTCCGCCACACGTTGCAGGGCGGCCAGCAGACGCATCAGCTCCATCACGGAGCGGCCAACTGTCATGGGGTACCATGTAATGGCCCGCACAATGCCCTGGGGGTCAATAACGTAAACAGCCCGCACCGTTGCACTGCTCTGCGCGGTGCTGTCCAGCATGCCGTAAGCACGGCCAATGACCATGGACGGATCTTCCACCACCGGGAACGGAATAACCACGCCAAACTGCGCCCGAATGGCATCCACCCACGCCAGGTGGGAGGGCAGGCTATCAATGGAAAGCCCGACCAGCACGCAATTCATGGCCCGAAACTGCGGTTCCGCTTTGGCAAAAGCGATAAATTCGCTGGTGCAGACCGGCGTAAAATCCGCTGGGTGGGAGAACAGCATGACCCAATGCCCGCGCAGGGTGCTTAAAGTCAGGTCACCCTGCGTGGTCCTGGCCACGAAATCCGGGGCCGCATCGCCAATCTTGAGGGGAGGCGGGGCCTGAAAGAGGGGACATGATTCAAACGTAGGATCGCTCATGCTGCGTTACTTACGCGGATTACTATCCTTGACGCAAGATGGTTTCGTATTTAATGAAAATGAAGATACACGCTTAAATTAATTTATAAACTAATAAGGACGCTCCTCATGACGGATGCCCCTATCGCCGCAGCAACAGACCAGATCCTGAGTGCTGAACGCGACCCAGCTAAGAAGCCTGTCGTCATAACCTTCTTTGATGAAGCGACCTTTACGGCCAGCCACGTGGTGCACGACCCGGAAACAAAAGCAGCCGCCGTGGTGGACAGCGTTCTGGATTATGATGCCGCGTCTGGCCGCACACGCTACGACTCCGCTCAAAAAATTGTAGACTACGTCCGCGCACACGGCCTGAAAGTGGAGTGGCAGCTGGAAACGCATGCCCATGCTGACCACCTTTCCGCCGCCCCCTGGTTACAGGAGCAGATTGGCGGGAAACTCGGCATCGGGGCCGATATTGTTCGCGTGCAGGACGTTTTTGGCAAAATTTTCAATGCCGGCACACGCTTCGCACGGGATGGATCACAGTTTGACCACCTGTTCCGTGATGGGGACCAGTTTCAGATCGGCAACCTGAGCGTCACCGCCCTGCATGTGCCCGGCCACACCCCGGCAGATATGGCGTTTGTCATCGGGGATGCAGCTTTTATTGGCGATACCCTGTTCATGCCGGATTATGGCACAGCCCGCGCGGACTTCCCCGGCGGTGACGCACGGATGCTCTTCCATTCCATCCGCCGCCTGCTCTCCCTGCCTGAAGAGACGCGGCTTTTCCTGTGCCATGATTACAAAGCACCGGGCCGCACAGAATTTGCATGGGAAACCACTGTGGGGGCCGAGCGCGCCCACAATATCCATGTGCATGACGGCGTGCCGGAAGAAGATTTTGTGAACATGCGCACCAAGCGCGATGCCACGCTGTCTCTCCCCAACCTCATCATGCCGTCCGTGCAGATCAACATGCGTGGCGGACATATGCCTGAACCAGAAGAAAACGGCGTCAGCTACATCAAAATTCCCGTCAACAAGCTCTGAACTCTGCACTGGACGACCGTATCCCCCCGTTTTTTACCTGAGGCACAAAGCGTAAAATGACAGATCCTCTTTTACAGACCGGGCTGGAAATTTTTTCCGGCTCACTGGTCGGCTTTACTCTTGGGCTTATTGGCGGGGGCGGCTCCATTCTGGCGGTGCCGCTCATGGTCTATCTGGTCGGCGTTTCCAACCCGCACGTTGCTATTGGCACCAGCGCACTGGCTGTCGCTGTCAACGCACTCGTCGGGCTGGCGCAGCACGCACGCGCTCACACGGTCAAATGGCGGTGTGCTGCCGTTTTTGCGTCTTGCGGTATTCTGGGGGCGTTTCTTGGCGCGGCCCTGGGCAAGGCTGTGGATGGTAAAAAACTGCTGCTCTGCTTTGCCATTCTCATGATTGGCGTCGGTATTCTCATGCTACGAGGCCGCAAGAACGTGGGCTGCCCCGGCGCAAGCTGCAACCGGGACAATGCTGTAAAAGTCGCCAGCTATGGCGCTGGAACCGGCCTGCTCTCCGGCTTTTTTGGCATTGGGGGCGGCTTCCTGATTGTACCGGGCCTGATTGCCTCTACCGGAATGCCAATCCTGAATGCCGTTGGCACCTCACTGGTTGCCGTTTCAGCCTTTGGGCTAAGCACCGCCGCCAGCTATATGATATCGGGCTATATCGACTGGTCTCTGGCCGGACTGTTTATTCTGGGCGGGGCCGTTGGTAGCCTGCTCGGCACCCGGGTGGCGCGTTCCATGGCCCGCTCTCAAGGGGCTCTGACCATCTTTTTCGCCTGCGTGATTTTCTGTGTTGCGACGTACATGATCTGGCAGTGCCTGTCCGGACACTAAACCACCCAACACTTACTATTATAAATTAAATATTATCTCTCCAGTAGAGAGATCACGGGGCCCATGCGGCCCCGTTTTTTTGTGGCTACGCGCCAAATCCCTGAGAAATCCTGAAGTGATCTGAAGACTCTGCGCCTGCCCTGCGTACCACGCACAGCACGCCACCCTTGACGGCTGACACTTTCACAAATATTTTAATGTTGCTTTCATTAACTATGAAAGTTTATCTTTTGTGACTGATCCCACAGGCAGACCTTCATGCATTTCGAGCACCCGCAAAACGACTGGCAGACGGCTGATATGGCCCGGCGCGCCAAAGGCTGGCTGG
>NZ_CALLXM010000292.1 GCF_937875265.1 uncultured Acetobacter sp. | reverse complement strand
TCCAGCACGATGTGGCTGGCGGTATCCTGAAAATCAATGGCATCAGCAAGCAGGCTGGCAGAGGCAAAAAAGACCTGCCCCTCCACATGATAAGTGCGGGTGGTGCCCTCTGTGTTCAGTGTGGAGTTCACCTTCAGCAAAGTCATAACCTGAAAGGAGAAGAACAGGCCGCTAAGCAGCACGCCACAGGCTACACCGGCAGCCAGATCATGCGTAAGCACCACCACCAGAACGGTTACCAGCATAACGGTGGAAGACAGGCGCGGGTGCCGCACAAGGTCACGCAGGGATGACCATGAGAAGGTGCTGACAGACACCATGATCATGATGGCCACCAGAGCCGCTACCGGCACGCGAGCGACAAACCCGTGCAGGACCACCAGCAGCAGAAGCAGGAAAGCCCCTGCGGTAAAGGTGGAAAGACGGCCTCGTCCGCCGTAACGGAGATTGCCCACGGTCTGGCCAATCATCCCGCACCCTGCCATGCCGCCAAACAGACCGACAAACACATTGGAAATGCCAAGCCCGGTGCATTCCATGCGTTTGTTGCTGTGAGTATCCGTCATTTCGTCCACCACGGTGGCCGTCATGAGGGATTCCAGCAGGCCGACCATTGCCATAGCGAAGGCATAGGGCAGCACGATTTTAAAGGTTTCCAGCGTCATGGGCAGGTGCGGCAGCGTGAACGACGGCAGGCCTGTGGGCAGCGCGCCCAGATCAGACACCACATGCACAGGCATTGGCACGACCATGGTCAGCCCGGTGAGCACCAGAATGCAGATGAGGGGGGAAGGGATGGCGGTCGTGATCCGTGGCAGCAGATAAACAATGGCCAGCCCCAGAGCAATCAGCGCATAGGTGTGCCATGTCACATGCAGCAACTGCGGGATCTGCGCGGAAAAGATCAGCAGACCCAGCGCATTCACAAACCCTGTGGCAACTTCGCGCGAGACAAAGCGCATCATGCTCTGGAATTTGAGCAGGCCGAAGACTATCTGGAACGCCCCGGCCAGCAGTGTGGCCAGCAGCAGATAATCAAACCCGTATCCGTGCACGAGGTCCGCGGCAACCAGAGCAACGGAGCCCGCGGCCCCGGAAATCATGCCCGGTCTGCCGCCGGTAATGGCAATGGCAATACTAATAACAAAAGAGGCAAACAGACCCACCGCAGGGGCGACGCCCGCTGCGTAGGAAAAGGCGATAACTTCCGGAATTAGTGCAAAGGTTCCGACCATTCCGGCCAGAACATTTTTGACCGGATCGTCCGTCCATTCTTTGAGATATTGGCTAACAGTCACGAGACCCCTTTCTGCCATGTCCTGCGTATTCTTTGATGCAGTAGGGCATAAGATGGATGTACTCGTAACGAAAAGGTTTTTCTGAGCAGTACTGTGGTTCTGCATGGCGCATTTCCACGGAAAAAAGGCCGCTATCCGTTGGTGCACCGGGCTTTGCAGCGCCTTGGCCATAAAACGAGCAGAAAGTGGACATTGTGCTGCACCGGGTGGCCCGGTATGCGTGGGATATGGTTGTGAATGCTTCTTCTCCTTCCGCGCCTCTGATCTGGATTTTAGCGGGTGAGGCCAGTGGTGACGTGCTGGGTGCGCGCCTGATGCAGGCTTTGCAGGCCCGCAACCCGGCTATCCGGTTTGCCGGAGTGGGCGGTGTGCGGATGGAAGAGCAGGGGTTGCATAGCCTGTTCCCCATGCGAGATCTGGCCGTAATGGGGCTGGTGGAAGTGTTGCCGCGTCTGCGCTCACTTTCCGCCCGGCTGAATGAAGCCGTGCAGGATATTGAAGCCCGCAGACCAGACCTTGTGGTGACCATCGATAGCCCCGGCTTTGCCCTCAGGCTGCTCAGGCGTATTGCCGGGCTGGGCATTCCGCGTGTGCATTACGTGGCGCCGCAGGTCTGGGCATGGCGACAGAAGCGGGTGAAAGAATTTCCCGGTTTATGGGACGAGCTTCTATGCCTGCTTCCATTTGAGGAAGAGTTTTTCAGCCGACATGGATTGCTGACAAAATTTGTCGGGCATCCGGTCCTGCAATCCGGGGCAGAGACGGGAGACGCCGCCCGCTTTTATCAGCAGCATGGTTTGAAGGACGGCGCACGGGTCTTGATTTTGATGCCCGGCAGCCGTCGTTCGGAAGCGCCACGCCTGTTGCCTGTGTTTGGAAAAATGCTGGCCCTGTTGCAACGGGACATGCCTGATGTGGTGCCGGTTATTCCGGTCTCGCCTGTGGTGGCTGCAACTGTTGCACGGGAGACAGCTCGCTGGCCCGTGCGACCCGTAATTGTGACGGAAGTGCAGGACAAGCATGATGCGTTTGCTGCTGCCGGAGTGGCTCTGACAAAATCAGGCACATCAACACTGGAACTCGCGCTGGCGGGTGTGCCTATGGCGGTAACCTATCGGGTCAACCCGCTTACGGCCTTCATGGCGCGACGGCTGATCCGGGTGCCGTATGTGGCCATGGTTAACCTGTTGGCCGGGCGGGCTATTGTGCCGGAACTGTTGCAGGAACAGTGTCGGCCTGCTGTGCTGGCCAGCGCCGTGCGTGCGTTGTTTGAAAACCCAAAGCTTGCAAACGGGCAGAAGGAGGCCTTCAAAACCGTGCTGCATGGCTTGCAGGGGCCAGGCGGCAAGCTGCCTGCGGATGCGGCGGCGGACGCTGTGCTTCAGCTTCTTGCTGATAAAATGCAGAAGAAGGGTGAAACAGAAAACACCTGATTTTAGTTGTGTTTTTTACGGGGCGACTGGGTGACTTTGCAGTCGTCCAGCCAACCAGCCAACCAGCCAACCAGCCAACCAGTCACACTATCAGTTCAGGCCTTCTTGCCGTATAAAGCGTTCGGGTCGATTTCCGGTTTGGTCAGTTCCACCAGCCCGTCCGGGCCAAAGGCGCGGTAGAAGCAGCTGCGGCGGCCCGTGTGGCAGGCAACGCCAATCTGGTTGACCAAAATCAGCACGGCATCGGCATCGCAATCCAGACGTGCTTCAATCAGATGCTGTATTTGTCCGGAGGTTTCTCCTTTGCGCCATAATCTCTGGCGGCTGCGGGAGAAGTAGCAGACGCGGCCTGTTTCAAGCGTTTCCTGAAGGGCTTCGCGCGTCATCCACGCAATCATCAGCACTTCGCCTGTGTCATGCTGCTGTGCAATGGCGGCAATCAGGCCGGAGGCGTCAAATTTGACGCTGTCCAGCATACTGGAAAGGGCGGAGGGGGTTGGGGCCTGATAGGTCATGAGGATGCAGAAGAGTCCGGGTTGGGAGTGGAAGGCGGTGTTGCGGGTGGCGCCAGTGCGGAGGTGAGCCAGACCGGCGGGCGTGGCACAAGGTGATGCCCCCCACAGTCCAGTTGTTGTGTCACAGCGCTGGTTTTTAGCAAGGCAAGGCCGACGTGATCCTGTGAGGAACACAGTGTGCCAACCTCCACGCCTGCGGCCAGAACCGGTGTGCCGGGGGCAGGTAGAGGAGCGGCACTGGCAACAGGAACCATCCGGCGTTTGACCAGTGTGCGGTAATGCATACGGGCCGTAATTTCCTGCCCCATATAGCAGCCTTTGGTCCAGGAGACGCCGCCCAGAAGGTCCATATTGGCTTCAGCGGCCAGTGTGCGGCCCACTTCGCAATCCTGCACACCATCGGGCAGGCCCAGAACCAGCCGGTGCAGGTTATAATCCTGTTCCGTCGCTGTGGGCTGAGTGGTGTCCGGCACATCCAGCAGGCGCCATCCGGCAGCGGGCAGGCGCGGGTCTGCAAAGCTGATGGTGTTTTCCATCAGCACGGCATCCGGCACCTCTCCCCATGCGGCCATAACGCGCATGCCAGTAGCTTCCATCTGCACATCGCCCCGCAGGCGGAAGCGGAGAAGCTGTTTGCACAGGCTCTCTGCCTGTTCACTGGCGCAATCCAGCAGCAGGCAGGTGTCATCCGGGTCCGCAACCAGAAAGAAATCCGCCTGCCAGCGGCCTTGCGGGGTGAGGCAGGCGGACCATGTAGCCTGTCCCGGTTCAAGGGCTGCGACATCTGCGGTCACAAGTCCTTGCAGGAACTTTACGCGGTCCGCACCTGAGAGTTTCAGAACGGTCCGGTTTTCCAGCAGGGCACGATGAGAAGGGGTCGGCATGACGGGTGCTCCCGATGATGGTGCAGAACTCATGAGGACTGGCTGAGTGTTTCAAAGACATCGCCCGCCGGGGCCAGCCCGCGGATATGTGTCCGGTGCCACAGGGCATAGAACAGTAACGTCCATGCGGCGGGTCCGGTTTTGCGGCCCGCAGCGGCGAGGAAGAGTGCGCGTACCTGCTCAGGTTTGGCAATCTCCTGAATGCAGTCCTGTTGCGCAACAAGCTGGCCCAGCCGTGCGCCATCTTCTGCAATCCATGTGCCGATCGGCACAGTAAAGCCCTGTTTGGGGGCAAAGGGGCGCGCCGCAGGGCAGTGCTTTTCCAGCCAGCGGCGCAGCAGCCATTTGCCTTTGTCGCCCTGCACCCGCAGCGCATCGGGCAGCCGCCATGCCAGATCCGCTACTACAGGGTCCAGCAGAGGCGTGCGCCCTTCCAGCCCGTGTGCCATCAGGCAGCGGTCCAGCTTGAGCAGCAGATCATTGGGCAACCATTCAGCTATATCAACAGACTGGGCAGCAGAAAGGCGGGTGGGTGCGTGTGTTGCGGCCATTTCGGCAGCCATAATGCCATCGCGCCAGCGGGCGGGGCGGCTGCGCAGGATGTCCAGACTGTCAAACATGCCATGTCGCCACATGCGGCGGCCCCCCTGCCACCACGGGCGCACGGCGGACCGGTATCGGCCATAGCCTGCAAAAAGTTCATCCCCTCCTTCACCTGACAGGATCACACGGACATCCTTTGCGGCTTCCCGCGCAAGGAACCATGTGGGGATAATGGCGTAATCTGCTGCCGCGTCATCCATGCAGGCCACAATGGCGGGCAGATGCTGCCAGACCATAGGGGCTGTAATACGCACTGTCTGATGCTCTGCCTGTGCGCCGCGTGCGAGGGCCGCTGCGGCCTCAGCTTCGTCCGCCGCATTGCGTGCATCAAAAACAGCAGTCCACGTGCGCAGTTTTTCCGGGCGTGGCAGGCGGCTCATGGCGGTGAGCAGGCTGGCACTGTCAATACCGCCAGACAGAAACAGACCAAACGGGACGTCAGCCCGCTCATGCGCCTGCACGCTGTTCATCAGGGCGTCATCCAGGCGGGCTAAGGCTGCCTCTTCGGTAAGAGGTGCCTGCATGTCTGGCTGAGTAGGTAGAGGAGAGAGGAACTGACGGTCCAGAATGCGTCCCTGCACCACGCGCACAGTCTCACCCGGAAGAACGCGGGTAATGCCTTTAAAAATGGTTTCCCGCCCGGTGGTAAACTGGAGTTGCAGCAGTTCATCCCGCGCTGTGGGAGACACCGTGCGTGGAGTCAGCCCCGCTGCCAGCAGCACGCCGGGCTCTGATGCAAAAGCCAGTCCTCCGTCAAACTCTGTGATATACAGAGGCTTTATACCAAACGGATCACGGGATAGCAGGAGTTCGTCCTGTGCACTGTCATACAGGGCAATGGCATACATGCCCCGGAGGTGGCGGGGGAAGTCCGCGCCATTCCGCTCCCACAGTAGCAGGGGAGATTCGCAATCACTGCCGGTTTTAAAGTGGGTAGAGCCGATCTGTGCACGGACCTGCGGGTCATTATAGATTTCGCCATTGGCAATAAGCGTGCCGGACCCGACGGAAAGAGGCTGGTCTCCACCAGCGAGGTCAATGATCGAAAGACGTGTGTGGATCAGGTCAGCATGTGGAAAGCGGGCAAAATGCGCGCCGTCCGGGCCGCGATGTTTCAGGGCGGCGGCCATCCAGTCCAGCACATCCTGCCCGCAGGGGGCTGTGCCGCGTGTGTAAACCAGACCGCCTATGCCGCACATCAGGTTGTCTCCACTGTGGAAAGAAAGTCTGACCACGCTTGCAGCACGGGAGTAGTGGCAAAGGTCTGCTCATAATCTGCCCGGCCAGCCGCAGCCAGTCGTTCGGCCAGAGCAGGGTCTTCCAGCACGGCGGCAATCTGGAGGGCGAGGCCCCGGTCATCTTCCACAGGGGCAAGCAGGCCGTTTTCTCCTGAGCGGATGAGTTCAGTTGGCCCCTGTGATGCCGCTGCGACAACAGGCTTTTCTGCCGAGAAGCCTTCAATCACCACATTGCCCAGCGGCTCATGCCGGGATGGGCAGATAAGGGCCGTGCAGGCGCGGATCAGCCCACCCGGCTGCGTGGCCCAGCCGGGCATCAGCACGCGGTCCGCAACACCTTCCTTGCGGGCAAGGTCTTCCAGTGCAGCGCGTTCCGGGCCTTCCCCGGCAATAACCAGCCACACACCCGGCAGATGCGTCATGGCGCGGATGAGTACATCAAACGCCTTGTTGGTATGTAGTCGGCCCAATGCCAGCAGGAAGGGCACGCCGGGGGGCAGGCCTTCCGGCCGAACCGGGGGCGTATGCGCTAGTTCCGTTGCAAAATTGGGAAGGTAATGGACGCGGTCCTGAGGCCAGCCCTGCTCACGCATCCAGCGCACCAGCCCGTGGGTATTGCCTATGAGGTGTGAGCAGCGCCGGTAATAGGACAGATCATAAAACCCGCCCAGTCGGCCTGTCAGCACCCAGTCTCCTTGTGGCGTGAAGCGGGCAGCCCGGTTCATCCAGGCAACAGTGACGCGCGGGGCGAACTGTTTGAGCTGCGCCTGAAGCTGAGGGCGCGTGCGCCAGTCTGTCAGGCTGCCAAATTTGAGTTCACAGGGTTTGACGCCTCCTGCCAGTAACCGCGCTGTGCGGGCAGCGTCGCGTCGGATAACAGGCAGAACAGCAAGGCCGGAGGCTGTCTGGGCCGTGCACAGCCGCTCAAAAAACAGTTCCGCCCCCCCGGTGGGGGCTCCCGCCATGACATGAGCAACGCGGAGCGGGGCGGCAAAAGAGGAATGTGCAGTCACGATCTGGTCTCCGCCAGCAGGTTGGAGGCGGCCTGAGCGACAACAGCCAGAGATAACCCGGCAATAGGGGCTTCTCCCTCAGGGCCGGGAGCAGCAACCCACGCGGCACAGCGTCCGGAGGGAGCATATTCTGAAGCACGGGAGGGGCCAAAAAGGCCCAGAGTCGGTGTGCCTGTGGCAGCCGCCAGATGCATCAGGCCGGAATCATTCCCGATAAACAGACTGCACCGGGCCAGCATGGCAGC
>NZ_CALLXM010000291.1 GCF_937875265.1 uncultured Acetobacter sp. | reverse complement strand
CGCGCTAACGCAAACAGACCTTCCGAGAGCAGAAAATCGGAAGACTTCTTTCCACGAATACCCGCAAGGTCCCGCAACGGCGCTGCGTAATCAGCAGTCTGAAGACGTGCGCTGACCTTTTCCGGTATTGCCGCCATTTCATCAGGGTCAAACATGGGGCCGCTAGCCTGCTGATGCAGCGTATCGGCGCGGCCATCAAGGAACAACCCGCCCTGAGGAACCAGATTAGCTGCAGAACTTGTTGTGTTGACCGCACTTTTGGCAGCATGTGCGCCGCCCGTAACCGGCACAGCAATAGTAGGGGCGACATCATCTGCCACAGCATCATCCGGACCAATGCTGAACGGTGGCTGACGTTCCAGATATGTCAGGCTGGGAATTTCCCGCCGTCCCTCACGGTCAAATCCTGCCCCGCCTTTGAAAACCGGCGTGTTCCCGGCAGGCCCGTAATGCAGCTCCGGCACATGGCAGGACGAGCAGGACAGCTTGCCAGACCCTGAGAGGGTCTGATCGAAAAACATGGCTTTGCCCACAGTTGCCATTGTGGATAGAGGGCGCTGTGGGTGGATATGCAGGGTGCGAGGGCATGGGTTGCTCCCATCAGCGGCAGGATTACAGGACGCCCCTGCCGCAGGCTGGGCTTTAACCTGCCCGGTTAGGCCCAGCGTTAGCAGGACAGCACACCCGGTTACCAGACACGTTGATTGAAACAGCTTAAAAGATCGCACGAATGAGAACCTTCTTTTGGAGAGCGCGAACCCGGCCCCTCACCACACCAGCATTTTCTGCCTGAAACCACCTTTCCCTGAACAAGACACAGGGGAGAGTATTTAGCAGGCGCGCGCTGCTTAACATTAACCTCTCCTCCAGATTATGATCGTTTCGTGAAAAGGCCACCAAAAAGCGCATGATAAGCCTGAGACAGACCAGCCTTCTCAAAACTGTCACAAATTGAGCATCGTCATGTACAAGATGCCAATGTTAAGACCCCTCCGACGTCTTCGCGCAGCAGCAAGACAGGCGTGAGCAGGTCATGAGTAGTCTGAATGAGATTTTTTTGAGCCCCGTCTCCCGAAGTGCCTTCGGCCACTGGTGGATTGAGCAGAACGGAGCCGTGCTGCACAAAGTGGCCACCCGCTGGCTCCCGGCCCGCATGCGGCAGGCTCTGCACGCTTTTCAAAACCGTTACGCCACTCCGACCGTGGTTATTGATCCCGACAGGCGAATACTGACCCTCCTCCCACGGTCCCCCGAAGACGCGCCGCACAATGTTCCAGCCACACCGGAGGGTATGGCGAAGATTGCCAGCCTCTGTGCTGCAAGCAGATCACGCGCACGGCTGCCCCGAAAACAGCCCCCTGTTTCGGTGGGTGTTGTTATTCCCGGATTGCCTATTTTACAGCGGGTTATCCGCATTCCGGCTACGGCAAGAGCCGAGGCTGTCCATTTTGTCGGGTATGAGATGGAGCGGATTGTTCCCCTCCCATCCAGCGAGATCCTATGGGGCCTCTCGCCCCTCCCCTCCGAGCATCCCGCAGAAGCTGAGTTTCTGCTCAGTGTTGCGCCCCTTGCCAGACTGACCCCCTGGCTTGAAGCGCTCAAGGCTGCACACCTGACGCCTGTTACTTTCGCAAACCGACCCGAGGGCGACGCAGCGAGCCTTACCGTGACTGATCACGGCATGAACGCTCACGCCTCCAATAAACTGCTTATCAGCATCGTGCTTGCAGCAGGGATGTGTCTGGCTGCGCCGTTCTTGTGGCAATCCCTCACAGAATACCGCCTGAACAGCCGCCTCGAAACGCTACAGCCTTCTCGGCTGGTTGCTGAGACGCTCCGTAACCGCATTGAGGCACTCACAAGCGGAAGCAATCTGCTCAGCCGTGAAGCCCAGCGGATAGGCTCGCCCCTGCACCTTCTTGCCAGCCTGACAGAGGCGCTGCCGGACAATACGTTTCTCGAATCTCTTTCAGTGAAACAAGGGCAGGTCACACTAGAAGGACAATCAGGCGAAGCCGCCCGCCTGATCGGCCTGCTTGAGCATAAAAATGCCGTACGCGACCCCAAATTCGTCGGCCCCCTCCTCCGCCTACCCGATGCCCGGGGAGAAAGCTTTACCCTCCACGCTACCGTGCCGAACTCAGGGCCCTAATCAGGATAGCGTGAGGGAATAGATTTCTAAAACTTACTCTTTAAGGCAAGTCAGAATCTGCTTTCATGACGGCATGCAGCAATACGTTGGCGCCCGCTGTCGCATCATCAGGTTCTGCACTTTCAGCCTCGTTGTGACTTATCCCTTTCCAGCACGGAATAAAAATCATTGCTGTGGGAACGACCTTTGCGACGTACACAGCATCATGCCCCGCGCCAGAAACAATTTTACGTGCAGCATAACCAAGGGCTTCAGCGCTCTCTTCCACACAGGACAAGCAAACCGGGTCAAAATGCACAGCGGCAGAAACCCATGTTGGCAAAATACTCATCTCTACCCCGCAGGAGACGGCAAGCTGTTCTAGTGTCTGGTAGAATTCCTTTTCCATGTCTTCCAGAATACTATCAGACGGGTGGCGCAGATCGACTGTAAACTCCACCTGCCCCGGCACGACGTTACTGCTCGCAGGTAGGCACTCAATAATGCCAACAGTGCTCAAGCCTTCGGGGGCGTGGTTGATCGCAACCTGATGCACACCGTCTATCATCCGCGCAGCAGCCCATAGCGCGTCGGAACGCATGCCCATAGGGGTTGTGCCTGCATGGGCATCCTGCCCTGTTACAGTCACCTTATACCAGCGCATGGCCTGCACGCCCTGCACCACACCTATGGTTTTTTCCTCGGCTTCCAGAACCGGGCCTTGCTCAATATGCAACTCAAAATAAGCGCTGGCAGGATGCTGGCCACATACCTCTGTGCCAATAAAGCCTATCTGCTCTAAAGCCTGCCCGACCGTAATACCGTTTTTATCGGCACGACTGCGCGCGAATTCCTGAGTAAACGCGCCACCAAACACACCCGATGACAGCATGGGCGGCGCAAAGCGTGCACCTTCCTCGTTTGTCCAATTCACCACTTCTATGGGGTGTCGGGTTGAAATTTCCGCTGCATGAAGGGCGCGCAGCACGGCAATGCCACCCAGCACACCCAAAACACCATCAAACTTGCCACCCGTGGGTTGAGTATCAAGATGGCTGCCAATCATAATGGGCGGTAACGCATCACACAGACCCGGCCTGCGAGCAAACTGATTGCCCATTGAATCATAGGTTACAGTACAGCCCAGCGCCTCACAGGTTTTGACAAACCATGTGCGCACCATTGCATCCTCTTCAGACAAAGCCAGACGGCAGATACCCCCTTTTGGTGTGCCACCAAAGCGCGCTGTTTCCATAAGGTCGCGCCAAAGGGCCGGGCCATCTATTACCATATTGCTTTGAGCAGCCATTTTACCGTCCTTTTTTCGCACTTTGGGTGTGTTCAATACCCTTTTTGAGGATCACATAACAAAGCAGGCGTCTCGCCCCGTTCCATGCTCTTAATAACCTGAGCAACATAGTCGGCCTGCATAACGGGCGATGCTTCGGACGCAACATGCGGCGTTACTGTAATCTTGGGATGTGCCCACAAAGCTGATGTTACGGGGAGCGGCTCGGGCGTGACCACATCCAACACAGCACCGCTTAATACACCGTCATCCAGCGCTTTTATCAGGTCAGGCTGCATTACGTGGTCTCCACGACCAACGTTAATGAAGCCTGCGCCTTTCGGAAGATTTGTTAAAAAATCATAGGTCACCAGACCACAGGTCTGCGGTGTGCTTGGTAAAAGATTGACAAGAATATCAGCTGTTTTCAGAAAATCCGGCAAAGCATCCTGCCCTGCATAGACCTGCACGCCGGGCAACACGGATGCCGAACGCTTCCAGCCTGAAACCTGAAACCCCACACGGGCCAGATGCGTAGCAACAGAGCTCCCCAGATGGCCGAGCCCCATAATGGCAATGCGTGTTTCGGCGGTTGTTCTGGCGATACAGTTGTTAGCCCACGTCCCATCAGCTTGCTGAATGGCCCATGTCCGGGCCTGCCGCAAAAGACTGATAGCCGCCCATGTCACGTAATCTGCCATTAACTGTGCTGTTTGCGTGCCCCCCATGCGTACCAATGGCACATGATGAGGAAATTCAGGAGCACGCAGTAGGTGATCCACCCCCGCCCCCGTGCAGATAATGGCCTTTACGCCAGACAATGCCGGGTAATGGTCCTTTTCAGGTGTCCAAACCAGCACATAATCAGCAGGCTCTGATTTGGTCTCTGGGGCATACCAGGAACAAACCGTCAGATCAGGCGCGACCTGTGCAAAGGCATTTTTCCAGACATCAAATTTTTCCGGACCATCTGCACTAATAATAAGTCGCGCCATGCCTTACTCCCTTTACCCGCCCGCTATGGTGAAAGGATAAGCCCGATCAGCCATAAAAATGCTCAACGCAGGTTTACTCCAGTCCTGCATTATGCCGGAAGCAGAGACTTTCTACGCAAAGGCATGGTCATGCAGTGAATGCTACCGCCCCCGGGAGAGAACTGGTTCAGTTCAGGGTCAAGCACGGTCAGGCCTTCGGCCCGCAGCATAGCGTTGATACGGGTAGAGTGATACGGGCTGACAACGCGATCCTTGCCGAGGGCCAGCACATTGCACCCCATGTCACGCATGGCTTCCTTATAGGTTACCGGCAGCAGCCGGATACCCTGAGCTTTGAACCAGTCAAGATCCTCATCGGAAAGGCAGTCAACCGCCGCAATGGCCAGATTTTCTGCCACCATTGTAAAGATGACATCCAGATGCAGAAAGTGCTCCGGGAACCGGATTTTACGGCAGGTCCACCCGGCTTCCTCAAACCAACTGATAAATTCTGTAGCGCCCGCGTCATCTGTACGACCACCGCTTACGCCAACAGCCAGCAGACCAGGGCGGATAATGTGGATATCCCCCCCTTCAATATAGCCTTTAGTGCAGCTTTTCCAGATTTCATCGGGTGCGTAAAAGGAGCGGATCTCGCTTTCTTCTTCCACACGTTCCTTACGCATAAGGCGCGTGACCACTGTGCCAAATGGCGTGGTCTGTGAGCTGTCACGCGTATAAACCTGATACGGCATATCAGGTTTAGGTTTCAGGAAGTGGCAGGAGACATCAGCCTCTTTCAGCGTGCTGACCAGCTCTTTAAACTGCGCATTCAACGCAGCGCGGTCAATTTTACCGCCGTTTGCCATGGTCTGAATGGCAATATCATTACTCGGGATCCACTGATAGTACTCTGGCGGGCAGAGCAGCACATCAGCCAGTTCACCGGTTTCACTATCAATAAACCAGCGGTTTGCGACCATTACCGGAAATCCTTGAGATTGCTATGTCTCCCTGACTGTAACCAATAAGGAACGGCCGCAAAATTAGAATAAACCGGAGTTCACTTTATAAAATCATTAATCATTGCCCTCCGGCACAGTCCTGCGCCTGTAAAGAGAGGGCAAAAAAACAGTTTTCCCGCAGAAAGCCTAGGGATAAAGTCGCCTTCCCCCGATATAGCCAAAGCAGCCACAGGGCGTTGCCTCCTCCTTTCGCTCTTTCCTCCGACTTCCCCCTCTGGCATGCTTACGATAGAGCAACAGAAGCGAGGGGATGCCGTGAGTGTAAGGCAGCACACGACCTCCTCGACAGACACCTCGATGCGCAACGTGTCTCACACCCTATGCTCCGCGCAACCAGCCCCGACTGAGAGGACTCGACAGATCAGATGACCCGATCAGCCAAGCCCACACCAGCCTCAGCATCCCCGCCGCCCCGCAAGCCGAGCGTGCGCCGCTCCAGCGGTTTTAGTGGCCAGGTTTCAGAGGTCGATCTGCGCTTGTTGCGTGTTTTTCACACCGTTGCCGCACAAGGTGGATTTTCCGCAGCTGAAATTGCATTGGGCAAAAGCAAGTCCTCCATCAGCCTTGATATTTCCGCCCTGGAAACGCGTCTGGGCCTCAAGCTGTGTAAACGGGGGCGAAGCGGTTTTTCTCTCACTGGTGAGGGACAGGCCGTTCTGGACGCGACACTTACGCTGCTGCAAAATATCCAGCACTTTCAGCAGCGCATTAACCAGATAAGCGGCATTTTGTCCGGCACATTCCGGCTCTACGTTCCGGATAACCTGCAAACTCATGGTGAAACGCCGCTGATACGGGCCATAGAAACCTTTACCAACCGCCACCCCAACGTGTTCATGACTGTGCATTCTGCCTCCACGCGTGATGTGGAAGTCGCTGTCACCAACGGGCAGGCGACTGTAGGCATAGCACTCTACCCGCAAAATATGCCTGGCGTGCAAGGCACCCCTTTAGTGGCGGAGGCACTCAACCTGTATTGTGGTGCCAAAAATCCGCTTTTCCATGTGCCAGAGGCCGATATCACTCTGGAGACACTGGCATCCCAGCGCATGATTGCGGTCTCTGATGCCGCGACATCTGCGCAATGGAATGAGATACGCACCCATTTGTCTTTTCACGCAGCAGCGGAAAATGTTGACGGGCGCGCCCTCCTTATTCTTTCTGGTAATTTCATTGGTTTTCTTCCAGAAGCTTTTGCAAAGCCTCTTGTTGACCGTGGCCTGCTTAGACGTATCAGCTTCAATAACCTGCAACTGATCACCTGCTTTCACTTTTTGGCCCGAATCTCCCCAGAAACAGAATTGATGGTTGAGACATTTCGTGCCCTGCTGGAAGAGTCTTACTGATGACTGTCCGTTTCCCGTTCGCCAAAACTTTGCATAACACCCGCAGGGTAACATCCGGCGTGTTTCTAAAAGCCTGCCTGATTGGCGCAGGGCTGGCACTTGCCCCCCATCACGCAGCAAACGCCCAGACACCTGCAACTGACGCGCCATCCTTCATAGAAAACGGCACTCTGACAGTCTGCACAAACCCGACCCTCCCCCCTATGACCTTTATTCAGGGTTCTGACGCCAGCAAGCCCGAGGGAATGGATATTGACGTTGTGCGAGCTCTTGCAAAGCGCTGGCACGCCTCGCTCTCTCTGGTCACAATGGATTTTACGGGGCTTTTCCCCAGCCTTGCAGCACAACGATGCGGTATTGTGTTCAGCGGCATTGTGCAACTTCCCGCACGGGAAAAGAATTTTGATGCTGTTGCATATCAGGATACCGCACTCACCGTGGTGGCACGGGCAAACACGCCCCCCATCAAGAGTATGGCTGAGCTTTCAGGTAAAACGATTGCCATGCAATCGGGCACCAGCTACGGCGCGCGGATTGAGCGCGAAAATCTGGCTCTGGCGGCTGAGGGCAAGGCCCCCATTATCATTCAGCAATACCCGACAGAAGATCAGGTCGTGCAGCAGGTGCTCATCGGGCGTGTGTTCGCGTTTGTCAGTCAGGATGTCGAACTTTATTTCCGGCAAAAACAGCTGCATGGAAAAGTAAGAATTATCCTCAAGCCTGATTATCAGGACTACCGCCATTTTGCTGCTTACATGCGGAAAAACCAGCACGACCATGCCCTGACAGCGCAGGCCCTTGCTGACCTTGAGCAGGATGGAACGCTAGCCGCTTACAGGCAGAAATGGTCTCTCTCCGCGCAGGCGGAGCAAGCACTATCCGCTGATGAACATGCCAGTGCGTTCAACTGGGGGGCGTTCTTTTCTGCCCTGACATCATATGCCTTTTTAAAAGGAGCCGCCATTACGCTTTCTGTCGCGCTCCTCTCCCATTTTTTCGCCATTGTCATTTCTATTCCCATGGCCATGTCATTAAACAGAAGCGGCAACTCTGCACTGAAAGTGGTGCTGAACGGTTATGTGTCCATTTTTCGGGGCGCTCCCACACTTTTGCAGCTCCTGTTTATATGGAATGCGCTGCCGCAGTTTTTCCCCATCTTTCGGGAACAGTGGTTTACGCCATTTCTGGCAACACTGGTGGCCCTTTCAATTAATGAATCTGCCTATCAGGTCGAAATAAACCGTGCGGCTCTGAGTGCCGTTGACGGTGGCCAGGAGCTTGCTGCTGATGCCTTGGGAATGACGCGCAAACAGGTTTATCGCTATGTCATTTTCCCGCAGGCGTTGCGCGTGGCCCTTCCGCCAACCATTAATGAATTTATCAGTCTTCTGAAAACCACATCTCTGGCTTCCGTCATTTCCTTGCAGGAACTTCTGACCATTACTCAGGTGCAAGTCGCGCGTACGTTTGAGTTTACAGAATATTACGCAGCCGCCCTTGTCTATTATCTTGCCATGGTATTTTTCTTTCTCTTTTTACAAAAACGCGTTGAACGCCGCTTCTCATGGGCCGATCGGAAGAAAGCTACAGTCAATGCAGTCTGATACACTCCCCCACAACGGGGGGCAGCCTCCGCACGATGCACCGATGATTTCCGTGCGGAACATGAGCAAACTTTATGGAGAGTTTGTCGCACTTGACCGGCTGAATTTTGATGTCATGCGGGGCGAAAAAATTGTTGTTCTGGGCCCTTCAGGGTCTGGAAAATCAACTCTTATCCGCACCTTCAATCGTATTGAGCCCCATGACAGCGGCAGCATTCTGGTTGACGGCAAGCTTATTAATGAAAAAACCAATCTGACCGAACTCCGCTGCATGGTCGGGATGGTTTTTCAGAACTACAATCTGTTTCCGCATCTGAGTGTCCTGGATAACTGCACGCTGGCTCCGCTGCTTGTCCGAAAAGTGCCCCGTAAAGACGCGCAGGAAATGGCACATAATTTTCTGGCACAAGTCGGAATTTCTGAGCAGGCCAACAAATATCCCATTCAGCTTTCAGGCGGCCAGCAGCAGCGCGTAGCTATTGCCCGTGCCCTGTGCATGAAGCCAGAAGTCATGCTGTTTGATGAACCGACAGCAGCGCTGGACCCGGAAGCTATCACCGGGATTGTCAGCATTATGGACACGCTGGCAGAACAAGGCATTACCACTTTGTGCGTCACGCATGAGATGGCCTTCAGCCGCCGTATTGCTGATAAAATTGTCTTTATGGATCAGGGACGAATTCTTGAAATAACACCGCCCGAAACCTTTTTTACAACCCCCCAGACAGACCGCGCGCAAAGCTTTCTGGACCAGATGATCCGCTACTAAGCGCAAACACCAGTCCATGCAAAAGTAAGATTTACAACATTCCAAACGAAAGACCCCACGGCTTCGTTATTAAATTGAAATGAAGTCGTTATCCGGGCGGTCATCACCGCCCCAGTAGATAAGGGGATCTTATGACCGCCCGTTCCTTCCGTTTGCCGCTTACAGCGACTTTAGCCACAACGTTGGCCCTATATGGCATCTCTCTTTCTCCACACGCCTTAACGCAAGGAATGCAGGCATGACATTCCATCCCCATGCCATA
>NZ_CALLXM010000290.1 GCF_937875265.1 uncultured Acetobacter sp. | reverse complement strand
ACTGCCGGGTCATCATGCGAGATGCCGGCAGCGTTGAACGCGCACAGAACAGACCATGTGCCATACACGTAGTTGGTGCCCCAGCGGCCAAACCATGAGCCATCCGCTTCCTGCTCTTTGCGCAGGTAGGTCAGGGCGCGCTCAATAACCGGGCGATCTTCCACATTTTCCAATTGGGCAAGGAAAGAGATGCAACGCGCTGTCACGTCTGCTGTTGGCGGGTCCAGCAGAGCACCATGGTCTGCGAACGGGATATGGTTGAGCAGATCTTTATCGTTATCAATATCAAATGCACCCCACCCGCCATCACGGCTTTGCATGCCGATAATCCACTCGCGAGCCCGTGCGATGGCTTCTGTATTAGCCGGGTCCCCTTCACGGTGCAGTAGCATGCCAACGACTGCAGTATCGTCCACATCTGGGTAATGATCATTCCCATATTGGAAGGCCCAGCCACCAGGGGCGAGGTCGGGCTTATTGATGGCCCAGTCACCCTTTACGTTCAGAATCTGTTTTTCACGCAGCCATTTGCTGGCCTTACGCAGTTCTGTCAGTGTTTCTTCCGGCGCAATGCCTTTCGGGCCAGATGCGGCTTCGATCATCGCGTGGCCGGAAAGTCCTGTATCCCAGATGGGGGACACGCAGGGCTGGCAATATACCTCATCTTCTTTGTGTACCAGCAGGCCCTGCACAGCGTCCCATGCGGTCGCGGCGCGGGAGTCATCATCCGGCACGCCAAGTGCGCGATACATCATGACGACATTGGCCATGGCTGGATAAATGGCGCCCAGACCATCCTTGCCATTCAGGCGCGGTTCAATGAAGTCAATCGCGGCTTTAATGGCCTTTTCATGCGTTTTGGTCGGGATGAAGCCAAGGGTGGGCCGCAGGACGGTATCCAGCCCCTTAAACACGCGGCCCCACACAGAGCGGTATGGACCACGGATCCAGTCTTTCACGCGCTCTGGTGGTGTGACGAACAGTTCGCGGATATGAATCTGGCGCGGATTAACAGCAATAGGTTTCAGAGCAGCAAGCACCAGTATCGGGGCAATCACAGCGCGGGACCAGTAGGACATGTTCCAGATGGAGAAGAATGCCTTACGTGGCAGGAGCATCAGTTCCACCGGCATAACCGGTGTGGCACGCCAGGGCACATCACCAAACAGAGCCATCTGGATACGGGTAAACACGTTGCTGCGCTCGGCACCGCCATGGTCGAGAATAGCTTCCCGTGCGCGGCGCATATGCGGGGCGTTGATATCCTCGCCGGTGGCTTTCAGTGCAAAATAAGCTTTGACGGAGGTGGAGAGGTCAAACTTGCCGTTATGATAGAGTGCCCAGCCACCATGCTCTTCGCTCTGAATACGGCGCAGGTAGACAGCAATTTTCTGTTCAAGCTCTTCGTCAATTCGGTCCATGTAGTGCCTGAGCAGGATGTATTCCGCCGGGATGGTGGCATCTGCTTCCAGCTCATAAACCCAGTGGCCGTCAGCCTGCTGGCGTTGGCCTAATGCGGCATGAGCATTTTCCACCACACGATCCAGATCGGAGCTGGAAAGGGTGGTGTCAGGAAGTGCGCTACCATCAGCGGCCATGGTTCGGGTTCCTTATTGCTTGCTGGATGTGGAAGAAAGGGAGGGTCTTGTATGCTGTGCGGATCAAGGGCGCCGCAGGCCAAGCGTGTGCACGGCCTTCACGCCTGATCTCATTGCGCCTTCAAGTGTGGCGGGAAGCCCTGTTGCCGTCCAGTCTCCGGCCAGAGCCAGATTCACCAACTGTGTTGCGGAGCCGGGGCGCAGGCGGTTCTGTTCCGGCGTGGCGGCAAAGGTCGCGCGCTTTTCCCACACCACGCGTTGATGCGGCGGGGTGTCGGGTAGCGGGTCTTTCAAAACCGGGTCACAGGCGTGGCGTACATCCTGCCAGATGGCACGGGCCAGATCATCCGGGTCCTGCTCCGCGAAGCGGTTGGCGGCACTGACGGTAACGGAGAGAATGTCACCGCGCAGGAATACCCATTCCGCAATACTGCCGACCAGCCCCATAAACCCGGCGCGGGCGAAGGACCCCACCGCACGAGGTGTTGAGTCCATGCGGAAATGCAGGTTCAGGATGCTTTCAAAAGCATTAGGGGTCTGAAAGCCGGGAATATGGGGTGCAAGCAGGCTTTCCGCTACGGGGGCGGGCACAGCCAGAATGACGGTATCATTCTCCGTAAGGGGAATAACGCCGTCCGGGCCATGCAGGGCGGTCACGCGGCCACGGCTGACATCCAGCGCGCTGATGCGGCTCTGGGTGCGGACTTCAGCATTCAGAATGGCCAGATGCGCCAGCGCGGGGTCCACCAGCGTTTCAGAAAGTCCTTCCTTGGGGAACCACGGCACACAGGCCTTGCCACCAAGGGAGAGCGATTCCTTCACCACCGTGCCTAGCAGGGCGGCACTCCCGGTTTCACAGGATGTGTTGAGGGCAGAAATAGCGAAAGGCTCCAGCAGCCGGCGGCTGAGGGCACCGGGCAGGAGGCAGTTGGAGACAGTCTCATTTTCTCCGGCCTGCATTAGCTTTTGCAGGCTGCGCAGTTCCACCACCCGCATGTCCGGCACGCGCCGGTGCGGCTGAAACACCCACCACGGCATCCGCCCGCGGGAAAGGTCCAGCGTCCAGCGGGTGCCTTCGGCCAGATCAGCAAACGGGAAAATGGGGATGCCGGGACCAGTCAGGGTATCGGTGGCGCCTGTCATGGCCAGATAGCGGAAGACCGTCTTGTTGGCAGACAGCAGCAGATGGTTGCCGTTATCAATCCGGCAGCCCAGCTGTTTGTCTTCATAAGACCGGGCACGGCCACCACAGGCGCGGCCAGCTTCATGCACAATAACGCGGCGGCCTGAACCAGCCACTTCCACAGCGGCAGCCAGACCAGCCACGCCGCCCCCAATAATGTGCACAGATGCAGCCATACCGTTAGTCTCTTTCAGGGTCAGAGAAGGTAGGATCTGGTGAGCCAGAACACCTTGTTCAGGGCTGAGGTCTCAGGGCGTTCATGCAGGGCCGTGCCAGACCAGCCGCGTTTACGCAGGGCGATCAGAACGGCCTCGTAGCTGGCACCCATAATCCGTGCGGGAAGCATGGCTTTCGGGCGGCAGGCACGCATGGTGGTAAAGGCTATCTGGAAGTGGTCCAGCGCCCGCACGGACAGAATGTTGGCCACACCCTGCAGACCGGGGGCGGACAGCGCCTTGATAGGATCACGCGGCACATGGAAACGGTCCAGCAGGTCCCCCGGCAGGTAGAGTCTGCCACGGGCAGCATCCTCAGCAATGTCGCGCAGGATGTTGGTCAGCTGCAGGGCTCGGCCCAGATGGTAGGCGACCTTATCAGCTTCTTCGGAACTATCACCAAAAATGCGGACGGAAAGGCGGCCAACGGCAGAGGCTACGCGGTCACAATACAGGTCCAGCGTTTTCTCGTCCGGTGCGACGATGGTGTTTTCCGCATCCATCATCATTCCATCAATCACGGCATGAAAATCATCCTGCCGGAGGGAGAAAAAGTTGATGGTTGCCAGAAGCACACGGTCCAGCGGGTCCTGCGTCTTGCCGTGGTCATACAGGGCCACAATGCGCTGATGCCACGCATCCAGAGCCGCTTTGCGCTCTGGCATGGGTTCATACCCATCGGCAATATCATCCACCACGCGGCAGAAGGCATAAATGGCATACATGCCGTAGCGGCGCATGGGCGGCAGAATGCGCATGCCAGCGGCAAAGGACGTGGCGGCCTGCTTTACCGTGCTTTCCACCCATGCCAGATCCGCGGGGTCACACCCGAGGGGGGTCGGCTCGTCATGCGTCTGGATGTTTTGAGCTGTCACGCGCTTTTCACCTGTCTGTTCATCAATTCTTCATGCCCGGTTCTTTTTACAGACCTGCGGACATTCTGAAAGCTCAGGACCATGCCCGCAGAGCCGCACCGGCTGCATACATGATATCTGTGCGTTTCAGGGCAACCCGCCCTGCCAGCGGGTCTTCGCGCCGCAGGCGCTGCGTAAGACGGTGCGCCAGACTGACAATGGCTGCACATTCCATACGGAAGCGCCGGTCCCGCACAAGGCCGGGCAGGGCAGAGGCTTCCCGGTTCAGGGCGTCCACACCGTCCAGCAGGGTGTTGAACACCCGGCGCAGGTTTGGGGTGGCGCGGCCAGCCAGCAGATCATCCTGCGTGGCCCCGGACTGCGCCATCAGGTCTGCCGGCATATAGCACCGGTGCAGGCGCTGCAGGTCACCCTGGCAGTCCTGCAAATGGTTAAGAATCTGGAGGGACGTGCACAGGGCATCGGAGGCCTCAAAGGTCTGCGGCACTTCACCATGCAGGTGCAGCAAGAACCGCCCGACCGGATTGGCGGAGTAGCGGCAGTAATGCAGCAGGTCATCCCACGAGGTGCAGGGTGTGCCACGGGAATCGTCCCGGAACGCAATCAGCAGATCTGTCGCGGTTTCAAACGGGACACCTGTGCGCAGAAGGGAGGCGCGCAGTTTTGCGGCACTCATGGCATCTGCGCGGGGAATGGGGTCCCGCTTGCCCAGAAGCACCTCTTCCATGGCGTCCAGACGGGCGATTTTCTCGTCCGCGCTCAGGGTCTCGCTGTCGGCAATATCGTCAATAACGCGCGCGTAATCATAGTAAGCATGAACATGCGGGCGCAGGACCTTGCTGAGCAGAAGGGAGCCCACGGGAAAATTCTCGTCAGACGCACCTTTGCCGGAAGAGACATCGTCTCTTCCCCATACGGAGGCGGTATCGGTCATGTCAGGCTCGGCAAGGAGAAACAGTGGGACATAAGGCGGAGCTTTACACGCTCTCTTCCGGCATGCCTACTCCCCACGAGTACAGGGATGCCACTGGCAGCAACACGGGCTGAAAACCAGACTTTCATGCCCGGCTCCCCGGCCTTTGCGCTGTTTTTTCCTGTTCAGGCAGACTGGCCACGGCGGAAGCTGCTGTGCGGCCATCATTTGGAATGGCATCCGTATAGGCCCGGTTTTTCCAGACTACACCACGACCCCGGTAATGATTGACGGCGGATCCAATGGTGGCGGCTGTGTAGAAAACGGCCACAAACGGTAATGTCAGCGCCCAGAGGGGAGAAATGCGGAAGCGGCTTAGGGTTGGGATAAAAGACCCGATAGAGACAGCCCATGTTGCCAGCCCGACCCAGCGGATCAGACCATGCCCGAACAGGGCGATAAGCCCCGGTGCAATCCACACAACCCCCATAGCCAGCACCGTAAGTACCAGAAAGAGCGGAGAGTAGCGGAGCTGCACAAAAGCCGTACGGGCAATCATGCGCCAGATATCAATAGGGTAAGGATAAGGGCGGATGGAACGGGCCAGACAGGAATGGCCCAGATAGAGGCGGCCCCCAGCCTGCTTTACGCAGGTTGCCAGCGTGCAGTCATCAATCAGCGCGCCCTTAAGGGCTTCAATCCAGCCAATTTCAGCCAGCATGTCCCGCCGGATCAGGATTGTACCGCCAGCAGCCCCGGCCGTTCGGCTTTTGGGGTTGTTCACCTGCGCAAAGGGGTAAAGCAGTGCAAAGAAGAACACAAAGGCAGGCACCAGAGCGCGTTCTGCCAGGCTTTCGCACTGAAGCTCCACCATTTCAGACACCATATGCAGGGTATCTGTCTGGGCTTTGGCGACCAGCGTGGAAATATGGGCCGGTGCATGCACAATGTCAGCGTCGGTCAACAGGATATAGCCGCTATTGGCGTCCTGCTGGCGGCGGGCTTCGGCTACGCCCTGCGCTACGGCCCAGAGCTTGCCGCTCCAGCCCGGCTCTGGGTCTGCGCCATCCAGAACAGTCAGGCGGCCTTTGGGGTCTGGCAGGGCTCGGGCCAAAGTGCCTGTTCCGTCCTCACTGCGGTCATTGACCAGAATGAGGGACAACCGACCCGCATAATCCTGCTTCAGCAGGGAAGAGAGGGCGACCTCAATGGACTCGGCCTCATCCCGTGCGGGGATGACGACCGTGACATCCGGCATAATGTCCGCCGGAACATTACCAGGGGGGGCAGGACGCAGGACGGGGCCTGCCTGCCAGAACTGGCCGTGGAAAAAAATAAGACCAAACCAGATGGCTGCTGAAAGAACAGCCAGACCAAACAGCATCACCCCGCCCCTTATTTCAGCATACCGTTGTTACGGAACCACGTAATGGCATCTTCCACAGCCTGCCGGGCGGGGCGGGGGGCGTAGCCCAGTTCCCGGATTGCTTTGTCGGAGGAGAAGAACATTTTCTTGCGGGACATGGCCAGCATTTCCCGCGTGACGCGCGGTGAGAAGCCAAAAGAGCGGGAGAGCCATTCAGAGGCGACCGCAACTGGCCAGATAACGCTCTGGGGCAGGCTTATGCGCGGGGGTGGCACATGGGCAATTTCAGAAACCATGGCGAACAGGTCGCGCAGCAGGTAGTTTTCGCCGCCCAGAATATACTTTTCACCGATGGTGCCACGTTCCAGTGCTAGTGCATGGCCTTCAGCCACGTCATCCACATGCACAATGTTCACGCCGGTATCCACATAAGCGGGCATACGACCAGCAGCACAGTCCAGAATCATCTGCCCGGTTGGAGTCGGCTTGATGTCCCGTGGTCCGACCGGGGTGGAAGGGTTAACGATTACGGCAGGCAGGCCCTGCTCCTTAACCAGCTGGAGCACTTCCTGCTCGGCCCGGTATTTGGAGCGTTTGTAGATGCCGATCACCCCGTGTTCGTGCACCGGTGTTGATTCATCAGAATCCGTGCCGTCACCAACCAGACCGAGGGCTGCCACGGAGGAGCAATAGACAATGCGCTCAACTCCGGCTTTTTGAGCTGCCAGCATCAGCAGGCGGGTGCCTTCCACATTGGCGGTCATCATGGGGGCGGGGTCTGGTACCCACAGCCGGTAGTCTGCTGCTACGTGAAAGACGTAACGGCAACCTTCCACAGCCCGGGCGAAGGTGTCGGGGCGGGAGAGATCACCCTCCACAAGTTCAGCCGGGATGTCAGCAATATTGCGCCGGTCACTGCCCTCGCGCACCATGAGTCTCAGCGTGTGTCCGCGCTCAAGCAGCGTGCGGGCAACGGCAGACCCGACAAAACCTGTCGCGCCGGTGACGAGCGTGTGGGCGGTCATATTAAAGTGCGCTCCCATAATGGGGATGAGAAACAAAGGGTGTGAAACCCGAACGGCTGGTTTGTTTCTTTATCCTGACGCCCAAGGTGGCGCCAGACCCCGGGCTGGTGTAAGTGGTCTGATCACTCATGAATTCAGCCCCTCTGGTCGGGTGTTACGCATCAGGGAGCAGGGAGGCCCAGGGGGGCATCTCGGGCAGGTAGAGCTTAGGCCTTGAAGAAGCTTACTATTTTTCTGACTTTACTGGGTCTGGTTGCCATTACGGCAGCAGTGGCATGGAGTGGCGTTGGCTCCGTGATCCACGCTGTTATGCGTATTGGTCTGAGCGGCTTCCTCCTTATGGTATGCTGTCAGCTTGCTGTAAACGGCATGCTGGGGCTCGCCTGGCACGCTGCTCTACCGGAAATCGGGTATCTGCGCCTGCTTGGCGCACGCATGGTGCGGGATGCTGCGGCAACCTGCCTGCCGTTCTCTCAGCTTGGCGGGATTGTCATCGGAATCCGGGCAACCTGCTCTGGCCATGGTCTGCATGGGCGGAGTTCCCGCCAGATTGACTGGCCTGAAGCCGCGAGTGCCAATCTGGCGGATATCACGACGGAAGTGATGGGGCAGGTGGCGTTTGTGCTGCTTGGCGTAGCCTTTCTGGTCGCGCATCAGCGCTCCAGCCCGTTTGTGGTGCCGGTCATGATCGGCGCTGTCTTCCTGATGATCGGCACCGCCGGGTTCATCTGGACGCAGCGGCATGGCGGCAACCTTTTCCGCAAGTTTGGTGGTATGTTTACCAGTAGCCTGACATCGCAGTGGCATGACAGCATGCTCAGCGGTGCAGATATGCTGCAGGAGCGGATGGAAGCTATCTGGAGCCGCCCGGGCCGGATTTGTCTTTCTGCATTTTACCATCTGCTTGGCTGGCTGGGCAGCGCGGCTATGCTTTGGATAACCGCCAATTTGCTAGGGGCTGCCCTTAGTCTGCCGAACGCAGTTGCTATTGAGGGCGTGACCTGTGCCGTTATGTCCCTTGGTTTTCTGGTGCCCGGTAGTCTGGGTGTGCAGGAAGGGGCCTACATGGCGCTGGGTCATGCGTTCGGGATTGATTCCTCAGTATCCTTAGGCTTGTCTCTACTGCGGCGCGGGCGTGAACTGGCCATTGGTATTCCGGTCCTGCTGCTGTGGCAGGTGATGGAAATGCGGGGGCTGCGGCAGCCTGTTGCTAAAAAAACAGCGGATGTCAGCTACGGACCCGCTCCGACAGTGGTGAAGGATTCCTGAAGAGTGTCTCCGACTGTTTCTGAGCCGTCTGGCCCGGATGCCCTAACGGCATCGGCTGATGAGGCTGTAACGCCTATGTTTGATACGCTTGTGGTTGTTGGGCCGGGGTTGATTGGATCTTCCGTGCTGCGTCGTGCGCAGCAGAAGGGCACATTGGCGCGTCAGTTGATTGCTGTTGATGTCTCGCCGGAAGCTCGGGCGCGGGTGGAAGAGCTTGGAATTGCCGATCGAGTCATGGCTGATGTGGCTGAGGCCGCAGCACTGGCCGATTGCGTCATGCTATGCGTGCCGGTTGGGGCTATGGGGTCTGTAGCAGCACAGGTACTGCCCGTCATGCGGCCCGGTTCCATCCTGACGGAAGTTGGCTCGACCAAAGTCTCCGTGATTGAGGCGATCAGCCCCTTTCTACGCCCCGATGTGACGTATGTGCCGACGCACCCTATGGCAGGCACAGAATATTCCGGGCCAGATGCCGGGTTTGCAACTCTGTTTGAAGACCGCTGGTGCTTGCTGACGCCGCTTGATGCGACACCGCCTGAGGCGCTTGCCACGATCCGCACATTCTGGGAGCGCTGCGGCGCACGCCTGCGGGAAATGACGCCTGCGCATCATGATCGCGTTTGCGCCATTGTCAGCCATCTGCCGCATCTTCTGGCCTTTACCATTTGCGGCACGGCGGATGATCTAGCGGATGAAACCCGGTCTGAAGTGCTGGACTTTGCCGCATCTGGTTTTCGAGACTTTACCCGCATCGCGTCGTCAGACCCTGTGATGTGGCGCGATGTGTTTCTGTCCAACCGTGAGGCTCTGCTGGAAATGCTGGCCCGCTTTATGGAAGATGCTCAGGCCATGGCGCGGGCCATCCGCTGGGGTGATGAGGACTATATTGTGGACCGCATCCAGCGAGGCCGCGCCATTCGTAAAAGCCTGATTGAAAACAGGCAGGCCTGAGAGAC
>NZ_CALLXM010000289.1 GCF_937875265.1 uncultured Acetobacter sp. | reverse complement strand
ATAGGTGCACAGCAGGCGCAGCACCACATGGTCCACATGGAAGCGCCTGCAACTGTCACTGGTAATGCGCTCCAGCCGGAAGCGCACCGCATCCATACCCGTAGCAGCGCAATACCGGCCCACCAGCCCGAGCGCATCGGCCAGTAAAGGCTGAGTTTCTGGCGTAGAAACCGGTGCAAGCTCCTGCGCCAGAGCCTCTGGCGTGTCTGCCATCAAAATCAGGGATGGCCCGTCTTTCAGGTAAGTCTGTGCCGCTTTTTCCAGGTCCGGCCCCAGTGTGCGCGTGGCCAGTGCAAGGTGATGCTCTGCCTGATCAATAGCCTGAAAAGCGGCTTCAGGCGTGCTGTACTGGAAGGAAGACCGGCTATGCGTCATGACATTTCGCTTTATCATTTTGTTATGATATAACGTATCACATAGCGCATCAGAACCGCAATCCAAAGGAAAGACCATAATGTCCGCACGGCTTCCCGTTACCGTCCTGTCCGGCTTTCTGGGAGCCGGGAAGACCACGGTCCTCAACCACATTCTGAACAACCGCGAAGGCCGCAGGGTGGCCGTCATTGTCAATGACATGAGCGATGTGAATATTGATGCTGATCTGGTGCGTGAAGGCAGTGACCTCTCCCGCACGGATGAAAAACTGGTGGAAATGAGCAACGGCTGCATCTGCTGTACGTTGCGGGATGACCTGTTGCAGGAAGTGCGCCGCCTTGCTGATGAAGGCCGGTTTGATTATCTGCTTATTGAGTCAACAGGCATTGCTGAACCTCTGCCCGTAGCCGCCACGTTCTCCTTCCGGGATGAAGAGGGCCAGAGCCTGCTGGACCTCGCGCGGCTGGATACGATGGTAACCGTGGTGGATGCCGTTAATCTGTTAAAAGATTATGGCTCTACAGACTTTTTGAAAGACCGGGGAGAAACAGCGGGCGAGGAAGATGACCGCGCACTCGTGGACCTGCTGGTCGAACAGATTGAGTTTGCAGATGTCGTGATCCTCAACAAGGTGTCCACCGCAACGCCAGAGCAGCGTGACGCCGCCAAACAGATTATCCGCGCCCTTAATCCGGATGCTGACCTGATTGAAACAGACATGGGCGTAGTGCCGCTGGACCGCGTGCTGGACACCCATCGGTTTGACCATGAAAAAGCCGAACAGCACCCGCTTTGGTATAAGGAACTCTATGGCGCAGCCGAGCATGTTCCTGAAACAGAGGAATACGGCATAAGCAGCTTTGTCTATCGTGCCCGCCTGCCGTTTATCCCTGAAAAATTCAAAGCTTTTATCGACACCATGTGGCCCGGTGTTGTGCGCGCCAAAGGGCATTTCTGGCTGGCAACCCGGCCGGAATGGGTGGGAGAACTGGGGCAGGCTGGCGCGCTGGTCCGCACGCAGGCCATCGGGCTGTGGTGGACCGCCATTCCCACTCAGCACTGGCCTGAAGATGAAGACTGGAAAACCATGCTCACCAGTCGGTGGGACCCCATGTATGGGGACCGCAGGCAGGAAATTGTGTTTATCGGAACACAGGATATGGATGAAAGTGCTGTCCGCGCCGCTTTGGATGACTGCCTTGTTCCGGTGCAGGACGGCCCCCGCTTCCAGCCGGAACTCTATGCCGCCATGCCTGACCCTTTTCCCGCATGGCAGCACCGCCAGCCTGAGGAAGAGGCCTATGCCTAAGGACGAGGTTTCAAACGAGCGCACCCTGCGTCATGAAATGTGGCGGCGCTATAACGGGGATGACTGGCAGGCGTTTGACCAGCTCCCCACTCTGGTCCGGCAGCGTGTGGCGAACCATGCGTATGATGCGTGGTCCGTCAACGTGCTGATCCTGTGGAAACACTACAAGCGCACCTACGGCAATACGCTCAGGGGGCAACGCGCCCTGATCCGTTACCTTGATTACTGTGAGCGGCTGGAGCGGGAGGCATTTTCCGCACAGTATGCGGACCATTACGGCACCCTGCTCCCGCATGATGCCGCAAGTGTCAGTGTTTTACGCGGCGCTTCTGTTTAAGCGGAGTTCTTTTCCAGAAACGCCTCAACAATTTTGTTAAATTCAACTGTTTTTTCAAGCTGCGGGAGATGCCCCACCTCTGGCAGGAGGTATTTTGTCACGAAATCCGGGGCGTTTTTCGCACCCGCCACAGGTAAAATTTCATCCTCCTCCCCCCAGAACAGCGTGACCGGGACAGAGGCCTTAGCCAGCACTGGCTGCAAATCCAGCAACTGCTCACCATTCACAAAACAGGATGCGGCAATAGTTCGCAGCGCCTCCCGCGCACCATCCAGACGGCGCAGACGCAACACATTATCTGCCATTTTGCGGCTGACCAGAGATTTATCACGCACCAGTGCTTGCAGGGCTTTTTGCATATCCCGCGTACGGTCAACTTCCACCATATCCGTCAGGCTGTCCGTATTCACACCACGTTCCAGCCCCGCAGGGGCAACGAGCGTTAGCGTCACAACAGCTTCCGGGAAATCACGCAGCAGTGCCAGCGCAATCGCTCCACCCAGTGAGTGGCCCACCACATGCGCCTTTGGAATGTCCAGCGCCTGAAGCAGAGCCTGCGCAGCTTCTGCCAGAACAGACACCGAACCATCCCCCACATCCTTGGAAGACCCGCCATGCCCCGGCAGGTCAAACGCAATCACCCGCTTGTGCCGTGCCAAAGCATCCTGGTTCAGCATCCAGCTGCTCAGGTCCCCACCAAAGCCGTGGATCAGCAGAAGCGGCGGCCCATCCCCCTGCCCGACATCCCGCACGTTCAGGCTGTATTCTCCTACAGTATGAAGGCGAGGATCAGTGCTGGCAGGTGCTGCATCTTCCGTGCTTTCTTCTGCTATGTCCGCTTTGAAGCCTGTAATAAAGGCGTCAACTTCGGCTTCCGGCACATCTGCATCGGCCACCACGCCCAGCAACGCCCCTACCGGCAGAGTTTCACCCGCCTGCGCGATCTGTTTGCGCAGCACACCGGAGGCCGGGCTTTCATACCCGCTGGTAATCTTGCTGGTTTCAATATCCGCGACTTCATCCCCTTCTCGCACAGTGTCACCAGGAGAGAAGGCCCAGGAGGCAAGCTTGCCTTCCGTCATGGCCAGACCGAATTTAGGCATGGTCAGCGCTGTCAGCTTATTAGTCATGGTTCAGGCTACCTCAGGCGTTTTCTGCATCATGACGGATTTAACCGCCGCTTCAATTTTTTCAGCGTTGGGCATATAGAGTTTTTCCAACGGGGTAGAAAATGGCACTGGCGTGTGCGGTGGCACCACGCGGCGGATGGGGGCTTTCAGAGCACCAAATGCGTGCTCTGCCACAAGGGCGGAAATATCACACGCCATGTTGCAGCGCGGGCTGGATTCATCCACCACCACTAAGCGGCCCGTATCTTCCACACATTCCAGAATGGTCTGTTCATCCAGCGGAGATGTGGTGCGCGGGTCCAGCACGGTGCAGGAAATACCCTGCTTTGCCAGCCGGTCCGCAGCCTCATTCGCCATCCCCACCATGCGGCCAATGGCTACAATGGTCACATCATCCCCTTCGCGCGTCAGACGCGCTTCCCCAAACGGGATGGTGTAGGCCTCATCCGGCACTTCCTCTTCATCATCATACATGACTTTGTTTTCAAGGAAGATTACCGGGTCATCATCCCGGATAGCCTCAATCAGCAGGCCTTTTGCTTCATAAGGGGAAGACGGTACCACCACCTTCAGGCCCGGAATATGCGTAAACAGCGGATACAGCGCCTGACTATGCTGTGCCGCCGCATTGAACCCGGCCCCATACATGGCGCGGATAACCAGTGGCGTGCGGGCTTTCCCGCCAAACATGTAACGGAATTTGGCAGCCTGATTCATGATCTGATCGAGACAACACCCGACAAAATCAACAAACATCAGTTCCGCCACCGGGCGCAGGCCGGTCGCGGCAGCCCCTGCGGCGGCCCCGATATAGGAGGCCTCGGAAATAGGCGTGTCCAGAACGCGGTGTTCCCCGAATTCGGTCAGGAGCCCTTTGGTTACGCCCAGCACACCGCCCCAGGCATCTTTCACACCGGACGAGCCACCCTGCCCCCCGGCCACATCTTCCCCCATCAGCACAACCGTGGGGTCACGCCGCATTTCCTGACGCAGCGCTTCATTAATCGCCTGACGAAAGCTTTTCTTGCTCATGAGTCTTTACCTTCCGGGGCTGTCGCGGCTAGACCGGCCCGTTTTTTGCAAACACGTTTAGGCGACAGGCCTGTGCCATCACCTGAAATTCGTCCGTTCATCTCATCAGACACGATGAAATACTCAGACATTCTGACAAGATCCTTCAGATTTTGACGTAGACATTCGCCATCAGATCCGCATCTTCCGGCCAGGGGGCCTGTTTGGCGGCTTTCACCGCACTTTCAATGTCATCGGCCACAGCGACGTCAATGTCATCGAGCGCACTGAGGTCAAGAAGCTGGTCCTGCTCTGCCCGCTTACGGAAACTTTCAAGGCAGTCACGATATTTCTTGGCATCAGCCACTTCATTCGGGGCACGATAGCTCATGGAATCCCCTTCAAAATGCCCGTACCACCGCTCCAGATGCACATGCAGCATCACCGGCCCTTTGCCGGAACGGGCGTGGTCAATGGCATCCCGTGCAGCGTCATGCACGGCAAAGAAGTCTGAACCATCACACTCCATATACGGCATGCCAAACCCGGCGGCGCGGTCCTTTTGCGTGCCTGCGCAGGCGTAGGAGGAGCCTGTGGCCTCACCATAGCCATTGTCTTCCACCACAAAAACCGCAGGCAGGTGCCAGACGGAAGCCAGATTGAGGCTTTCCAGCGTCGTGCCCTCATTGGAGGCACCATCCCCATAAAAAGCTACGGCAACACCGTTGTCTTTCAAAACTTTATGGGAAAGAGCCGCCCCGCAGATAAGAGGCGGTCCGCCCCCTACAATGCCGTTGGCCCCCAGCATACCTTTTGAAAGGTCCGCAATGTGCATGGACCCGCCCTTGCCACGGCACACGCCGGTGCTGCGGCCATAAATTTCAGCCATCATGCCGCCCACATCCACGCCCTTGGCAATACAATGCCCGTGGCCACGATGGGTGCTGGCGATGGTGTCCTGCTCGGTCAGGTTCGAGCAGACACCCACTGCGGAGGCTTCCTCCCCGCAATAAAGATGCACAAAGCCCGGGATTTCCCCGGTAGCAAATTCGCGATGCAGGCGCTCTTCAAAAGCCCGAATGGTGCGCATGGCACGGTATGACCGCAGCAGGGTCTCTTTAGAAATCTGCATAGACCACGTCCTTGTTGTTTTTAGTTGTGGCTCCCCACGGAAAGCATTCTCCAAACGCGCCTTCTCTCTCCTCCGTTGCAGGCGGATGCCCCAAAATCATACGACGCACGCATATGTGAATTTCTGATTTGTAAGAAACACGCTGTCGCCCGCGCTTTTATGCAACCGCCCTCCACACAGGAAAATATGCCGCACGCACCATGTTCATGGGGAACCCGAAACCGCGTTCCCCTTTTGTACAGGACTCGCGCTTTCAGCACCCCCGACTCAGGAACACCTCACCCGAGCCAGCCATCTCCAGACCATTCATTTCTATTTTTCCATTCTTTTTACGACAACAAACGGAGATTCATCGCTCCTGACCGCCCCATCGGGAAGAGATTTCTTGCATTGCGACACACAAGAACATAACATGAACATTATGAAGCAAAGCTTGTCTGACCGTCTGGCCCTGCTCTCGGATGCCGCCAAATATGATGCCTCCTGCTCCTCCAGCGGGGCAGGCAAACGGGATTCTGCGGCCACCAAAGGGCTGGGGTCCGTGAGCAATGGCATCTGCCACGCCTTCACGCCTGATGGCCGGTGCATTTCCCTGCTGAAAATCCTACTGACCAATTTCTGCATTTATGACTGTGCCTACTGCATCAACCGCTCCTCCTCCAACGTGCCGCGTGCGCGGTTTACGGCGGATGAAGTTATCTGGCTGACGCTGGAATTCTATCGCCGGAACTATATTGAGGGGCTGTTCCTCTCCTCCGGCATTATCCGCTCATCTGATGACACCATGAGCCAGATGGTGCGCGTAGCGCGTGAGCTGCGGCAGACGCATAAATTCCGTGGCTATATCCACCTCAAGACCATTCCTAACGCCTCCCCCGCCCTGCTGGCGGAAGCCGGGCTGTATGCGGACAGGCTTTCCATCAACGTGGAAATGCCAACCGAGCGCGGGCTGGCTGACTACGCGCCGCAAAAACATGCCTCAGAAATCCGCCAGTCCATGGGGAAGATGCGCACGCATATTGAGGCTGCGAAAGACCGCACTCTAACAGGCCGCAAAGCCCCGCGCTTTGCCCCCGGTGGCCAGAGCACGCAGATGATTGTGGGGGCTGATCAGGCCACTGATCAGGATATTCTTTCCAGCAGTTCCTCGCTCTATACGGGCTATCGGCTGCGGCGGGTGTATTACTCGGCCTTCAGCCCCATTCCGGATGCTTCGGCCATTCTGCCCATCAAAGCACCGCCGCTGCTGCGTGAACACAGGCTGTATCAGGCCGACTGGCTTTTCCGGTTTTACGGCTTTCAGTTTTCAGAAATTACCGCTGCCCGGCCAGACGGTATGCTGGACCTTGAGCTAGACCCCAAGCTGGCCTGGGCGCTGGCTAACCGCGCCATGTTCCCCATAGACCTCAACCGCGCGCCCAAGGAAATGCTGTTGCGTGTGCCGGGGCTGGGAGTGCGCTCCGTGCAGGCCATTCTGGCCGCGCGCCGCCACCGGCAGTTACGGCTGGAAGACCTTGCCTTGCTGAAAATTTCCCTCCGCAAGGTGAAACCCTTTCTGTACGCCACCGGCTGGTCCCCCGGCAGGCTGGCAGAACGGCAGAACCTGCGGCAGCTTTTTGTGCCGCAGCCCCAGCAGCTTGCCCTCTTCTGAGACGTCTTCCCTGATCATGGCTTACGGTTTTATCCTCGACGACCACACATCCTTTTCCGCATGGCGGCCGCTGGCCCGCCAGTGCTTTATGGCGGGCTGTGCGCCGGAAGACATTGAGTGGCGCTGTGCCTCAGCTGAAACCACGCTGTTTGACACCCCTCTGATTGCCCCCACAGAAAAACCCGATGCACCTTCCCCCGTTTTACGGAGCAAATGCCTCGCGTTGCTGCGCTCCATCCTGCGCCATGCGGACCAGACCCGTTTTGCACTCGCCTACCGTATTCTCTGGCGCGCCCAGATGGAACCGGCCTTAGCCAGCATTGCCACAGACCCGGATATTGCCCGCGCCATCCACATGCACCGGCAGGTGCGGGAAGATACGCATAAAATGACAGCGTATGTCCGCTTCCGTGAACATGGCAGCCCGCAGGCTGGCCGCCGCTCCTTTTACGCATGGTTTGAGCCGGACCATTACATTCTGCCCGGCGTGGCCCCGTTTTTCTCAAAGCGTTTTGTGGATATGGACTGGGTGATCCTCACCCCCAAAGGCTCTCTGGCCTGGAATGGGGACACCTGCGCCTTCAGTCCCACGCCCTGCGCAAAACCCAAACTTTCAGATGATGTGGACCAGCTCTGGCAGACCTATTACGTGTCCACCTTCAACCCGGCGCGCATCAAGACCAAAGCCATGCTGTCTGAAATGCCACGCAAATACTGGAAAAACCTGCCGGAAACACAGCTGATTCCGCAAATGCTGGCCAATGCAAGCGCCCGCGTTGCCGCTATGGCGGCCCAACAACCCCGCCCCGCCCCGGCATTCCACCACAAATTGCAGCAACGCCGCGCGTCTGCTGCGACTGCCACAGCATCTCAAACTCCTGAAGCGCCCGAGCAAGACACCTCCTGCACTCCCCAAAAGCCATTTTAGCGCAAACTGGCTCCAGCTCAACACTCCGGAAAGTTCATCGCCAGACCGCCGAGGGATGTTTCCTTATAGCGGTGGTTCATATCACGCCCGGTTTCGGCCATGGTCTGCACGACCTGATCAAGTGACACACGGTGTTCTCCATCACCGCACAAAGCGAGTGAGGCCGCGTTGATCGCCTTGATCGCGCCAAAGGCGTTGCGCTCAATACACGGGATCTGCACCAGTCCGGCCACCGGGTCACACGTCATGCCCAGATGGTGCTCCATGGCAATTTCCGCAGCGTTTTCCACCTGTGCCGGTGTGGCCCCCAGCACGGCAGCAAGCCCTGCTGCTGCCATAGAGGACGCACCCCCCCCGTCCCCCGGGCCCCCCCCGTCCGCCCCGGCAATGGGGGCAGTCCGCTTGACCAGGCTGCCGAAAGCTGCGGCCGTGAGCAGGAAGTCCCGCATGCCTTCTGCTGAGGCCTGCGGGCAGTAATCCCGATAGTATCGCAGCACAGCAGGCACAACGCCCGCCGCCCCATTGGTGGGGGCTGTCACCACGCGGCCCCCGGCGGCGTTTTCCTCATTCACAGCAATTGCAAACAG
This sequence comes from uncultured Acetobacter sp., assembly GCF_937875265.1. Classification (GTDB taxonomy): domain Bacteria; phylum Pseudomonadota; class Alphaproteobacteria; order Acetobacterales; family Acetobacteraceae; genus Acetobacter. The sequence goes on along the minus strand of NZ_CALLXM010000289.1, from coordinate 913 downwards.
GCTGACCCAGTCCATAATTTCATGCGGCAGGTTACTGTTGCGACGGTCTTTGTCTTTCAGGCGTTCATACAGCGCATGCGCCCGTCGGTGCACACGCAGTTTTCCGGGCAGAATACCCGCCTGTGCCACGCCACGTTCAATGCAGTGCATCATGACATCAGCAATATGGTCCAGATGTTTCACCACCTCAGCCGCAGGGCGGATCGCACTCTCATTTTCAAACACAATCTGCGCAATGCTCAGGCCGGTTTTTTGCGTCAGAGCCAGAAGGTCCGCGCCGGAACGGAAATCATGCGGCACATCCGGCATGGTGTAGGAGGTGCTCTCCGCAGCCTCTTCAGACACAATAAATCCGCCCCCCACTGAACAGAACCGCGCCTTGTGCAGCAGGCCCCCGTTCTGGTCGAACGCTTCAAACTGAAGGGTATTGGGGTGTTTAGGGGGCTGGGTGTCCTTATCCAGCACAATATCCGTATCTGGCTGAAAGCGGACTGAGGCCGCCCCGGCCCGTGCGGGAAGGCAGCCCTCGGCGCGCACATGCGCCACCAGGGCATCGGTCTGGTCCGGCCTGACAGTTTCCGGGTGCTCACCACACAGCCCCAGAATAACCGCCTTGTCCGTTGCATGGCCGCTCGCCGTCCAGGCCAGAGAGCCATACAGCGTGACCCGGATATGAGCGACGGACGCTGCACCGGCACAGGCATCGCCCTCCGCAGCACCCAGCCCTGCACATGCCTCCATAAACCGCAGCGCCGCCCGCATCGGCCCCACGGTATGGGACGAGGACGGCCCGATGCCGACTTTGAAAATATCAAACAGACTGATCATACCGCGTTCCGATACCGCTCTCTGTGAAGGCCCCACCCCATAGCCTTCCTCCATACCATGTGCGGCAAGACTATGCCCCACACCT
>NZ_CALLXM010000288.1 GCF_937875265.1 uncultured Acetobacter sp. | reverse complement strand
GAGGGCGAGTCTGGTGGTCAGGGCGTTCCCGCTGGTGACTTGTATGTGCATGTCTCGGTTGCAGAGCATGGAATTTTCCAGCGTGACGCAGCGAATGTTTATTGCCGTGTGCCGCTGCGTATGGGGCAGGCTGCTCTGGGCACGGAAATTGAAGTGCCGGTGATTGATGGCAACCGCGCCAAGGTCAAAATTCCGGCAGGCACGCAGACAGGCGCGCATTTCCGCTTGCGGGGCAAAGGCTTCTCCGTTCTGCGTTCCAGCGCGCGTGGCGACATGTATATTCAGGTCACCGTGGAAACCCCGCAGCATCTGAACAAACGCCAGAAAGAACTGCTGGAAGAGTTTGAAAAAGAAGCCGGTGAGAACGTGAAGGGGAGCCCCGAACATACGGGCTTCTTCACACGGGTTCGGGAATTTTTTGAAAACAAGGGCTGATGCCGCTTCTGTAAGGAACGACCCGCATGACAGATCAGGCGCTGCGTATTGGCATTGCCGGGGTGACCGGGCGTGTGGGCCGCTTGCTGGTAGAAGACGTGCAGGCTGCCGGGGCGGTGCTGGCAGGCGGCACAGTGCGCGACAAATCGACCGCGACCGGCCTGCCGGAAGGGCTGGCTCTGTATACAGATATGGCCAGTCTGGCGGCCGTCAGTGATGTGGTGATTGATTTTACCCATGCAGACACGGTTATTCCGCACGCGCAGGCTCTGGCGGAACACGGCACGACATGGGTGCTGGGCACAACCGGCCTTTCTGATGCACAGCAGGTGGCTGTGCAGAAAGCAGCAGAGCAGATCGGGGTTGTTCAGGCAGCCAATTTTTCCGCTGGTGTCACGCTGGTGCGTCGTCTGGCCCAGATGATGGGGCAGGCGCTTCCCGCCGAGTCTTACGATGCCGAGATTGTGGAAATGCACCACAGGCAGAAAGTGGATGCGCCCTCTGGCACGGCTCTGGCTATTGGGGAGGCCGTGGCAAAAGGGCGTGGTGTTGCGCTTGCCACGGTGCGGGAAAGTGGACGTGATGGCCATACAGGGCCTCGTAAACCGGGTGCTATCGGCTTTGCGGCTCTCCGGGGTGGGCAGATCGTTGGAGAGCATGAGGTCCTGTTTACTGCGGCGGATGAGCAGATCACTCTGACTCATCGGGCCTTTGACCGGCGCGTATTTGCGACCGGAGCAGTGCGGGCAGCGCTTTGGGTGCAAGGTCGTCCTGCAGGCTGTTACGGGATGGAAGATGTGCTGGGCCTGCCTCCCTGCTGAGGGAGTTGCGCATTTTTAATTCCTTTATCTTGGATGTACGTTTCCAATCGTAATTTTTTCTTTTAACCGGTTGTCAGGGGCTGAACTCTGCGGTCTGTGCAATACAATCTGTTCGTTTAAATGCGGGAAATTTGTCCTGCGCAGGACAGAATATATACGCTTCAGGCGGATGCATGGCGGCAATACACTTGACCATCGGCCACTATTCCGCCACACGATCCCGTCGCCTTTTCTTAAGGTGGCAGTCATAATTCCTAATTCATAGTGCGCGGGGCAGACGGCACCATCATGCGTAAAGACGGCGATTTCCTGTTTACCTCGGAATCAGTTTCCGAAGGTCATCCCGACAAGGTTGCGGACCGGATCAGCGATACTGTTCTGGATGCTTATCTTGCAGCGGACCCGGAAGCCCGCGTGGCCTGTGAAACCATGGTAACCACAAACCGGATCATTCTGGCTGGCGAGGTCCGCGGTCCTTCTTCCATCACATCCGAGGGCCTGATTCAGGCTGCACGCGATGCGGTGAAGGACATTGGTTACGATCAGGACGGTTTTTCCTGGCGTACAGCTGATGCGGCCAACTACCTCCATGCTCAGTCTGCTGATATTGCAGTCGGTGTGGACAGTGCTGGCGAGAAAGATGAAGGCGCTGGCGATCAGGGCATCATGTTCGGCCACGCTTCCACTGAAACCGACACACTGATGCCGGCCACCATTTATTATGCACATCGCATCCTTCACGAGATTCGTGATCTGCGCCGTGCGGGTGACCCGCGTGCAGCTGGCCTTCAGCCCGATGCAAAAAGCCAGGTCACGTTGCGTTATTCCAACGGTCGTCCCGTTGGCGCTACGTCCGTGGTGATCTCCACCCAGCATGATGAAGGCGTAAGCCAGAAGAAGCTGCGTGAAGAACTGGGTGACATTGTGCGCAATGTCCTGCCGGAAGGCTGGATGCCGCCGGAAGACGAATTCTACGTCAACCCGACCGGTATCTTCGTGATCGGTGGGCCCGATGGGGATTGTGGTCTGACTGGACGCAAGATCATTGTGGACACATACGGCGGTGCAGCTCCGCATGGCGGCGGCGCATTCTCCGGTAAAGACCCCACAAAGGTTGACCGTTCCGCAGCTTATGCCTGCCGCTATCTGGCCAAGAACGTTGTGGCCGCTGGTCTTGCAGAGCGTTGCACGCTTCAGGTGTCCTATGCCATTGGCGTGTCTCATCCGCTGTCCGTGTATGTGGATCTGGATGGTACCGGCAAGGATGTGGACGAAGCCCGTCTGGGTGCTGTGCTGCGTGAGGTCATGGACCTCTCACCGCGTGGTATTCGTAAGCACCTGCGCCTTAACCGTCCGATTTATTCGCAGACCTCTGCTTATGGTCACTTTGGCCGTACGCCGGATGATGCGCGTGATGACTTTACGTGGGAACGCACCGATCTGGTGGATGCCCTGCGTGGCGCTTTCAACCGCTAAGGTCTGAAGACACGATGACGGAGGAAGTGCGCGGACCGGACGTCAAGCCGTCGCCCGAACGACTATATGGGCGACCGCGCGGCCATTCGCTGCGTCCCCGTCAGCAACGCCTTCTCGATGAGGCGTTGCCCCGTTTGCGCTTTCCGCTGGATCGCGCAACGGACCCGGCTACGGCCTTTGGCCGCCCGCCACAGCAAATCTGGTTTGAAGTCGGGTTTGGTGGCGGAGAACATGTGGTGGGGCAGCATAATGCCCACCCCGATGTTGGCTATATTGCCTCAGAAGTTTTTGATAACGGCCTGTGCTCTTTGCTGACCCGCTTTGTCCCGGTTGGGGAGGAAGTGACGTCAGCCATTCCAGAGATGCTGCGCCTGTGGGATGATGATGCCCGCGTATTGCTGCGTGCTCTGCCAGATGCCGCAGTGGACCGGCTGTTCCTGATGTTTCCAGACCCGTGGCCCAAGGCGCGTCATGCCAAGCGGCGCTTTATGCATCCGGAAAACGTGGCTCTTGTGGCCCGCGTGCTTAAACTCGGTGCTGTCTGGCGTGTGGCAAGTGATGACCCGACCTATCAGGCATGGGTTGATGAAGTCATGAGCACACAACCGTTTTTTGAAGCCCCGCCGCCCGTTTCTGAGCGGCCGGAAGGCTGGTTCCCCACCCGTTATGAAGCAAAAGCGATCGCAGTTGGTCGTCAGCCGCTCTACTGGACCTTTACGCGCCGTTAAAGGTCTTTCCGGGGTGAGAATGGTTGCTCTTGGGCCGCTTGTTGGCTAAGGAGCCGCTTTACTTCAGGTTTAGCCGTGCGAAAGGTCCGCCCCATGAGCCAGACGACGCAACCCGTGCGCCGCGCGTTGATTTCTGTTTCCGACAAAACGGGGCTTCTTGACCTCGGGCGCGCGTTGATCGCGCACGGTGCGGAAATTCTTTCCACAGGTGGGTCTGCCCGCGCTTTGCGTGACGCTGGCCTTCCTGTCACCGAGGTGTCTGATCACACCGGGTTCCCCGAAATTCTGGATGGTCGCGTAAAAACGCTTGTGCCCCAGATCCACGGTGGCATTCTCGGGCGGCGTGATCTGCCTGCTCATGTGGCCCAGATGGAAGAACACCAGATTGCCCCGATCGATCTGGTCGCGGTCAATCTGTATCCGTTTGAAAAAACGGTTGCTGCCGGCGCTGGCACTGAAGACTGCATTGAAAACATTGATATTGGCGGCCCGGCCCTTATCCGTGCCGCAGCTAAAAATCACGGGCATGTCGTGGTGTTGACCGACACCGTTCAGTATGCCGGGCTGATTGAGGCTCTGGCGCAGGGTGGCAGCACGCTTGATGCGCGTCGTGCCTATGCCGGTGCGGCTTATGCCCGCACCGCAGCGTATGATGCCGCAATTGCTGCATGGTTTGCTGCACAGGCGCAGGACAACCTGCCGGAACGCTTTGTGCTGGCAGGCCAGCGGGCGGAAGTGCTGCGGTATGGTGAAAACCCGCACCAGCAGGCTGCTTTCTACAAAGACGGCAGCACACGCCCCGGCGTGGCGACGGCTGTGCAGGTGCAGGGCAAGGCGCTGTCTTACAACAACATCAACGATACCGATGCTGCGTTTGAAGCCGTGGCAGAGTTTGATCGTCCGGCTGTTGTGATTGTCAAACATGCCAACCCGTGCGGTGTGGCAGTGGGTGACACCCTTGCAGCATGCTGGGACACAGCCCTGCGGTGTGACCCTGTGTCTGCCTTTGGTGGGATTGTTGCCCTCAACCGCACGCTGGATGTGGAAACAGCAATAAAAATTGCCGGGATCTTCACCGAAGTCATTGTCGCTCCGGATGCGGATGATGAGGCAAAAGCTGTTCTGGCGCGCAAGAAGAATTTGCGCCTGCTGCTGACGGGTAGCCTGCCGGATGCCGCTGCTGCGGGTGTGGTTGTACGCTCTGTGGCTGGTGGTTTTCTGGCGCAGACACGGGATAACGGGCAGATCAAACCCGAGTCCCTGCGTGTGGTTACCAAACGCGCGCCGTCTGCTCAGGAAATGGAAGACCTGCAGTTTGCCTTCCGTGTGGCCAAGCACGTGAAGTCCAACGCCATTGTCTATGCCAAGAACAATGCCACGGTAGGCATTGGCGCTGGCCAGATGAGCCGCGTTGACTCCGCACGGATTGCGGCCAGCAAAAGCGGGGAAGCCGCTAAGGCCGCCGGGCTTGATGCACCGCTCACGCAGGGGTCTGTTGCAGCGTCTGATGCATTTTTCCCGTTTGCTGACGGGCTGGAAACCATTGTGGCTGCCGGGGCAACCGCTGTTATTCAGCCGGGTGGCTCCATCCGTGATGATGAGGTGATTGCTGCGGCCGATGCTGCCGGGATTGCCATGGTCTTCACCGGTATGCGTCATTTCCGCCACTGACACGCTTTTCCGGCTCTTGCCGGAAGCGCATTCCTGACGAACAATGGCGCATAGTCTCCCTTCCTCTAATCGGTTGATCCATGCGCCATCTGTTCTGCCTTCCAGCTTTCCTGCTGGCTTCTTCTGTGGCCCTTGCGGCACCTGCTTATAAGGCACCCGCCGGGCAGCAGAGTGCGGCAATATTTTCGTCCCACCAGACGGTGACGGAAAAGGAAGCTGCCGGGGTGTATGACCTCACAGGCCTGCCGCACTTCAGCGGGCAGGTGTCGCAGTTTCTGCCGTCTTCCCACGGGGGCGTGGTTGGGTTTGTTCTGAATGACGGCACGCAGGTGTTCGTCTCCCCAGATCAGGGCCACACGTTGGCCGGCCTGATCAAACCCGGTGATACGGTTGATATCCGTGGCCTGAAGGGGCGCACGCTTCCCATTATTCGGGCCTTTGGCCTTACCAGCCCACGTGGGCGTGGCATGCAGGACACCTTCATTGCCATGCCGCGTCAGTCTACCGAGATGATCGCGGGCCCGGATCTGGTGCTGCACGGCGAGGTCTGGATGCCGCTGTATGACTTGGATGGCCAGCTGAATGGCGCGGTTCTGAAAGATCACTCCGTGGTTTATCTTCCCCCGCGTGAGGCTACTCGTCTGGCAGCCTGGCTGAAGCCGGGGCAGATGCTGTATGCCGTGGGTACGGGCAGCAGTGGTGAGCTTGGGGTTGCAATAGACGCACGGGAAATCGGGCCAGCTTCCAACCAGATGGTTGGCGTTGCTGTAGGGAGCGGCCCCCAGCCGGGCCCAGCTCCGGGTAGTGCGGGGTACGATATTATTCCGGGGTCTGAAGGCCACTGACCAAATAGCTTTGAGTTTTGCGCCTCTGTTTTAGGCTTAAACTCAGGAGCGTATGTCTCTGCGTCGTGCATTGAGTAGCTCGTTTCTATACCGAGAGAACTTTTTTGTTTCCCCTGCGTTGGATTGGGGGAAGCACAGTGCCGGAATGTTTTTCCGGAGAAACTGCGGTGTTCTTGAGGAGAGACGAGATGGCTATTTTACGGTGGGTTCTGACCTTTTTGATTCTGGCGTTGATTGCCTCTCTGTTTGGGTTTGGCGGCGCTGCGTCCAGCTTTGCTGGTATTGCAAAAATTCTGTTGTTTGTTTTTGTTGTGTTGCTGGTTGTTAGTTTCTTTTTTGGGCGCTCGCCTAGATAACCGTGCATGGCTTCATGGTTTGATTATAAAATGCGAATAGACAAAAATTCGGGTTAAAAACAGGAAAGCGTGTGGTCAGATCAGGCCACACGCTTTTTTTATGTGAGCTTCGTCCCGGTGTTACGACACAAAGAAAGGCATCATGATCAACAGGTAAGGAGTGTGCCTCATGGAGCAGATCGTCTGGTCAGATTTTGAAAAAATCATGATGGTCGCAGGCACCATTCTGCGCGTGGAGCCTTTTCCAGAAGCGCGCAAACCGGCCTATAAAATCTGGGTGGATTTCGGGCTGTATGGGGAGCGTAAAACCAGTGCGCAGGTCACGCATCTCTATGGGCCGGAAACATTGATTGGCCGGCAGATTATCGGGATTATCAATTTTCCGGAAAAACAGATTGGGCCGTTTCGCTCCGAGTTCCTGCTCTCGGGTTTTGAAACAAAAGAGGGCGTCGTGCTGGCCTCTCTGGAAAGACCGGTTCCCAATGGCACGCGGCTGAGTTGAACTTTTGGGGGAAACTCCAGAGTATCCATAAAAAAAGAGAGACATGGCAGAACACCACGTCTCTCTTTTTTAGTTTAAGCCCGTCCAGGAAAAGGGCGCTTAGCCTTCAATCTGGCTGAAATCTGCAATCAGACGCATCATGCGGCCCAGACGAGCCAGCAACCGCAGGCGGTTGAGGCGCAGAGGAGCTTCAGGGGCGTTGACGGTCACAGCTTCAAAGAATTTATCCAGAGGCCCGCGCAGGCTGGCGGCCTCACGCATGGCGTCGGTAAAGCGTTCTTCTGCAAAAGCTTTTTCCACAGCCGGTTCAACCCGATCCAGTGTGGCGGCCAGAGCCTGCTCTTCGGGCTGAGCAAGCAGAGCAGGATCGGGGGCACCTTCGTGCGGGCCATCTTTGCGGTCTTCAATGCGCAGAATATTAGCTGCACGACGGGTCGCGGCGAGCAGGTTCTTCCCGTCTTCCGTGGCCAGCATGGTTTCCAGCGCCTGTGCACGGGCCAGAAGGCGGGTAATGTCCGTGTCGGTATTGCCGGTAGAAATTGCAGCAAGGCAATCATACCGAGCACCTTCTGAGCGTAGCTGAACACGCAGTCGTTCCGCAATAAACTGCGGCAGCAGTGCCAGATCCGGTGCTTCCCGCAGCGCTTCCGGCAGCGTTTCAGCTGCCAGCAGGAACAGCTTGACCAGATCCAGCCGCAAACCGTTTTCCCGGATCAGGCGGATAATGCCAAGTGCAGCACGGCGCAGGCCAAACGGGTCTCCTGAGCCGGACGGTTTTTCACCCGCAGCAAAGAAAGCAGCCAGCATGTCAAACCGGTCTGCCAGACCCAGCACAACAGAAACCGGGGCTGTTGGTACCGTGTCACCAGGGCCACGCGGCATATACTGTTCACTGACGGCCTGACAGACATTCGGTGTCTCGCAATCATGCTGTGCATAATAGCCGCCCATCACGCCCTGCAGTTCCGGGAATTCTCCAACCATACCGGTGGTCAGGTCCGTTTTGCTGAGTTCGGCGGCGCGTTCACACTCGGTTTTAGAGGCCCCAATCATCGGGGCAATCAGCCCGGCCAGACGCATCATACGGCGTGTGCGGTCTCCCTGACTCCCCAGCTTGGCGTGAAAAGTGATGGCATCCAGCGCACCCAGGCGTGATGCGAGGGTGTGCTTGCGGTCCAGATCCCAGAAATGGCGGGCATCGGCAAAGCGGGCGCGTAGCACGCGCTCATTTCCTGTGACAATCAGCGTGCCGTCATCTGCCGGGACAATATTGGCTACAAATGCAAAGCGTGGAGCAGAAGACCCATCTTCGTTACGCAGGGCAAAATAGCGCTGGTTGACGCGCATGGAGACCTGCATCACCTCGGCGGGCAGATCCATGTATTTCTCGTCAATCCGGCCAAGGAACGGCACCGGCCATTCCACCAGTCCGGCGACTTCATCCACCAGCCCGGAATCTGGCACAAGGGTCAGACCTTCTGAGGAAGCAAGGGCCGTCAGGCCTGTAACAATGGTTTCCCGACGGTCTGCTGCGTGCACCTGCACATGGCGGGCTTTCAGCGTGTCCTGCCATTCCGCTGCGCTGTTGACAGTCACCGCGCCGGGAGAGAGGAAGCGATGGCCTTCCGTTTGGTTGCCAGGCTGGAGGTTGTGTCCATTATCGTCACCCTGCGCCAGAGAGAACGCGACGGTCTCACCGTTCAGAATGCACAGAATGCGACGCAGCGGGCGAACCCACGTAAAGGTGCTTCCCTGTCCCCAACGCATGGATTTGGGCCATGGGAAGCGGCGCAGCAGGTCCGGCATAATGGCGGCAATGTGCGTTTTGGCGCTAATAGCGGGTTCTTCCCGTTCCAGCACCCAGAAGCCGTTCTTCAACGTCAGGGCATCACGCGTGACACCATGCTTGCGGGTGAAGCCTTCCAGAGCCTTATCCGGTGCACTTTCACGCGGGCCGCGCTCAGATACCGTGCGGCCGGGCACATGCGCGTCCAGCGTGCAGGAGGCCGCAATGCGGCGCGGGCCGGTATAGGCCACAGCACCCTGCGGGTTCAGCGGGGCAAGAGCATCAGATAGCAGGCGGAGTAGATGCTCACCGGCCTGCTGCTGCATGCGGGCGGGAATTTCTTCTGAAAAAAGTTCTATCAGCAATTCGGGCATGATCTTATTTGTCCTCGCCAGCCAGCCAGGTCTCACAGCATAGTTTTGCTAGCGTCCGCACACGGCCAATATAAGCCGCACGCTCACTCACGCTGATCACGCCGCGCGCATCCAGCAGGTTGAACAGGTGGCTGGCCTTAAGGCACTGGTCATAGGCAGGCTGGGCAACACCGGCTTCTGCCAGTGCCACACTTTCTTTTTCTGCATCGGCAAAATGGCGGAACAGTAGTTCCGTATCCGCCAGCTCAAAGTTATGGCGGGAATAATCCTGCTCGGCGCGCAGGAAGACATCGCCGTAGGTCAGGCCTGTCCCGTTGTAATCGAGGTCATAAACGTTCTCGACGCCCTGAACATACATGGCCAGACGTTCCAGACCGTA